>NZ_JABWRY020000001.1:3176785-3494464 GCF_014269205.2 Pseudomonas kermanshahensis
CGCTGACCCGCAAAGCGCGTTGGGCGCCTATGAGGCCGCCACCCCTTACTTTCCGAGGGCGCTGCTCAGCCAATCGCTACAGCACATCGCACCCACTTGGCTGCATGAGCAGCGCTGGGGCCAGCAACGCGAAGAATTGATCGCGCCCTACGCCCAGTGGCTGCACCACCACGGCGTACTGGCCGACGCCGACGCTTGGCGTGGTGCCACCAGTAACCGTTACCTGCCGGAGCCACAGGCATGAACAAGCCCTTGCGCATGGCCCATGGCATGGGCGTGCAGCCAGTAGAAGCCGACTGGCCCGCGCTGACTCAGGTGGATGTGGAAGCGGTACTGAGCCATTTCCCGCGGCTTGGCACCGTGGGCCCGCTGCACTGGCACAGCCCCCGCCCCTTCTCGGCTGCCGCGCAGGTGCGCACAGACCAGGGCGAGCTGTTCGTCAAACGCCACCACCGCAGTGTCCGCCAGCCCGCCTGGCTGCTGGAAGAACACCGCTTCGTTCAGCACCTTGAACAGCGTGGCGCGCCCGTTGTCACCCCGTTGCTCGACCGCAACGGCGACAGCGTGGTGGCCCTGGGTGAATGGACTTACGAGGTGCTGCCCTGCGCGCAGGGCCACGACCTGTACCGTGACGCGCTGTCGTGGACACCCTTCCTCAGCCTGCCGCACGCCCATGCGGCGGGCGTTGCCCTTGCTCGCCTGCACCTGGCCGCCGAAGGCTTCACTGCGGGCGCCCGACGCACGCCCGTATTGATTGCCAACCTGCGGTTCTTCAGCCACCACGCGCCGCTGTCGTCCATCGAAACGGCCTTGGCGCAGCAGCCCGCACTGGCTCACTACCTCGCAGACAAACACTGGCAGCAGGCCCTGAGCGAACTCTACCTGCCCCATCACCGCGCCCTGCTGCCGCTGCTGCAGCACCAGCCGGCGCTGTGGACCCACAACGACTGGCACGCCTCCAACCTGCTGTGGGACGAATCGGCTGACGCCACGCAGGTGCGCAGCGTCCTTGATTTCGGCTTGAGTGACCGGACTTTCGCCGTGTTCGACCTGGCCACTGCGGTAGAACGCAATTGCATTCCCTGGCTTGAACTCGATGCAGGCGGGCGCGCCGCCGCCGACCTCGACGCCGTCGAAGCACTGCTGGCCGGTTACCACAGCCAGCGGCCCCTGACACAGGCCGACCTGCTCACGCTCAAAGCGCTGCTGCCATTAGTCCATGTGGATTTCGCCCTCGCCGAAATCGACTACTTCCAAGGCATCGTCGGGTCCCGGAGCAACGCCGACATCGCCTACCACCATTTTTTGATCGGCCATGGCCAATGGTTTGGCAACAGCGAAGGCACCCGCCTGCTCGATCATCTGCACCGCATCGCACGCGCGCGCTGACAGGAGCCCCTATGCCCGACATCCTCATTTCACCCAACGCCTTGCACCACGCCCTGCAACAGCCGGGGCTGGTGGTGCTCGACGCCAGTGTGGAACTGGCCGCCGCCCAGTTCGATGGCGACTACCGCGTCGCCAGTGGCCATGCGGCCTGGCTGGCCGAACATATCCCGACGGCGCGGCATGCCGACCTGACGCGCGAGCTGGCCGACACCGCAGCGAGCTACAGCTTCGCCCTGCCTTCTCCGACGGAGGCAGCCGCGGCGCTGGCACGCCTGGGCATCGCCGAGGCACGGCATATCGTGGTCTACGACCGGCATGAGGGTTTTTGGGCTGCACGCCTGTGGTGGATGCTGCGTAGCCTGGGCGTGGCCGCGTCGGTGCTCGACGGCGGCCTGAAGGCCTGGCGCCAGGCCAACCTGCCCTTGGCCCGCGGTGAGCAAGCTCAGCCTGGTGTAGCGGGTTCGCCAGTGTCGCTCACCGTCCATCCAGGGTACTGGGCAAACCGCGAAGACGTGCTGGCCGTACTCGATGGACAAGCGCCAGGCACGCTGGTGTGTGCGCTGTCCAAGGGGCTGTTCGAGGGCAGCGCGGTGACCCGCTATGCCCGACGCGGCCATATCCCCGGCAGCCTCAACCGACCGGCGCGGCAACTGTTCGACGAGCAGGGCCGCTACCTGGCGCCCGACGCATTGGCCCGCGCACTCGGCCCAGCATTGGTCGAAGGCACCCAGCCACTGGTCCTCTACTGTGGCGGCGGTATTTCCGCAGCCGCCACTGCCCTGGCCCTGACGCGCCTGGGGCGCCAGGGCGTTTCGATCTATGACGGCTCGCTGCAGGAATGGGCAGCTGACCCTGCATTACCAATGACCACCGGAGCAACGCCGGCCTGAAGTTACACCCCCTTCAAGCGCCCGCTCAACGATGCTGTCGCCGCTGCATAGGCGCGGCATCGCGAGCACAGGTTTACCCGATTTTCGGTGCCACACCGCTGGTCACCCAGGAGTTCGTTCATGGCTTCATCCTTGTCTTTTCAACACCGCCACGGCCTCGCGCTGGGGCTGCTGAGCCTGTCATTGAACCCGGCCCTGGGCTGGGCAGACAGCACCCTGCTGGAGGCCATCACCGTGACGGGCGCCCAAGCCAACAGCTACCAAGCCACCTCAGCCTCGGTGGGGGGGCTGGGCGAAGCGCCACTGCTCGATACGCCAGCCTCGGTTGCGGTGTTCACCGAGCAACTGCTCAAGGACCGCCAGGCCAGGCTGCTCAGCGACGTGCTCAGCAACGACGCCTCGACCGGCGAAAGCTATGCGCCGATCGGTTACTACGAAAACTTCGTGGTTCGCGGGTTTTCCCTCAGCGCCGCCAACAGCTACAAGATCAACGGCAGCACCATCACTGGCGAGCAGAACGTCGCGCTGGAAAACAAACAGCAGGTCGAGCTGCTCAAAGGCCTTTCCGGGTTGCAAAGTGGCGTTTCCGAGCCGGGCGGGCTGGTCAACTACGTCACCAAGCGCCCGCAGAACGTACGTTCAGTCACCGTCGCGAGCAACGAATCAGGCGAGCGCTATGTGGCCACCGACCTTGGCGGCTGGCTGGACAGCGAGCAGCGCCTGGGCGTGCGCGCCAACTTCGCCCACGAAGACATACGCTCCTACGTGGACAACTCGGACGGCAAACGCGATTTCGCCTCCCTGGCCGTGGACTGGAACCTCAGCGATGCCGCCCTGCTGCAGCTGGATGCCGAGTACCAGACCCGCGAACAGCGCTCGGTGCCGGGCTATCAGCTACTCGGTGGTAGCGTGGTGCCCAGCGGCATCGACCCCAAGGACCGCCTGGCCGACCAGCGCTGGTCGAAACCGGTGGGTATCGATTCGCTCAACCTTGGCAGCCGCTTCGAGTACCGCTTCGACGACAACTGGACCGCCAACTTGAGCGCTTCGCGCAGCCGGGTGGTGATCGACGACTACAGCGCCTTCGCCTGGGGCTGCTATGGCGCCCCGAGCTGCGCCAGCTCAGCCGTGCCCAACTACTTCAGCCCCGAGGGCGACTACGATGTCTACGACTTCCGCAACCCCGACGATACCCGCCGCAACGACGAGCTTCAGGCGGCACTGAGCGGGCGCTTCGACAGCGGCCCTTTGCAGCATGAGCTGACCGTCGGCAGCAGCGCCCTGCGCCGTATCGTCGACCGCCGCGACTCGGTCAACGAATGGGTGGGCACTGCCAACATCTACCAGCCGGTACCCGACTTTGCGCCGACCAGCGAACCGCTGGGCCACACCTACCGGCGCCTGGACAGCCGCCAGTACGGCTTGTTCTTCAGCGACCGGCTGAGCTACGGCGAACACTGGCAGGCCATTCTGGGTGGCCGCCAGGTGCGGCTGGACGAAAAAACCTTCGATATCGACGGCAACACCACGCGCCATACCCAACGTTCGGAGTTCCTGCCCAACGTGGCACTGATCTACAAACCGCGCCCGGACATCTCGCTGTACACCAGCTACAGCAAAGGCCTGTCACTGGGCGGCGAAGCGGCGTGGTTCACCACCAATGCCGACGAGATCCTGCCGCCCACGGTTTCACGGCAACTGGAGGTAGGTGCCAAGCGTGACTGGCAGGGCTTGAGCCTCGGCGCCGCGCTGTTTCGCATCAGCAAGGCCTACCAGTATTCACGCCCCAATGGCGACGGCAGCTTCACCTACGTGCAGCAAGGCGACCAGGAAAACATCGGCCTCGAACTGTCCGCCAGCGGGCACCTGACCGAGCAGTTGCAGGTGTCGGCCAGTGCCGCGGCCATCCGCGCCCGGGTCGAGGACAGCGGCACTGACAGCTACGAAGGGCACCAGGCGATCAACGTGCCAAACGTGCGCGCCAGCCTGCACGCCGACTACAGTGTCGCCAGCATCAAGGGCCTGGCCCTGCTCGGCGGCCTGCGCTACAGCGCCAGCAAGTATGCAAGCCAGGCCGGCAACGTGAAGGTCGACGGGTACACGGTGTTCGATGCCGGGGCGCGCTACACCCTGGACCTGGAAGGCTACGAAACCGTAGTGCGCCTGACCGTGGACAACCTCTTCGACAAACGCTACTGGCGTGATGTGGGCGAGTACATGGGGGATGGCTACCTGTTCCAGGGTGCGCCGCGCACCGCTCGCCTGTCCGCCACCGTGAATTTCTGAGGAATCGCCATGACCCGGTCCGTCTCGCTGATCGCCACCCTGCTGGCAACGCTGCTCACCGGTTGCCAGCAGCACCCGCCCGCTAACGACCAGCTCGATGCGGTGCTCTGGACCCAGACGTCGGTGGAACACGACCTGCTGTTCCGCCAGGTGTATGCCAGTGCCACCCAGCACCTCGACAGGGCCTTGGCCGACCCCGCCTGGGATGCGCTGGCACAGGCACCGCGCGCGCTAAACGGTTTGCCACCGGCGCTGATCATCGACATCGACGAAACCCTGCTGGATAACGTCCCGCTCAACGCCCGTTCGATCATCAATGACCGCCCCTATGACTACGACGCCTGGTACCAGTGGGTCGATCGCGCCAAGGCCCCTGCCCTGCCCGGCGCGGTGGGCTTCCTGCAGGCCGCCGCGCGCCGTGGTATCACGCCGTACTACCTGACCAACCGAGCACCAGGCCAGGAGCAGGCAACCCTGGAAAACCTGCGCCGCGCCGGCTTCCCCATCGACAGCAGCGCCCAGATCCTCACCGCCGGCACCGCCATTGGCGGTTGCCAGGCCAGCGGTTCGGACAAGACCTGCCGCCGTCATTGGGTGGGGACCCAGGCGCGGGTGCTGATGCAGCTGGGCGACAGTATCGGTGATTTCATGGCCACCCGCGGCAGCCAGCAGGCCCAGCTCGACGCGGCCCGCCCCTACTTCGCCTGGCTGGGTGAACGCTGGTTCCTGCTGCCCAACCCCACCTATGGCGGCTGGTACAGCGCGCCGTATCAGGGGCGCGAAGGGTTGTCGGAACAACAGAAGCGTGCCTTCAAGCACAAGGTCTTGAAGCCCCAGTACTGACGCTGCCGAGGAGGCGCCCATGTCAACGTTAGAAATCATCGCCGTGCTGTTCAACATCCTCGGCGTGTGGCTGACCACCCAACGTATTCGCTGGTGCTGGCCAGTAAGCGTGGTCGCCGTGCTGCTCTACGCCTGGATATTCTTCGACGTGAAGCTGTATTGCGACATGCTGCTGCAACTGGTCTTCGCCGTGCTGCAAGGTTACGGCTGGTGGCGCTGGAGCCAGGGTTACAGCGTCGCCGGCAAGGTCGGCGTGCAACGCCTGCCGCGCCGCGAGGCCATCATCAGCCTGGCGGCGGGGCTTGCTGGCGCAGTACTGCTTGGCGCCGTCATGCAGCGCTACACCGATGCCTCGGCGCCGTGGATCGACGCGCTGCTGAGTTCGCTCAGCCTGGTGGCCAGCTTCTGGGCGGCACGCAAATACGTCGCCAGCTGGGGGCTGTGGATCGTGCTCGACAGCGCCTACGTCGGGCTGTTCCTGTTCAAGGACCTGCAACTCACGGCGGCCCTGTACGCCGGCTTCGTGGTATTGGCCGCCTACGGCCTGCTGGCCTGGCGCAACGAACTGCTGGCCCAGCAACAGCCCCTGCCTGCAGGCGCCGAGGTAGTGCCATGAACCCGTTTCGCACCTCATTCGTCAGCGAGTCGCAGCCACAGGCCACTTGGCGCGCCAGCCAGCCCCATTACCTGCGTATCCGCGATCAACTGGCCAGTGACCTGGCTAAAGGCTGCCTGCCCGCCGACAGCAAGCTGCCCGCAGAGCGCGACCTGGCCGAGCGTTTCGGCTGCACACGGGTGACCCTGCGCCAGGCACTGCAATTGCTGGAAACCGACGGCGTCATCTACCGCCAGGACCGCCGCGGCTGGTACGTCAGCCCCCCACGCATCCGCTACGACCCAACCGGCATCACAGGCTTCATGGAGTACGTCGCCACCCAGGGCCGCACGCCACGCACCGAGTGCCTGCAAGCCGAGCGCCGCCCAGCCGGGGCCTGGCTGGCCAAGCGCATGGGCCTGGAGCATGCGGAGGAGCCGGTGTTTTACCTGCAGCGCCGTCGCTACGTGGACCAACGCCCGGTGCTGCTCGAGTGCAATGTGCTGGTTGCCGACTGGTGCCCCGGCTTGCTCGACGCCGACCTCAACACCTCGCTGACCGCCCTGCTGCGCGAACGTTTCGGCCGCGTGCAGTCGCGCAGCGAGTTGTGCATGCACCCTGAGACGATGAACGACTTTCAGGCCGATCTGCTGCAAGTCTCCCCAGGCTCGAGCAGTTTCTACCTGGAACGCCTGAGCTTCGGCGAGCGCGGCCAGCCCGTGGAGTTCGACCAGGAATTCTGGCGCCCGGACGCCCTCGCCGTGGTGCTGCAAACCCGCTACCCCGGCCAGGTCGACGCGCTATGAAACACCCACTCGACACCCCATTGGAAACACGCTTGCTGGCCGCCGAAGGCCTGATTTTCGACTGCGACGGCACCCTGATCGACAGCCTGCCCGCCTACGCCAGCGCCTGGCGCGCGGGCTTCGCTGCGTCTGGCAAGGGGATGGACAGCGCATGGCACGCCGCCCGCTGCGGGCTCTGCGAGACGCAATTGATGACGCATTTCGAACAGAGCCACCAGGTCACGCTGGATCGCCCCAGGGTGGTGGCGACGATGCGCCAGCACTACCTGGCCAACCTTTCCCGGCATGTGCGTGAGATCAGCCAGGTGACTGCCATCGCCAGGCGGTTTGCCGGGGTGAAGCCCATGGCGGTGGCATCCAGTGGATCACGCGAGATTGTCTTGAACTCACTGGCCGCCCTGGGTTTGGCCGAGCTGTTCGACGCCATTGTGACCATCGACGATGTCGGCAAGGCCAAGCCTGATCCTGCTATCCCTCTAGAGGCCGCCCGGCGACTGGGGCTGCCGCCTGCTCGCTGCCTGGTGTTCGAGGACAGCGAGCAAGGCCTGGAGGCAGCGCGGCGCGGTGGGCTGCCGGTGGTGGACGTAAGGCGGCTGAGCGCGCCTTAGATGCGCCTGTCAACGCCACTCGCTGTAAGGCTCCAGCGGCGTCTGCCCTTCGGCTGTCCGCCCGCCACGCTTTGATCGGCGGTGAAATTGCGTAGCGCCGCCTCGAGCAGGGGAATTTCTTCATATACAAGCATTGAGGGTGCCAGGTACTGTTCGAAGCCAGCCAGCGTTGCGCCACTCCGCCAAATGACCGCACCCTCGCTGCTTGGCGCTGGGCGCGGTCGCGTACGCTTCGGCCTACTTGATCTCCTCCACATCAGTGGCGTGATATTCTCCATTCACCAACTTGATATTGAACCTGACCTTGGACTTTAGCTTCAGGTCCCCAGCCTCCGCGGGCGGCAGGTACACCTGATCACCCTCTTCATCGCCCTCGACTTCGATGAAACCGAACTTCTGGGTGGCATGGAGTTGACACACTGTTCCTTGCTTGCCCGTTTTTACTGTGCTCATGATTTCGATCCTCAATGTCATTGTCTGTGGATGCTATCCCCGCGCCCAAACGCGGGTACGGGAAAAGCCTACTGCGCCTGCCACCGCCCAGATACTGGCACTTTTGTCAGGTACCCCATGGCCAGGCCTCGGCACACTCACTACCAGAACCGCACGCCGTGCGTGGCCACTGGCAAGTCGTGTTGCACGATGCTCAAAGACGGAAGCTTGGGCACTTTGACAGGTTCATGACCGCCCCCGCCCCTCGCACTGACCGTAGCCTCTTTTTTCTGCGCCAGGCTTATGCTGGAGTCGATCGTCGAATACAGAATGTAGGACTCAATCGTCGTGCTGGTAACGTAAATTGCGAGCGAGCCGAGCCGCGACGTGCCGGGTGTCGCGAGCGACGAGCGAAAATAATTGCCAATTCCCCCTAGCCAACCCGAGGTGGACGTGGGTTGTTCAGCAATTTCAACGGGGGCTGTCAGGTAGCTCCAAGCCCGCTTCCGAGCGCCATTCAGGCCGTTCCGAGCCAACCACTGCGCCGCGGGGTCCAAGTAGTTGTACTTAAAGCGGCTCAGGGCGCCCACGTTTTGAGGGCCAATAAAACCACTCACCGTGCGAGGGACATAAAGACTCCCCAGCGCGTTATCGGCAATCTGCCCTGCACGTCCAGCGCGTGAACCTGCGCTTCCAACGCGAGAGCCTGCACTTCCCACGCGTGAGCCTGCACGTCCAACACGCGATGCAGCGCTCCCCACTTTGGCACCGTTTCCGATCAACTTGGGCCCCTTGTGCGCGAACTGTAGCCCTTTGAAGCCAGACTTCATCACCCCGGCGAAGCCCAGACAACTCAATGCCCCCGTGACAACCGAGACGATGCCCAGCGCCTTGGACAATCCAGGGTTGGATTCCTCCGTCAATACCGACGCCACTTCGAAAGCGAACGACGCCACACTCATCGCCGTGACGAACGCCAGCATGGCCATCGTCAGCCCCCCGTTGAAAACGGTCAGCGCGCCGCCCGCCACGGCCAACGTCAGCGAAAACGCCAGGTCCCGCCAGCGGCTGCCAACCTTCATCTTCTGCGTGTCCTGCAGCGCCTGTTCGTAAGTGGCCAGCTGGTGATTCTGGTCCCAGCGGCTGAGCATGATCGCCCCGCTGGGGTCGTGTAGGTTGATCGGGTCCGGGCAGTGGGCGTAGTCGTTGAGCCCACCTTCACCGAACGGGCTGAGCCAGTCCGGCTGGGCATAACGGCGCAGCGTCGGGTCATAACTGCGGTAGCCATTGCCGGCGTGGTAGTGCCCGGTAAGCGGGTCGCGGCGCATGCCGTTGTAGCCGGCGACCAGCCCTTCCAGCGCCTTGCCATCGCCGAACGGCAGCAGCGGTGCCAGCTCCAGCGCGCCGTCCTTGAATTGCCCGGCGACGCCCGCGTTCGCGTCGTTGATCAGCCAACGCACCTCGTTATCATCGTACTGGGCCAGCCCACTGGACAGGCTGGTGGTCTGGCTGACCTTGCCGGCCTTGTCATAGCGGATTTCGCCGATCAGTTCATCGCCGTTGTAGCGCAGCTCACGGGTGCTTTCGTCGCCCTTGAGGTACTGCGCCACCAGGCGCTGGCTGCCGTCGTACTCGTAGCGGGCCAGCAACTGGCCGGCGCTGTCGCTGACCTTGTCGAGCTGGCCGGCGGCGTTATAGCTAAAGCGGTGTTCCCTGCCGTGGTCAGCGTCGTCGGTCAGGTAGCCATTGCTGTTCCAGGCCAGCGCGCGCTGGTCCTGGCCGCGGGTGATCCGCGTCAGCCGGGTCGGGTCGCTGGTCGCATAGGCCAGCTCCTCGGTCTGCGTCGTGCCATCGAAGCCGGTGGTGACGCAGCGGGTCAGGTTGCTCAGCGCGTCCCAGCTGAAGTCCTGGGCCTTGACCGCCGTGCCGTGGGCGTCCTGCGGGCAATGCTCGGCCTTGTCCGCCTCGCACTCATAACGCTGCAGGCGGTCGAGCACATCGTAGGTGAAGCGCTCGGCGCGCAGTAGCGTGCCTCTTTCGTAGCTCGCCTTGCTGGTCAGACGGCCGTCGCCGCGCCAGGTCAGGCACTGCTTGAAGCATTCGTTGCCGTTGTGCAGGAACCGCCGGGTGACTTCCTGGCCAAAGCCGTCATGCGCGCTGAGCACCTGCCACTGCCCACCGGCCTTGAGCGCCTGGGCCTGGCGTGACTGCAGCCGGCCCTGGGCGTCGTAACGGTACACCACCTCTTCGTGGTCCTGGCAGGTGCGCAGCACACGGCCCTGCTCGTCGCTGAACACGCGCTGCCAGTGGCCGTCGGCGCGCAGCGAGGCCAGCGGCCGGCCATGCAGGCTCAACCAGCGGCAGCCCTGGCGCTTGGCGCGCGGCGAGGTTTGCGCAACCCACTGCCGGCCGGGCAGGCTCGCGCTCCGGTAGGTCTGTGCCCAGTCGGTCTTCAGCGCGGCGTCACTGGCGGCCGAGGCCAGGGTCAGTGTGTCGTCGTTCTCGGTAAGGCTGGAGAGGGTGCGATCATCCACCTTGAAACGCAGGCCCTCGGCATTGCGCGGGGTGGTGAGGGTGGTCTTGTCGGGCAAGGTCACGCTATCGTCCATGAAGCTGTACGCGCGCCCGCCTACCGTGCGCGAGGTCAAGGTGCTGGGGTTATTCACCGTCTGTGTCGCCACCACCCTGCCGTCCACCTTGAGCTCGGTGGCATGGTTGCTCAGGCCATGGTAGCGGTACTCGACGGTAGAGCGGTCGGGGCGCGTGACCTTGGTTACCCGGCCCACGGCGTCGCGTTCGAGGTTATACACGCGGGTTTTCCCGCCCACGGTGCGGCCATAAGCGATGACGGCCCCCGAGTCGTCGAAGCGTTGGCGCACCTGCAACTGCGCTTGCCCAGCACCGTCGGTCACGTGTTCCACCTGCTCGAAGGTGCCGTCCTTGCAGTAGATGTAATCGAGGGTGCGCTGGTACAGGGAGTGCTCGTCGAAGCCCTCTTCGACGATGCGTTTGCTCAAGATGTCTTGATCCGCAAAGGGTTCAAGCGAGAACACATCGGGCGCCGGGACTTGCGCGTTGGCAGCCTCTTCTTCTTCTTTTTCTTCTTCGAGCCGGGCTCGTGTACCCGGCCCATCCAGGCCCCCTTGCTCCCTAACCCAGGTTTGCGGCCCCACGGCCGACACCTGCGGGGCCATCGCCACCACGGCCTGCCCGCCCGGCAAGTAGTCCCACTCGCAACTGGCCACTCGCTGCGACGTATCCAGCCCTTGCAGGCTGTATTGAGCCACCGGCACATAGTGCGGGGTGCCGTGCTTGCGCCACTCGTGCCCCCAGGCCCGTTGCAAGCCGTCCAGGTAGCTGCGGCTTATGTCCTGGTTCGCATGGGTGTGCATCGCGACCTTGCCATCAAGCGAATACACGGTGTCGATCTGCTCGTCAGGTTGCTGGTCCTTGTCCTTGTTCAGGTACTGGCCGGTGGCGTCCTTCTTGAGCCGGAAGCGCTTCTCTTGGGTCACCCGCCCCAGCGCATCGTACTGCCAGTGCACTTGCGTCCCTGGCTCTAGCCGACCCAGGCAGCGCCAGCCATGCCGTGAGCGCTGCACATTGCTGACCAGTTCGCTACCGTGCTCGGTGCTGCTGGTGACGCGTACCACGATGCCGTCATTGGTCGGGTTGTCTTCGAAATGCTGGACGCTCTCCAGTTTGAACATCTGCGCGCCCAGGTAGCTGCGCTGGGTATCCTTGACCGACCACTGCTTGACCTTGCTTTCCCCGCTCGGTGTAGCCTTGGGCGTGACCACGGTGATCTCGATGCTGCGCTGGCGCCACAGCAACCTGGCAGGCGAGTCGGCCAGCGCCCAGGTGGCTGTGGCGTCAAGCCTGTCGTTAGTGAGCGTGCCCTTGACCCCCTCGACCGTCACCACCTCGCTCAGCTCCAGCAGCTCCCGACTGCCACGCGTCACTTTGTTATAACCGAACAAGCGCAGGCCCTGGGGATTGCCGAAGGGGTCACACTGGTATTCAGCCATGACGGGCAACGAGGCATGCGCCGGGATGAACGGGCAGTTCAGGGCCGGCAGGTTGCCGAGGCCCTCCACACCCTTCAGCCCCGTGACATCCTTGGGCGTGAACAGGTTGCCGCCGGCCTCGGTGTAATAGCAGCGGTACAGCCGGTGCTCGTCGCTCTTGTGCAGCCACAGCACGTTGCCAGCCTTGTCCTCACCATGCGTCGCCACCTCCACCGTACGCCCCAGCGCGTCGCGCTCTGCAGGGGGGATATGGGCCACCATCCGGGTGATGCACGCAGCCAGTTTCGGTCGGTGGGCTCTTTGGGAATGTCTAAAGAACCATTTGCGCAGCGCCTTCTGCCGTTCGAGCTTCAGCTTGACAGTGCCTTTGTTGGCGCCGGCCTCAAGGCCGTGGAGCAGTTCGGCGAACTCATCGCCCACCCCCGTGTAGCGGTAGCCCTTGGTCACCCTGCGTTGGTCGTTCTCCTCTTCGGTCTCTTGTGTGGAGAAGGCCAGCCAGTGGTCTTGCCCCGAGGCAACCCCGCGCAACAGTTCGAAACGCACAAGGCGATCGCTGTGCATGACATTGCCGTGCACCAGCAGGTGATGCTCCCGGGTCGCATGCACACCGCTCTCGTACTCGACGCTGACGACCCGCTGGTCGGGCGCCAGGAAGTCCCCGTCGTAACGGTAGGTCGCCACCTGGTTCTCTTGCCCATCGCCTGGCACCAGGGTGTGCAGCGCAACCCGAGGCAGGCCCGGGCGCTGGTCTTTCTGTGTGGCGTACTTTGCCTGCCACGGCTGGTACTTCACGCACTCCACCGAGCCGTCCAGCTCGCGCAGGCTGCACAGCACCCGGTCCAGGGTCGGGTCGTCGTCGTAATCGCAGTCGACCTGCTGCAGCTCTCTGCCGTTTTGCTCGCGCCTGAGCGTGCGCAGCAGATAGTCTTTGAGCTCCAGCTTGACCTCGTACTGCTCGGTCTTGCTCTGCGGCCAGACCTGCATCTTTACCTGCGCGGTCTTCTCCTGCGGCGTGACGTAGTCCGCCTTGAACAAGGGTTCCGGTCAGTGGGCCTTGCCAGGTGATGGTGTCGCCGGTGACCGAGGCTGGCCACACTGCAGGGGGTTCCTTGTGGGCGACGACAATGGCGTAGACGAGCTTAACGGCGGCGGCGGCGTAGGCGTCGTCGTCTTCGGCGGCGGCGTAGTTGTCGTAGGCGTGGTCGTCGGCGGCGACGTAGGCGGCACCGGCGGCTGCGTATGCGTAGGCGTTGGCGTCGGCGTAGGCAGCGGTGTAGGCGTCGGCGGCGGTGCAGACGAGCTTAACGACGGCGACGTCGACGGCGTAGGCAGCGGCGTAGGCGTCGGCGTAGGCAGCGGCGTAGGCGTCGGCGTAGGCGGTGGCGTAAGCGGCAACGTCTGCTTTGGTTTCGGCTTTGGCGCTGGTGTAAGTAGCGGCGACGGCTTCGGCGTTGGCGGCGGTGTAGGCGGTGGCGTAGGCTCCCTGGGCGTCGCTGTTGTAGGTTTTTCCGGCACAGGCGTCTTTGCCGGCCCGGTCGCGGGCGTCGGCGGCGGCGGCGGCCGCGCGGCGGACGCCATTGCGGAGGGAATTCGCGACGTCGCCATTCGCGCGGAGGAAATCCGCGCGAATGGCGACGACACGGGCGGCAACGGTGTCTACGAAGTCGGTGCCTCCGGTAAGGACGGCTGCGGTGCCGATGATGGCCAAGCCCATGGCGCCGGGGCAATCATGGGGGGTCGACTCCATGGCGATGACGACGGCAGCAGCGGCGGCGAGGGCCGTTAACGTACCGACTTCGGCAAACGAGATGGCGACAGGGATACGAGCCTTGACACAAGCCTCCACATAGCTGATGTACGCCTCTCTTAGTTGCTTGGCCGCTGCCTGCCTCGGCACACACGCCATCACCCGGTAGCCTTTATCGCGTGCCGCCTTGTCCAAGCGAAACTCCAGCTCTGCGCCCTGCGAGCTGATGGTCACCCCCGTCCGCCCCTCGTCCGGCTCGAGGGTGACCTGCGCCGGTTCGGCAGCCTCCTCGCTTGGCCATTCATCGGCGTTCAGCAGTTCCAGCCCATAGTCCTCGGCTTTCCAGCCGTTCCCGTCGCCAACGTTATCCAGCGCGACCCGCAGTTCGGCGTGCCGCGGTAGCCACAGCTGCTCGCCGTCCTTGACGCACAACTCTGGCCACTGCTGCGCTTCGATGAAGCTGGCCAGCGCCTGTATCCAGGTTTCCTGCTTGCTGGGCATTTCATCGTCAGCACAATCCTGGGGCCTAAACAGCGCGTGGTGCAGCAAGGCCCCGTTGCCGGGGGGGCGCACGGTCACCAGCACGGCATCTTCGGGCGCCTTGAACGCCGACGCCAGCAGCGGGCCTTCGACCGTATAATCGTCACCCGGCAGGGTAACGACGATGCGCAGGCCGTCGCCGCGCTGTTCGAGCATCGACCTGGTCGTGTTGACGCGCAAGTAGGGCGCCACATCCGATTTTGCCAGCGCTTCGGCCCAGTCCTTCGGCCATTTGTCCTTGGCACGTTGCGCCTCGTCGCTCGGGCTCCAGGCAAAGTGGCCGAGCAGGCGCTGAGAGAACGCATCATAGACCCAGGCCTGCAGCGTGCTATCGCTAGGCAGCGCCGCGTCATCGAGGGTGCGACTGGCCCACCAGTTGACCTCGGCCAGGGTCACGCACAGCTCGGCGTGCTGCGGGCCCCAGAACGCGTTGTTCACCGCGCCCGGCGTCACCGAGCAGTCGGCGCCCGGCACCCCAGCTCGCAGCAGACGGCTGTCACGGTTGACCTGCGCGCACAGGGCCTGCACCCAGCCGCTGTCCGCCTCGGCGGTGAACAGGTGCTGCTCGTGCAGGGCCTGGGTCTTGAGGTCGCGTACCTGCAGGCTCAGGGTCTGCCCTTGAGCCAGCAGGAAGTTATGGTTACAGGCCAGCACCTGGACCAGGTTGCTGCTGAACGGCGCGGTGCTGAACGCCCGGTAGTCGGCTTGGCACCACAGGCGCGGCAGCGCGTGGCTGCTGGGAAAATCGTTGCTGCCGCCAAGGCCGTTGACCGCGATGGGCATGCCGGCCTCGGCGACCTTCTGGGCAAAGTCCTGAAGCCACTGCGTGTCCCGCAACTTGCCGGCCTGCGCGGTGTAGTCGATACGGGTCAGCTCGCCGGTGCGACGGTGCACCAGGCAGGCACTGACAACTTCGTCCTCGACTAAGGCGCGCTCGGCCTTGAGCGGACAGAGGCTGTACCAGCCACCTTCAGCAGTACCCGCCCGCTCTAGGCCGAAGTCCTGCATGTCGGGCAGGTAGCCGTCGGGTTGGTTGGTGATCAGGTAGGGCACCTGGAAGGTCTGTTTGGCGTCGATACTGCTTTCGGAAATGTTGTTTGACATTACGCAGAGCTCCATGCCGATCAGGATCATGGCGCCATTCTTGAACCGTTCACTGAGTGCCCACAACTGACAAAAATGCTAGGTAAACGCCCATATAGCCAGCGCAGTCCGCTTGACCCGTGCTGAAAGAGCGCCGCAAATGATCACGCAGTTTTCGCGGTGAAATCTGCGGAGGGTGCGCCGGTAAGACCTGATAACCAGGGCTTTACCCTAATGCCAGTCAGTTAAGCGTCATCGGCTGTTATTGGGGCTGCTGTGCAGCCGCGTTGCGGCAGATCGCGGGGCAAGCCCGCTCCCACAACGATGGATGACCATACTTTTCGTACAAAACCTAGACAGGTTTCATTGCCATGGCGCCTGTGACATTCGTGTTATAAGAATTCGCAAAGTGAATTGTCTTTGTTGCCACGTGATAGAAAGACCCGGAGCCTGGGCCATTGTTGAACCCTTCATGAAAAAGCCTATGGCCTGTCCAAGTATGACGATTTAATGGCAACTGTGCCCCGTATAATACACGCAGATCCGGGATCAAGTCGTCGTTCACAGGCAGGGCCGACTCCGCTCTGACAAAACTCTCGGCACTGACCAAATTGTAGCTGCCTGGGCCGATCAGCACCCTGAAGCAATAACTCACCTGCACCGGATAGCTGATGGTTTTGTTCGCCACATCGGTGATCGTGATGGTTACGTCGCCATTGCGTAATGGCCAGACACGACCGTCGGCATCTACCCGAGCAATGGCTGGGGTACTTGAAGCATAGGTATACGGAGGGGTGCCGCCGGTGGGCAATCGCTGTTGGGACCTTGCGATATTGCCATTGACTTTGGGCGGGATAACGGCCCAGGCATTGGCCACCATTTGACACATCTCGATGGCCCCTCCGCGCAGCACCATCGGGGCTTGGCTGACATCCAACGGGGCAACCAGCATCGCAGGCGTTGCGATTGTAAATTCCAGGTCCGCAGACGCACGATCAGGTGTGTTGGCCTGGGACACAATGTAGTAAACAACAACATCAATCGGGTTTCCATTGAGCGTCAGTTCAGCGGCAGGCACCTGGAACGAGGTCGGGGTATCGCCTGCGTCTATGTCTTGCGACTGCTCATGGTACCCCCCTTCCGAGGTTTCCCAGATCATTTGAAGCGTATAATCCCCCTTCACCGCGCATAGATCCGGCAGCGCGATATAAACACCGTGTGCAAACTCCTGCCGGCCGGGGTCCAACACATTATTGGAACCGGAAAGATCGGTTTCAGTGGTGGGCGCCGGCAGCGTCTCGGCAAGATAACCAACGTAGAATCGCTGGTATAACGACTTGACCTTGTTCTTGCCCCGCTTCACGGTGTAGTAGATATCCACATAGCCACCCTCCAGGGGCAGCAGGAACTTAGGCCCGTCCAAGCGTAACCGCAATTCACTGCCGACCTGGACTGCGGTGACACGATGCTTTCTGGGTTTGAATACCAGGCTACGACCGTCGGCAGCAACCCCGCGCATCACGACGTCAACAACATCACCCGTCATCAGATTGGCCAGTTGAGGAATGACCAGGTCTGCCACCGCCAGATCAGAGTCGATCCACCAGCCATTATCCACACTTGCGGCGCCGTCTATCGACACTGCGGGCAATGCGTTGGATGCACGCGTGCCGATGAAATCAAGGGTGGCTGACTGTGACAGCGTGACCGTATTATTGCGTTTTACTTCGTAATAAGCGCTGCCTGAACCATTGGCGAGGCCCCATAACTCCGTGTGGGGCAGTGTAAAGGTAAGCACTTCGCCAGCAGCTGTTATATCCACAGTTCCCAGATCGGATGCTTGAGCAAGGCCTGCTTCGGTAGTGGCTTTCCATTTGACGGTTACACTATCGCCTGGCTGGAAATTGCCGGGGTCAGCTTTAATTTCCAGCCCCCTGCTGCCATAAATGTCCAAATTGAAAGGTTGGACAATAGTGCGTTTCAGGTCTTCCAGATCGCTGAGGGTGGGTGCAGTAAACTTAAGCTTCGATACGGCGACCTGTACACGGGTGGTTACCGACCATTCGGACTCGTTGCCAACCTCATCATCGACGTAGTAATCCACTTCAAGGTCTTTGCTGTCTCCCGCTGCCAGTACTGTAGCCTCCGGCACGGTGACGACAATCGGCTTGCCCACGTGCGCCGCCTCCACGCTACGCTCAACGGTTTCATGGCCCCAATACAGTACGACCGTATCGAAGGGCGCCATGCCCGTGTAAGCCGCAATCGTCACTTGCACGCCGCTCTTGGCGTCGCTTTCGCCTGCCGGCCCCGTGGCCGGCGTTGTCAGGGTGGGTGCATTCAACGGCACAGGCGCTGCGTTACCCACATGCCCCGGTTGGCCGAATCGCACCTTAACAATCAACACCTGTGAAGTGCCCACAGTGCCATAGGCGCCAGCGCTGTTTTTGCGTGTAACGGAATACTTTACTTGCGCGTCATCTTTTTCCTTGATGAAGGCACTGGGCACGATCACTGTCAGATACTGGTTGCTCACGTCGTCCGCTACGACCTTCGCGGGTACTCTCTTGCCGCTCCAGTCTGCGATGATCCAATCATCCACGGCCATGTCCTTGAAGGCAGGGATGACGACCACCACGCCGTCGTCAGGGTCCCAGACTTCCTCGTGGTTGATACCCACATCCGCGATTGAGACAGGCCAGGTGGCACCGATGACCATAGGCCTTGGATAATCTGAAATCGCCTCTTTCGGATAGCGGTTCTTCAAGTGAAGATCAAACTCGATGCGCAGATCGTCAATGCCAGCAGAACTGCCTGGCACAATGCTATTCGGATTAACGGGGAGGGCTATCACTGTTGAGCTCATTTTTTTCAATCCTTCGATGCAGTTGGAGCCGTCCAAGGTAAGGAAAACAAACGCGCAGGTGCGTTCAGCAACGTTACACACACGGGAACACTTCAACACCTGGTAAAAGTGATAGTTTTGAGAGTGCCGGACACTGCATGACCACTACATTACCAACCCCCGAGATGCATCAGACGAAGAAAGGTAACCAATACTTCTTCGGCATGAAGGTGCATATCGGCGCCAAGGTCGAGCATCGGTTTCGGGTGGTCAGGCGTCAGTTTGGCTACGTGAAAGTGCGCTTTCGTGGGCTGATGTAAAACACCGCTCAGTTGACCACGCTGTTCGCCCTGTCGAACCTGTGGATGGCTCGACAACAGTTGATCGGAGCATCCCTAGGGAAAGCTGTGTTTCCCGCGAATGCCTGAGATACCAGGCAGCTATACATCAATCCTGCCTGGCTTTCAGCTTCTCTCGTTCAAATGCCTGACCACCTGGTCCGCTACCTGCGCCAGGCAGCCTTTGAAGAAGTGATTGGCCGCGCTATAGACAATGACCGGGCGGTGCTCTGGCCGTGCCCAATCAAGCAGGTTGGCCAGCGGCGCCATCTCGTCGTGCTCGCCATGCAGCAACAGGCAGCGGGAGGGTAACGGCAGCGCTGGGTAGAACCGCCCGCCAGGCACCTCTCCCACCGGCAGCCCCAACAACGCGACAGCATGCAGCGAGCTTTCCAGCGTGACCGCGACCCGGGCAAACACGTGCGCACCAAACGAGAAGCCGACGAGTGCGATGGGCAGCCCGGGGTAACGTTCCTGCAGGTGCCTGACGACGACAATGCTGTCTTCGGCCTCACCTACTCCCTCGGCATGTGTGCCAGCGGTTTGCCCCACTCCGCGAAAGCTCGGGCGCACCACGCGCCAGCCTGCAGCGCACAGCTTGCGGGCCAAGGTCAGAGGTACCACGTGGTGTGGGCTGCCGCCCAGCAAGGGTTGCGGATGGCTGACCACCGCAATGCCCCTGACGGGCAACACCGGTTCATCGACAATCAATTCGATCAGCCCGGCCGGGCCCGTGATCAGTTGTTCGCTTCGTGCATCATCGTGCATCGCTATCTCCATCGACCGCTATCGTTTCGTCCGTTTCATTCGGTGCCGACTTGGCTGCTGGCAACGCGCGCAACACCATCACTACCAGCCCGACATTGATCGCGGCCAGACAGCCCAACGCCATGAGCACCCCCATGGCACCGAAGTGCTGCAGCAGGTAGCCGCCAACTAACGGTGTCAGTGCCTGGCCGATCAGTGAAGGCCGCGACATCTTGCCCATCAACACCACGTACTGCGACGGTGGCATCAACGCCAGCGGTAGCAGGCCGCGCACGATCGCTCGCAGCCCGTTGCCCAGGCCGTAGAGTAACAAGCCTGCCGCTGTCGCGCCTGGCACAAACGCGACTAGCAATACGCCTACCGCAACCAGCACGACTGACACCAATGCAGTCCAAATGGGGTGACGCTTGCCTGCAAGCATCTGCAACACCCGCGAGGCGACCTGGCTCGGCCCCAACAACGCCGAAAGCGCGATGGCTGCAGCCAGCGAATAGCCCAGCCCTTGCAGAACGGCGACCAGTTGCACCGAAATGGCGGTCATGATGACCGCACCCAGCGCGAAGATCCACGTCAGTTGCAGGTACACGCGTCGGTTAACGCCCGCACTGCTCTGCTCGATGAGGCGCTTGCGCGGCGCTGACCGGACAGCGCTCGGCAGTACCTTGAGGTAGAACGGCGTGGTCACCAGAAGCACTGCGGCATAGCCGACACACGCGTAGCGCCAGCCCACATGCTCGATGGCAAATGCCACCAGCGGCCAGCACAGCGTTGTGGCAAACCCTGTAATCAGGGTGATGCCGGTGATGGCTTTACCCGCACGCTCGGCATACAGCGCACCCAATGTCGCGAACAGCGCTTCGTAGAGCCCGGCGGCCATGCCAACACCGATGATCACCCACGCGAGCAAAAACGTCGGCAACGTCTGGCTAGCCGCGATGATCAACAACCCGAGAGCAACGATCACGCCACTGCTGGCCAGTTGTGTCCGGCCACCGTAACGGGCAACCAGGCGGCTCGACAGCGGCGCAAGCAGGGCCGAGACCATCAAGCTCAGCGACAACGCACCGTACACCCACTGGCTGCCCCAACCGGTCTCGCGCGTTATCGGCTCGCCCATGACCGCCAGCAAGAAGAACGAGCCGCCCCAGACCAGAATCTGCAGCATGCCCAGGCAAAAAATGCCAGGGGCCCCGGGTAGACGAGCTTCGGCGTGCACGGTAAACCTTCAACAAGACGAACGAATCAGTGCGCGGGACGCACGCGCCTAGTTTAAGGCGATGCTGCGAGCGGTGCTAAACCCTCTGGGCATAACAGCTATTGACCCCTGCACCTGCAAGGGTCAGCACAATGCCACTTAGGACTTGCGTTGCAAGGTGTGGTAATTCAGCGCATCGCGCGCTTGCTTGAGGGTGCGCCCTTCGCTGATCAACGCACGGATATCCGCTTCGACTGCTTCGATCTGACGGGCAACCTGGGCAACCTCTTGCGCCCGCTCACGCGGCACTACAACAACGCCGTTGGCATCGGCAACGATGATGTCACGGGAGCAGACACGGGCCTGGCCGATGGAAACCGGCTGGTTGACCGATTCGACCTGGACACGGTCCTTGCCTGTGCGCATGAAACGCCCCTGGGTAAACAGCGGATAGCCATCGCCCAAGGCCTTGTTCACATCGCGGCAGACGCCGTCGATCACCGTGCCAGCAATCTTCCGGGCCCCGGCATACTGAGTCATGATATCGCCCCACACGGTGCAGTCGGTGCGGCCATCATTGTCGATCACCACGATATCGCCCTCAGCGACCTCTTCGATGAAATCACCAACGGTGCCCGGTGGCACGCTCGCCGATACGTACTTCACCGTGAACGCCGGCCCCACGACCACCTGCTTGTAGTTGTCCAGCGGCATCACACCAAAGCAATGGCCAGGCAGGCCGAGCTTGTCCAAGGCATCCGAGACGCCGGGCGTGTCCAGCCCTTCGAACAGTGCGACCAGCGCTTTATCTTCTGCGTGCATCATTAGCTCCTTTCAAACAGACGGATTGATCACAACGGGTGACACCACAGGCCGTGAGGTCACGCCTTTTGAGTCTTCGGCACCGGCTCCAGAATCGTCAGCAACAGTACAAAGCTGGCGAACGAACCAATCGCAAGGTAAGAGAACACGTAGTTCCAGCCATAACTGTCAAGCAACAAGCCGGTCAAAAACGGCGTCGCCGCGGCCCCCAGCTGCCCGACCATGTTGACGATGGCGTTGGCGACGGGGAACGTCTGCTTGGTCGCCAGTGCCATTGGGTAAACCATGTAAGAAGAGAACCCGAAGCTCAGCACGATGCCGGTCGCCATCAGCAACAGGCCATACGAGAACGGGTCGGCAGGCGAATGAATCAACAGGTACATCATCACCGAGGTACCCAGCGCTGAAAGCAGCATCCCAGGCTTGCGCCGCCCGCCCAACCAACGGTCCGAGCAATAGCCGCCCAACAAGTTGCCCAGCACGGCCCCAACCCAAGGCGCAGCCGAGACCAACCCCATGTTCATCAACGAGAAGCCTTTGACAGTGATCAGGTAGGTGGGGATCCAGGACAACAGTACGCTGGAAACACCCAGCTGAAAGCAGTACGCCAGCGCACTCCCCCAGATCAACCACGAGCCGAAGACCTGGCGCTTGGTCTCCAGCGCCGCTACCTCGCGCCGACGAATGAAGAAGTCCAGGCGCTCGAAGCCTCGCCCTGAGGTCGTCTGCACGGTGGGTTCAGTGCTGGCGACGTTGTCGCGCGGCGTTTCGTCAGTGATGTAATCAAGCTCCGCCTGATTGACGAAGCGGCTTTTCGAAGGGTGGTCGGCAATCAGAAAGTACCAAGCGATCGACAGCAAAATGCCCGGCACGGCGAAGAAATAGAACACCTCGCGCCAGCCCCACACCGCGATGATCAAGGCACACAGCGGCGGTACGATGACCGGGCCGAACTTGACCGCAGACAGAAAAATGCCTGAAGCAATGCCCTTTTCTCTCGGCGGAAACCAGTTGTTGATGGTGGTGGTCATGCTGATCGGCAGTGGCCCTTCGGCAAGGCCCAGGCCGAACCGATAGATTTTCAACGCCAGCAGTGAGCCTGCGGTACCCACCAACCCGGTCAGCACCGACGTCATGACCATGGCGGTCGGCAAGATCCGGCTCACGCCCAGGCGGCTGAAGGCCAAGCCTGCCGGGATTTGTGCCAAGGCATAAGCCAGCAGGAACAGGCTCATCAGCCCACCCGCTTCGGCGTTGCTCATCTCGAACTCTTTACGAATAAAAGGCAACGCCACGCCGAGATTGGCGCGGTCGGCGGCAGCGATGGTGTAGATCGAGAAGATCATGCCAGCCACGATCCACCGGTAACTGCTGCGCCCTTTGGCATAGGCAACTTCAGCGATCGACATAGGTACATACCTTTGTTTTTGTAATTCGGCGGTAATCTAGGCGCCGCAAAGGTAGAAAAAAAGCGACAAATACTCACCACTTATCATCACTTTTAGTGGACAATCGCTTTCACTCACCTGCCTTGAAATCACTTCGGGGCCGCTCTGAAACGGGCTTTTCATACCTGGAGCACGCGATGATCACGCTGAAGCAAATCGAGGCCATCTACTGGATTGTCGAGCTGGGCAGCTTTGAAGCGGCTGCCGCCAAACTCAACATGTCTCAATCGGCGATCTCCAAACGCGTGCAAGAGCTCGAGGATGCCTTTGGCGTAGCCATCTTCGACCGCTCGAAACGCAGCGCCCGGCTGACCCAAAAAGGCCTGGAGCTGCATGGCTGCGCCGTTGAAATGTTGCGCCAGCGGGATAACCTGCTGGAGCGCATCAGCTCTAAAGAAACGCTGGTCCGACGCTTCAGGCTTGGCGTAACGGAACTCACGGCGCTCACGTGGTTGCCGAACCTGGTCGATCAAATTCACCAGACCTACCCCAAGGTCGATCTGGAACCCTCGATCGAGTTGAGCACCGACCTGTTGCGCCGGCTCGAGGCTGACGAGCTTGACCTGATCATCGTGCCTGACATCTTCCGCGATGCCCGCTTCATCAGTACCCCGCTCGCCTCTGTCGAAAACGCGTGGATGTGCTCACCCTCGCTGTACCCGAGTGACGCGCCCATGGACTTGCAATCGCTGTCGTCGTTTACGGTACTCACCCAGGGAGGCAGCTCAGGCACCGGGAAAACCTACGAACGCTGGCTGGCGGAACATGACGTGCGGCTGACCAAGACACTCACCAGCAACTACCTGGTCGCACAAGTCGGGTTGGCGATTTCGGGTGTCGGGCTCAGCTACCTGCCCAGGCAATGCATGAGCTCGATGATCGAGCAGGGCCGATTGAAGGTCATACAAACCGACTTGCCACTGCCGCCGATCAGCTATGTCTGCGTGCACCGGGCTGACCGCTACCAAGGGCTCAGCAATGAAGTGGCGCGGTTGGCGCAACAGGCCTGCGACTTCACCCGGCTTATCATCACCTGAGGCGATGTTTTTTAATCAAAAAATATCGCTAAAAGTAACGGCAGTTCTCTCCTACCATCGACCCATACCCCACTGGGTCAAGCCATTCAGGAGATTGTCATGCTGTTACCCGGGTCTCGTATCCTGCCGTCGCCAACACTCGCCCCTGCGCATGTGATCGAATCGTTCCGATCGGTCGTCACGCCGCACATCAGCGACAACCTGGGTCGACACATTGGCGCGCGAGGGCTTAACCGCTACAACACCTCGGGCAAGCTGGTCGGCACTGCGCTGACCGTCAAAACACGCCCCGGCGACAACCTGTTCATCTACAAGGCACTGACACTGCTCGAACCCGGTCACGTACTGGTCATCGATGCCCAGGGTGACACCAACAATGCGGTCATCGGCGAGTTGATCAAGCTCTACGCAGAGCAGCGTGGCTGCGTTGGTTTCATCGTCGACGGGGCGATTCGCGACGTTGATAGCTTCAAGACCAGCCCTTGCTATGCACGGGCTGTCGTGCACTGCGGCCCTTACAAGAGCGGGCCGGGCGAAATCAACGTGCCGGTTTCGATTGGTGGCATGCTCGTCTCACCCGGTGACATCATCGTCGCTGACGAAGACGGCATCGTCGCGTTCCCCCAGAACCTGGCTGAACTCGTGCTAGGCAAAGCGCGCGAACACGAGGCTCACGAAGAGGCCGTCAAGGCAGAGATTGCCACGGGTAAACTGGACCAGTCGTGGCTCCACAAGGTGCTGGATAAGGCAGGCTTGTCGAACTGAAGTGAACTGAATTGCCATTCGAGGCTAGCCGGCGCGCCATCCAGCGTCGGCAAGGGCTCAACGCAAGCCTTGCCCTTTGTGCAAGGGCTTAACCATTTAGGTAAAGCGTGCCTAAACAGGCTCACTGAAATGCCTAATTCAGGTGCGCCTATCGCCCTCGCAGTGGCCGTGTGCACCCGTTTCCAGCGTTTCCAGCACACGCCCCACGCCTACCCGCACGCCCCCTACCATTCAACGCGTACATGTCTGCCTGTCTATTCAGGCCCTTTACGCCGCACGTTAGCCAAGAAACATAGGCTGCCCAAACAGTTAATGTTGGTCTGAGCAAACTTGATGGAGGCTGCGCACAGGGTTCATTGAGGCGCAAGGAGTCTCGGGCATGTGCATTTCTTTTCATCAGCAACACGCGTTACTGGCGATCATGGTGGTGAGCCTGGGCAGTGTGCAGCAGGCAAATGCCGAAGGATTTCCTGCATTGGCAAGGATCGCCCCAGGGTTCGGGTACTACAACGTGGATAAAGGCTATGACGACACCCTCAAGCTGTACGGAACCGTCGACGCCTTTGCCTCTTACCATGACGCGCAACACCACGAAGGCCTGCGGGTCGAGGGGGGTGGCGCATGGACTAATAAACTGGGCCTTTACCTGCGTAAGGCGGTCGCGGATGACACGGCACTGGAACTGGATATCGAAGAGGGTTTCAACCTCAATGGCGAAGCACTTGAGCATCACTGGAAGCAAGTGGGCTCGCTACGCCTGGCGGTAGCCGCGCTGCGCTCAAAGCGCTATGGCAAGCTGGAGTTTGGTAAAACGTACAACATGAGTACACCCAGCTACGCCGATCCGTTTCTCGCTGTATATGGGTCGCCCTACACCTTCCTGACCCTGCCGCCATCAGGCAAAGGTGCCTACTATCTGGACATGCGCCCCAAACATACCTTGGCTTACACCACGCCAACGCTAGGCGGGTTCAGCGTAGGCACGGCAGTCACGTTCGGCTTTGATGACACCGCAAGTGCGGGCAAAACTGTTCGGGGGAAAGGCGTGAAGCTCCAGTACGCCAACGCCAGGATGATGCTGCTGGGGTCATTCAACGACTACCTCAGCGACCCTTGGCAGGACAATGGCCAGCAGCGCCAAACACACAACCATTTTACAAGCGCCTCTGCGTTCTACGATTTCGGCCCCTTCTCATCCAGCCTGACGTGGCAACGCCAGGAGGTGGACCTGCACAACACCCCTAGCATGACGGCCTGGACGCTCGGCCTCATGGCACCGGTCGGTAAAACCGACGTTGCGCGTTTGCTGGTGGTGCAGCGTAATGTCGAAACAGGTGGCAAAGACGCCACAGGCGTGATGATTGGCTACGACCACTTTCTGAAGCCCAACTGGGCGGTTTATGGACGGGTAGCGATGATCCATAACAGCGCCAAATCGTCACTGAGTTACGCGGGCATCCCGCTCGAAGAAACGGGCGATGATCCCCGCAACCTGGCTGTCGGCATGTATTACCACTTCTAGATTGAGCGCCTGTGCCGCTGAAGTCTTGACGCCCCATCTTGATAGGTGAAGTCAAATCATTGAGCATGTCAGCCCCTGTAAACCCCGGTACAGGCTCGCTTCCCCACGCCAGAGCAAGGACCTGACTGCACGTGAAATTTCACCAAATCAGAGCATTGGTCGCAGTACATCAGACCGGTAGCCTCAGCGAGGCCTCTCAAGCGCTGCATGTCACTCAACCTGCATTGAGCCGATCGATCAAGGAACTGGAGAGTGAACTTGGCCTGTCGCTCATGCAGCGCTCGCACAAAGGCATGACCCTTACAGAAGAAGGGCGGCGCCTGATCCGTCACGCGCAGTCTTCGATGGAAAGCCTGCGACGTCTGCAACTATAAGCCGAAAACATCAAGGACATGCAGATTGGCGAGGTCACCGTCGGCGTGACCTCGTTGACCGCGGTGTTGAAAGGCCTGGGTACCAGCATTACCGCTTTTCAGGCGCGTAGCCCGCGTGTGCGGATCCGGTTGATCGAACTGCGCCCCTACCAGATCATCCAGCAGATACGCGACGGCACACTGGATTTTGCAGTGACCTCGCAGCAGCACACTCAACGCCTCAACCTCGACTGGGAAGCGCTAACCCGCATGCCCGGGCTTGTCGTTTGCCGCAAAACCCATCCCCTCAGAAATGCGCGCTCACTGCGCCACTTGTTGCAGGCCAGTTGGGTGAGCCTTGATGCGATGGATGATCACTCCTCGCAGTTCTACCAGATGTTCGAGGACAATCAGATTCAACTCCCTTCGCGGATCACCGAATGCTCGTCCGTACACTTGGCCCTGCACCTGCTGCACCACTCCGACGCCATCATGACACTGAGCGAAGCCGCCCTGGACAACATGCTGACCCACGGTTTGAGCGAGGACCTGGTCCAGGTGCGGGTCGAAGAGAGCATTCCTGAGTACCCCATCTATCAAGTCTGCACAGACCGGCACAGCATGACGACGTCTGCACGCGACTTGTACTACGAGATTCGTGCGACGCTGAGCACCAGCGAGCCGCTGCGCGCATGACCCGCGGCAGCATGTGGGCCCATTTGATATCGAATTAACGCAACGCTTTGCCGTTTGGTTAAGTACCCCGCCTGCCCTGCAGTATCAGGCGCGTATCCCCTGTTGTGATCGAACCTTGGCCCAATGTTCAGGTGCCTTGCTGTGCAGTGAAGGTGCAGGCGCTCGATAAAACGACGGCAACGGCTCGGTTTGAGTGCGCTAGCCACCCAGCAATCCGTAATGGATTAACCAATGGTTAAGTCGCGCCCAAAAGCGTAAGCGCCAGGGACAACAAAATAACTGATAGTCGGTGGACACCATAACAAGACGGGACCACCTTGATGTCCACTGCACACGCGCCCTCCCTCGCCTGCGCTTCCCGCAGCACACGACCTGCGTCAAGAAAGGCCACTGTAGCTTGCGCGCTAGGCAACGCCCTGGAGATGTACGACTTCACCATCTACAGCTTTTTTGCCGTGGTGATCGCTAAAAACTTCTTCCCCGCCCAATCAGCAATGGCCTCGTTGCTGTTATCCCTGACCACCTTTGGCGTGGGCTTTTTGATGCGGCCTGTGGGCGCTGTGGTGATTGGCCGTTTTGCCGACCGGCAGGGTCGCAAGGCAGCACTGGGGTTGACCATCGGCTTGATGACCTTGGGCACGGCGATGATCGCGTTCGCGCCCACGTACCACCAGATCGGCGTGCTGGGGACAGTCATTTTGATCGTAGGCCGCCTGACCCAAGGGTTCTCGGCAGGTGGCGAGATCGGCACCGCGTCGGTGTTTCTCATGGAGTCCAGCACCACAGCCAACCGCTGCCACAACGTGAGTTGGCAAGCGGCCAGCCAAGGATACGCCGCGTTGGTTGGTGCTGGCATCGGGCTGTTGTTGAGCAGTTGCCTCACGGCCGATGCGCTGGAGCACTGGGGCTGGCGCATTCCCTTTATGCTGGGTTTGCTGATAGGGCCGGTCGGTTGGTACATCCGCCGCTGCCTGCCGGAAACCCATGAAGCAGAATCCACAAACCAGGGGCACTGGCGTGACCATTTCGACATGCGCCATACGCTGCTTGCCATTGGCCTGATGGCCAGTGCGACCATCAGTATCTATCTGTTCATTTTCTACATGCCTGCGTACCTCACGTCTTCGCTCGGCTACCCGCAACGTAGCGCCCTTGCAGTGGCCTGTGTCGCCAGCGCCTGCCTGGCCATCATCACGCCCTTGGCCGGACGCTTTGCCGATCGCCATGTCCTGCGCAAAAAACTGCTGGTCTGGACCATTGCCTTGCCGGTCGTACTTGCAGGCCCTGCCCTGTATGTACTGAGTCTGAGCAACAACCTGATGCTGGCCATGCTGGTTATCGCAGTCTTGGTACTGCCTGGCTGCATAGGCTCCGGGGCGTTCTTCGCGCTGATCATGGAAGCCTTCCCGAAACGCTCGCGCGCGCTGGGTACGGCAGTGAGCTACAGCTTCGGCGTGACGCTGTTCGGCGGCTTTTCGCCCTTGATTGCCACCTGGCTGACCGGTGCACTCGAAAGCCCCCTAGCGCCCGCCCTCTATCTGTTCGTCGGCGGTGTGATCAGCCTGATCTGCCTGGCGCTATACCCTGAAAACCCTGGACGGGAATGACCCTATGAATACCCTCACCGCTGCCGCTTCGCTGGCAGAACTCGAAGCCTTCGTCCGCCTGCGACGCGAAATTCATAGCCTCCCCGAGCTGGGTGGCGACACGCCTGTCACTGCGCAGTTGGTGGCAGACAAACTGGCCTCCTGGGGCTATGAGGTGCACTGCGGTATCGGCGGCCATGGGCTAGTCGGGGTACTGCGCAAAGGCACCAGCACCCGCAGCATCGGCTTACGTGCCGACATGGACGCACTGCCCATGCAGGAAGCAAACCCCTTTACCCACGCCAGCCGCATTGACGGGCGCATGCATGCCTGTGGCCATGACGGGCATACCGCGATTCTGCTTGCCGCGGCCTGGCGCATCGCGCAGTCAGTCGAATTCGATGGCACGCTCAACCTGATTTTCCAACCGGATGAAGAAGGGTTGTGCGGCGCCAAAGCGATGATGGATGACGGGTTGTTCAGCCGTTTCCCGTGCGACGCCATTTTTGCACTGCACAACCTCCCCGGCGTGCCCGTAGGCACTGCAATCGTGCAAGCCGGACCGACGATGGCCGCTTCGCAGCAAGTCAGCATCCAGATTCAAGGGCGCGGCGGGCATGGTGCCATGCCCGAACGCAGCGTCGACCCGTTCCCGGTAATAGCCAGCCTGATCAATGCCATCCAGACCATCAAGTCGCGCAACCTGGGGGTCGATGAGCATGCCGTGATCAGCATTGGCATGGTCAAGGCCGGCACGGTCTACAACATCATTCCAGACACTGCCTCGATGCTGCTGAGCGTGCGCACCGATACCCCAGCAACCGAGCAGAAGATCAACCGTCGGTTGGAAGAGATTGTGCGTGGGCATGAACAGGTGTATGGCGTGACGATCACCCTTGAAACAGTTCAACTGGCGCCTGCGCTGGTTAACAGCGAGCAGCAAACGCGCCAGGTGCGGCAAAGCTTGGCGCCCTTGTTCGCGCCGCAGGCACTGCTCTCACGCGGCAAAAAGCTGATGGCCACTGAGGATTTCGCCTGGATGCTCACAGAGGTCCCGGGGTGCTACTTCTTCTTGGGGAATGGAGAAGGCGAGTTCCATGGTTGCTCGGTGCACAACCCACATTATGATTTCAATGATGAGTTGATTGGCTTGGGTTCGGATTGTTGGGTGAGGATCGTGCAGGATTGCCTGGGCGACTGAGTGGGCTGTTATTGGGGCTGCTGCGCAGCCCATCGCAGCGGACCCTTTTGCCCTAACCGCCCTACCCCAACAACTGGCTCAACACCGCCCGCAACTTCCCCGGTTTGACGGGCTTGTTCAGCAGCGGCGCGCCAAGCTTCTGCAAGGCCCGCCGGCACTGATCGCTGCGGTCCGCGGTAATGATCACCGCTGGAATGGCGACGGCAAAATGCTCGCGCAAGTGCCTGACCACCTCGCAACCCACAACGCCGTGGTCCAGGTGATAATCCGCCAGGATCAGCTCCGGCGCCTGCCCCCGCAAGGCCAACAGGGCACCGGCCTGATCGGTTGCAGTCACCACCTCACAGCCCCACTGCCCAAGCAGCGCGCCCATGCTTTCGAGGATGCTCACTTCGTTGTCCAACACCAGCAGCCGGCGGCCGGGTAACGGGTTTCCGGCGCTGGCTTGCGGCATAGCCGGGTGAGCAGGCAGCGGCACTTCTGTGCCGATCGGTACCTCGATGCTGAACATCGAGCCACGCCCCGGCCACGATCGTACCTGGACGCGGTAACCGAGAATCTTGGCGATCCGCTCGACGATAGCCAACCCCAGGCCCACGCCTTTGCGATCGGCAGCACGGCCGACGTCCAGTTGGTTGAACTCAAGGAAAACAGCTTCCAACCGATCTTCGGCGATGCCCCGCCCGGTGTCCCAGACCTCCAGGCGCAAGTGGCTGCCGCGACGCCTGGCCCCAAGCAAGATCTTGCCGTCGTCGGTGTAGCGGCAGGCGTTGCTGAGAAAGTTGCGCAAAATCCGTGTCATCAGCCGCAGGTCGGTGTTGATGGCATAGTCGCCAATGTGCGCCCGCAGCTTCAGCCCTTCAGCGTCCGCCACCGAACTGAACTCCGAGACCAGCGGGCCAAACAGCTCGTCGAGGCGGTACAAGGCCACGTCGGGCTTGACCGCCGCCTGATCGAGCCGGGAGATGTCCAACAGGTCGGTCAGCAGGTCTTCGGCGCCCTCCAGGGCCTGGTGGGTACGCTCCACCAGCACCTGCTCCGCCTCCGGCAACTGCCGTTCGCGCAAGGTCGAAATCAACAGGCGGGCGGCATTGAGCGGTTGCAGCAGGTCATGGCTGGCAGCAGCCAGGTATTTGTCCTTGCTGCGGTTAGCGGTTTCGGCGGCGTCGCGGGCATCGCGCAGGGCGCGGGCAATCGCTTTACGCTCGGTGATTTGCTGCTGCAGGTTGCGGTTGGCCTCGAGCAGTTCATCGGTCCGCGCGGCGACCCGTTGTTCGAGTTCGTCGTTGAGTTGCTGCAGGTGCTGCTGGGCCTGCTTACGTTCGGTGATGTCGGCGACAAAACCTTCGACCAGCCCTTCGTGGCCAGGCTTCAGCAGCAGGTTCATCAGCACATCGAGGTGGCTGCCGTCACGGCGCCGCAAGCGGGTTTCGTAGCCGTGCAGGCTGTGTTCGCGCGCGAGCGTCGCAGTGATCGCATGCAGCTCTTCGGCGCCGCCAACAAACAGGTTGGCGGCCAGGTCCGTCAGGGAAAACAGCACCGCCTGCGGGCTGTCGTAGCCAAGCATGCGCGCCAGCGCGGGGTTGGCGGCGCGCATGCCTTCTTGCAGGCTGGCCTGGAAAATCCCGTGGACGGCATTTTCGAACAGCCATTTGTAGCGGTTGCGTTCGGCCTCCAGCTCGTCCAGGCGGGCTGCCAGCTCCGGGTAATGGCTCTTGCGTGCCGAGTGGTCGCCCAGCCCCAGCAGCCCGGCGAGCGCTCGCTGCTGCTCGTCAGAGGGCCTCGCCATAAACGACCTCGACATCACGCTGGCTCGACGCGCGGGGGTTGGTGAGGATGCACGGGTCATCCATCGCATGTTGCGACAGGAACGGGATGTCGGACGTACGCACCCCATGCAGGCCCAGGGTTTCGTGGAAGCCGATCGCGTGCTTCAGGGCGATCAGGTGGTCCACCAGGCGCCCGCAGATCTGCCGGTGGTTAAGGCCGCGGCAGTCGATGCCGAACACCTCGGCAATCACCTTGAAACGCTCGGGTGCCGAGCTGTAGTTGAACGCCACCACGTGCTCCACCAACACCGCGTTGCACAAGCCGTGGGGCAAGTCGAGGAAGCCGCCCAGGCTGTGGGACATGGCGTGGACCGCACCCAGAATCGCATTGGAAAACGCCAGCCCCGCCTGCATGCTGCCCAGCATGATCTTCTCGCGCAGGGCGATATCGGTCGGGTTGGCGATCATCTGTACCAAATTGCCATTGATCAAGCGCATGGCTTCCAGCGCATGGGGGTCGGTCAACGGCCCGTGGCCGGTGGACACAAACGCCTCGATGGCATGCACGAGCGCATCGATGCCGGTGCAGGCAGACAGGAACGGGTCCATGCTCAGGGTGGTTTGCGGGTCGATCAGCGAGACGTCGGGCACCACCGCCTTGCTGACGATGGAGAACTTCATGCGCTCCTGCTGGTTGGAAATGATCACGAACTGCGACACGTCCGCCGAGGTGCCAGCCGTGGTGGGGATGAGGATCAGCGGCGGGCTGGGCACGCGGATCATGTCCACCCCTTCGAACTCGAGAATACTGCGCCCGTGGGCGACCACGATGCCGATCGCCTTGCCGCAATCCATCGGGCTACCGCCGCCGACGGCGACGATCACGTCACAGTGGTTTTCCCGGTAGATCTCGGCACCGAGCATGACCTCTTCGACCCGCGGGTTGGGCGACACGGCCGTGTACAGGCAGTAGTCGATGCCTTGGGCCTGCAGGCTGGCCTCGACATCCGCCACCCAACCCGCAGCAATTACGCCGGGGTCGCTGACCACCAACACCTTGCGCGCACCGAAGGTCTTGGCGTAATTGGCGACGTTGTGCCGGCAGCCGGCACCAAAGATGATTTCAGGCGAAACGAACTTGCGAAGCGGGCTGAAACTCTGGCTCATTGGAAAGCCTGTTCTTATTGTTCTGGAAGGTAATCGCCAGCGTAAAGCATCCCGCGGCGAAAGCAACCAGACCAAAGCGGGGGCCCAGCCTAGCCACGAAAAATCAGCCGCGACGCCTGCTCGTTGCGCAGGGTCAGCTGCGCTATGCCCTGCCCCGCTGTTTGCGCTTGCTCCCGGGCCTTGAGGATCACCCCGTGGTGCGGCGACTTGCTGCACACCGGGTCGGCATTGGCGGCATCGCCGGTGAGCATGTACGCCTGGCAGCGGCAGCCGCCCAAGTCCTGGTGCTTTTCATCGCACGAGCGACAGGGCTCCTTCATCCAATCATTACCACGGTAGCGGTTGAAGCCAAAAGAATCGTTCCAGATGTGCTCGATGCTGTGCTCGCGCACGTTGGGGAAAGCCACCGGCAACTGGCGGGCGCTGTGGCACGGCAGCGCAGTGCCGTCTGGGGTGATATCGAGAAACAGGTTGGCCCAGCCGTTCATGCAGGCCTTGGGGCGTTCTCCGTAGTAGTCCGGCGTGACGAAAATCAGCTTGCACGGATGCCCCTCCGCCTCCAGCCGCTGGCGATACCCTTGGGTAATGGCTTCGGCCCGCTGCAATTGCTCGCGGGTCGGCAGCAGGCCGGCACGGTTGAGCTCGGCCCAACCGTAGAACTGGCAGGTCGCCAGTTCCACGAAGTCCGCCTGCAACGCCAGGCACAGCTCAATGATGTCGGCAATCTGGTCGATATTGTGCCGATGGGTCACGAAGTTCAGCACCATCGGGTAACCCTGGGCCTTGACTGCCTTGGCCATCGCCAGCTTCTGGGCGAACGCTTTGCGCGAGCCGGCCAGCATGTTGTTGACCGCCTCATCTGCGGCCTGGAAGCTGATCTGGATATGGTCGAGCCCGGCGACCTTGAAGTCGCGGACTTTCTGCTCGGTCAGGCCAATACCCGAGGTAATCAGGTTGGTGTAGTAGCCCATGTCCCGCGCGGCCTTGATCAGCTGCGCCAGGTCCTGACGCACCAGCGGTTCGCCGCCTGAAAAGCCCAACTGCGCGGCGCCCATCGCCCGCGCTTCGCGGAACACGCGGATCCACTCCTCAGTGCTCAGCTCCTGGCCATGTTGGGCAAAGTCCAACGGGTTGGAACAATACGGGCATTGCAACGGGCAGCGGTACGTCAGCTCCGCCAGCAACCACAGCGGCGGCCCCGGGCGGGTGTCATTCGATCCAGTGCTTGCCACGGGCCACCTCCAGAAACGCCAGCACATCCTCGTCCAGCCCCTGTACATCGGGGAAGCGCTGCGCCAAGCCGTCGATGATCGCCGCTACGCACCGTTGGCCGTCCAGCAACTCCAACACCCAACCGGCGCTGGCATTGAGCTTGATCATGCCCTCGGGGTACAGCAGCACATGGCAATCCTGGCGCGGCTCCCATTGCAGGCGGTAGCCACGGCGCAACCCCAGCACCTGTTCGCCGTCGATCAGTTTCACAGGGCGATCCCCCGATGCCAGACGTTTTCCTGGGTCACGCTGTGATAAGGCGGCCGCTCCAGCTCATACGCCATGCTCATGGCATCGAGCATGCTCCAGAGCACGTCGAGCTTGAACTGCAGAATCTCCAGCATCCGCTGCTGGCCGGCACGCGTCACGTAATACGCCAAGGTGATACGCAGGCCATGTTCGACGTCGCGCCGCGCCTGGCCCAGGCGTGTGCGGAAGTAGTCGTAGCCGGCGGCATCGATCCACGGGTAGTGCTGGGGCCAGCTGTCCAGGCGCGACTGATGGATCTGCGGCGCGAACAGTTCGGTCAGCGAGCTGCTGGCAGCCTCCTGCCAGCCTGCGCGGCGGGCGAAATTGACGTAGGCGTCCACGGCAAAACGCACCCCAGGCAGGACCATCTCCTGGGAGAGGATGCGCTCACGCGTCAGCCCGACCGCCTCCCCCAGGCGCAACCAGGCTTCGATACCGCCTTCGCTGCCCGGCGCGCCATCGTGGTCGAGCACCCGTTGCAACCATTGCCGGCGCACTTCGCGGTCCGGGCAGTTGGCGAGGATTGCCGCGTCCTTGAGCGGGATGTTGACCTGGTAGTAGAAGCGGTTGGCAACCCAGCCCTGAATCTGCTCACGGGTCGCACGCCCGGCATACATCGCCTGATGGAAGGGATGGTGGATATGGTAATAGGCGCCCTTGGCACGCAAGGCCGCTTCGAATTCAGGGGGTGTCATGGGGGTGTCGGTCATTGCGGTTCTCCAGGGCACGCGGTGCCAGCCCTTACAGCGTGATAGACAAGCCGTCGTACGCCACTTCAATCCCCCGTCGATCCAGCAAGGCCCGTTCGGCCGAGTCTTCATCGAGGATCGGGTTGGTGTTGTTGATGTGGATGAGGATCTTGCGCTGGCGGCTGAAGCCCTCCAGCACCTCGAGCATGCCACCGGGGCCACTCTGCGCCAGGTGGCCCATTTCGCTGCCCAGGCTTTGGCCGACTTCGCACACTCGCATCTCGTCGTCGCGCCACAGCGTGCCGTCCAGCAGCAGGCAGTCGGCATGGCGCATCCAGCTCGCCACCTCGGCATCGACCTGCCCCAGGCCCGGCGCGTAGAACACCGAGGCACCGGTGCGCCGGTCCTCGATGAGCAGGCCAAGGGTGTCGCCCGGCTGCGGGTTGCCGCGGTTGGGCGAATACGGCGGCGCGTTGCTCACCAACGGGATCGCGCGAAATTGCAGGTTTGGGCAGGCAGCGATGCGAAACGGTTCGCGGTCCAGGCCGATGCATTGCCACTGCAGGCCACCGTTCCAGTGCTTGAGCAGGGTGAACAGCGGGAAACCGCTACTCAGGTCTTCACGCACCCGCTCAGTGCACCACACCGTGTGCGGGCAGCCTTCGCGCAGGCTGAGCAGGCCCGTGCAATGGTCGATCTGGCTGTCCAGCAGCACCACCGCGCCAATTGCCGTGTCGCGCAGGCGGCGCGCCGGTTGCAAAGCGGGGAAGCTTTCGAGCTGGACGCGGATGTCGGGTGAAGCGTTGCACAGGATCCACTGCTCGCCATCATCGCTCACCGCGATCGAAGACTGCGTGCGCCGCTGCGCCCTCAGGCTGCCATTACGCACACCGGTGCATTGGCGACAGTTGCAGTTCCACTGCGGAAAACCTCCGCCAGCGGCGGAGCCGAGAACACGAATGTGCATGGACAACGATCCCCAGAGAAGGAACGGCCATCGCTACGATGGCCGCAGAGCCATCAACGATTGGCGAAATACATCGTCACTTCGAAGCCAATGCGCAGGTCGGTAAAGGCGGGTTTAGTCCACATGGGGCAGTCCTCTTCTTGTGCCGGGCAATTCCGGTAGAGGCATTAATGCACGGGGGGCGGCGGGGCCGAATGCTACTTTGGAACGAACTTGCCGCGTGCGTTGGTAGGGGGTGACGCGGGCTTTTACCCACACGGGTGACGCACGCGGGGAGGCGCCCACCCAGAGCCCTCCCCACGTGCGTCGTTGCATCCAGGCCTGGCGGCACCCTACCGCCGGGCCTGTGTGCCCTTAGAAGAAGCCCAGCGGATTGATGTCATAGCTCACCAGCAGGTTCTTGGTCTGCTGGTAGTGGTCGAGCATCATCTTGTGGGTCTCGCGGCCCACGCCGGATTTCTTGTAACCGCCAAACGCAGCATGCGCCGGGTACAGGTGGTAGCAGTTGGTCCACACGCGGCCAGCTTTGATCGCCCGGCCCATGCGGTAGGCGCGGTTGATGTCACGGGTCCACAGGCCTGCGCCCAGGCCGAACTCGCTGTCGTTGGCGATGGCCAGCGCTTCGGCTTCGTCCTTGAAGGTGGTCACGCCCACCACCGGGCCGAAGATCTCCTCCTGGAACACGCGCATCTTGTTGTGGCCCTTGAGCAGGGTCGGCTGAATGTAGTACCCGGTGGCCAGGTCACCGTCGAGCCGCTCGGCAGCGCCGCCGGTGAGCAACTGCGCGCCCTCCTCCTTGGCAATCTCCAGGTAGGAGAGAATCTTGTCGTATTGCTGCTCGGAGGCCTGGGCACCCACCATGGTGTCAGTGTCCAGCGGGTTGCCACGGGTGATCTTGGCGATCTTCTTCATCACCTCGGCCATGAACGGCTCGTAGATCGATTCCTGGATCAGCGCCCGCGACGGGCAGGTGCACACCTCGCCCTGGTTGAAGAACGCCAGCACCAGGCCTTCGGCGGCCTTTTCGATGAACGCAGGCTCGGCCTGCATGATGTCTTCAAAGAAGATGTTCGGCGATTTGCCGCCCAGCTCGACAGTAGACGGGATGATGTTCTCGGCCGCGCATTTCATGATGTGCGAGCCCACCGGGGTGGAGCCAGTAAAGGCGATCTTGGCAATGCGCTTGCTGGTGGCCAGGGCCTCACCGGCTTCACGGCCAAAGCCCTGGACAATGTTCAACACACCTGCTGGCAGCAGGTCGGCGATCAGCTCGGCGAAAATAGTGATCGACAACGGGGTCTGTTCAGCGGGTTTGAGCACCACGCAGTTACCGGCGGCCAGGGCCGGGGCGAGCTTCCAGGCGGCCATCAGCAGCGGGAAGTTCCACGGGATGATCTGCCCGACCACACCCAGGGGTTCGTGGAAATGGTAGGCCGTGGTCAGCTCGTTGATCTCTGCCGCCCCACCTTCCTGGGCACGGATGCAGCCGGCAAAGTAACGGAAGTGGTCCGCCGCCAGCGGCACGTCGGCATTGAGGGTTTCGCGGACGGCCTTGCCGTTGTCCCAGCTTTCGCTGACGGCCAGCACTTCCAGGTTTTGCTCGATGCGGTCGGCGATCTTAAGCAGCACCAGGGCGCGGTCTTGCACCGAGGTTTTGCCCCAGGCGTCGGCAGCGGCATGCGCGGCGTCCAGGGCGTGATCAATGTCCGCGGCGGTGGAGCGTGGGAATTCGGCAATCGGCTGGCCATTGACCGGCGAGCTGTTGGTGAAGTACTGGCCACCGGACGGCGGCACGAACTCGCCGCCGATGAAATTGCCGTAGCGGGGTTTGAACGACACGATGGCGCCTGGGGTTCCGGGTTGTGCGTAGATCATGCTGAGCCTCTGCGGGTCGATGCCTGTCCAACGACAGGCGATGGACCGATGGTAAAAAGCCCCGCGTGCCAGACGTATGCATCGTTGGCAGCGGAGCTCTCGTCATTTGGTAGTAGGGGCGCAAGCGGCCCGGTGTCAGCTTTGCGGCTTGGCGCTGGGTGCTGGCGCCTCGGCACTGGCCGCTTGCTGCAGCTGTTTAGGCAACTTGAAAGTCCAGAGCATGCCGCCCTGGTTGAAGTCCTTCACCCGCTTGGCCACTTCGCCGCCCCACAGCGGCACCGCGCCGCCCCAACCAGACAGCACTGAGACGTACTGCTCGCCGTCCATTTCCCAGGTCACGGGCGAGCCAAGTACGCCGGAGCCCGTCTGGAACTCCCAGACTTTCTCGCCGGTCTTGGCGTTGAACGCCTGCAGGAAACCTTCCGGCGTGCCGGTGAACACCAGGTTGCCTTTGGTGGTCAGTACCCCGCCCCACAATGGCGCGAAGTTCTTGTGGCGCCACACTTCCTTGCCGCTGACGGGGTCGATGGCGCGCAGCACGCCGATGTAGTCTTCGTTGAGCGGTTTGATGGTGAAACCGGCCCCGAGGAACGCCGCGCCCTTCTTGTAGGCGATCCCTTCGTTCCAGATGTCCATGCCCCATTCGTTGGACGGTACGTAGAACAGCCCGGTGTCCCTGTTGTAGGCCATGGGCATCCAGTTCTTGGCGCCGAGGAAGGCCGGTGCGACGAACACGGAACTGCCCTTGGCCTCAGTGCCCGGTGCCCCTGGCCGGCTGGCCTCGTTGTAGATCGGGCGGCCATTCTTGTCCAGGCCGGTTGCCCAGGTGATCTTGTCGACGAAGGGGAAGCCGCGGATGAATTTGCCATTGGTGCGGTCCAGCACGTAGAAGAAGCCGTTGCGGTCAGCGGTTGCGGCGGCCTTGACCTCCTTGCCGCCGTCCTTGTAGTTGAACGAGATCAGCTCGTTGACGCCGTCGAAATCCCAGCCGTCATGGGGCGTGCTCTGGAAGTGCCATTTGATGGTGCCGTCGTCCGGGTTCAGGGCCAGGCGCGACGAGGAATACAGGTTGTCGCCTGGGCGCAGGTGGGAGTTCCACGGCGCCGGGTTGCCAGTGCCGAACAGCAACAGGTTGGTTTCAGGGTCGTAGTAACCGCCCAGCCACGGCGCTGCACCACCGGTCTTCCACAGGTCGCCGGGCCAGGTCTTGCCCGCCTCGCCGCCCGAGATACCGTTCTCGATGGCCTTGCCGTCTTTGTAGACGTAGCCCATGTGCCCTTCCACGGTCGGGCGCATCCACAGCAGTTCGCCGTTCTCCGGGTTGTACGCCTGGATCTTGCCCACCACGCCAAACTCGCCCCCGGCCACACCGGTGATCAGCTTGCCGTTGACGATCATCGGCGCGGCGCTGATGGAATAGCCTTCCTTGTGGTCGGCGACCTTCTTGCTCCAGACCACCTTGCCGGTGTCTTTGTTCAGGGCCACCAGCTTGGCATCCAGGGTGCCGAAGAACACCAGGTCGCCGTACAGCGCCACGCCGCGGTTGATCACGTCACAGCAAGGGCGGATGTCATCTGGCAGGCGCGCATCGTATTGCCAGAGTTTTTTGCCGGTACGGGCGTCGACGGCGAACACCCGCGAGTAGGAGCCGGTCATGTACATCACGCCGTCCTTGATCAGCGGCTGGGCCTGCTGGCCGCGCTGCTTCTCACCGCCGAACGAAAAGGCCCAGACTGGCCGCAGTTCCTTGACGTTGCCGACATTGAGCAGGTCCAGCGGGCTGTAGCGCTGGCCCTGGACCCCCAGGCCATTGGTCACGATCTGCTGCGGGTTTTTCGGGTCCTGGAGGATTTCTTCATCGCTGACAGCGGCCTGTGCCGCGCCGGACAGCAGCATGGCGCTGAGCACCAGGCTCACGGCGAACAAGGGACGACGTGGGGATCGGGTCATGACGGCTACCTTTGGTTTTTTTGTTGTGCCCGGGAAATTTTCCCGGTGTGCCGAGAATTCTTGTGCCCGACCTGCTTGCCAACAATTGCCCGCAATGTGGAGTTTTCTAGTTCCTTGGTACAGGGCCTGCCCTCACGCGGCCCGGTGTAGGAGCGGCCTTGCGTCGCGAAAGGGCTGCGAAGCAGCCCCAGCAATTTCAGCGGTGATGCAGAAATCCCGGGGCCGCTTCGCAGCCCTTTCGCGACGCAAGGCCGCTCCTACAAATAGGCCGAGTTAACTCATCAGAGAGGCGGCTTGCCGTCGATACGCTGCAACCGCAAACGCTCATACCGCGGGTACAGGTGACTGACGCTGCGAATCAACTCATAACGGGTCAGGCTGATACCGGCAAACCGCTCAGGGATCGGGCTGCGGATCATCTCGACCATGTCATCCCCACGCGCTGCCCCCTCGCGCATCAGGCCATCCAGCCAGCCCAGGTAATCACGCATCTGCGCAAAAGGCTTAGCATCGCTGGCCACCGGCCCATGCCCCGGCACGAGCTGCTTCCAGGGCAAGGCCTGCAAGGTGTCCAGGTCCTTGAGCCAAACGTCCAGCCCTGGGCTGTTGGGGGTGGTCAAGGCGCGCTCGTAAAACACCAAATCGCCGGCAAACAGCACGCCAGTCTTCTCATCGAGAATCGCCAGGTCGGCGCCGGTATGCCCGCCCAGCGCCAACAGCCGCAACCGGTGCCCACCCACCTCATGCACACCCGGTTCCAGCACCCGGGTCGGCAGCACCACCTCGGTGCCGCGCATCCAGTCACCGACCAGGCGGTACATGTTCTCGGCCATCGCCTCGCCCTGCTGGCGTAACAGGTCGCCTGTGCCAGCCAGGGCACCGATGGGCACATCGGTAAAGGCCTGGTTGCCCAGCACATGGTCGGGGTGATGGTGGGTCAGCAGCACTTCAACCACCGGCTTGTCGGTGGTGGCGGCAATAGCCTGGCGCAGGGCCTCGCCGTAGCGCTTGGACGGCCCGCTGTCGATCACCACCACGCCGCTGTCGGTGACGATGAACGCGGTATTGACGATATTGCCGCCGTTGGCCTTGGCGAAATTGTCGGTGCTGCCCTCCAGCAGCCAAGTGCCTTCCGCGATTTGCCGGGGCGTGAGTCGATAGTCCAAGTCAGCCCAGGCCGGTAGGCCTAGGCACAGCAACAACAGCAGCATCCAACGCATGACAGGCGCCTCTGGTCAGGGGGTGAAGGCGAGCAACGCGCTCAGGGCACCGCCGCTTCGAACTGGTTACCGCTGTTGTCCCGCAACAGTAGCCGGGTAAGCCCGGGGCCCTGGATATCGAACCCCAGGTTGGGGTTCTCGCTGACTGCCGGATACAGCGCGAGGCTGGCCAGGCGCTGGCCATCGGCGCCTTGCAATTCGGCATGTTCGAGGAAGAACTCAGGGATGCCGCTGACCAGGCCGTTGTCCATCGGGTGGGACACCTGCAGGCGCAAGCGGCTGCCATCACCGCGCGGGTAGCGCCCGCCTAGCACCTCACCGACATGCTCCTCCCAGCCAGGTTGGGTACGCACTACGCTGGGTGCGGTACAACCACCGCCTGCCGCATCGATCAGGGTCGAGCCGACATGCCACAGGCCGTCACGCGTCAGCACCGCAGCGCGCAGCGGTGTGGCTTGTTCGATGCGGATGCGGATCGACAGCCACGGCAGCACACGTTCGCCAGGCTCGAAGTCGACAATACGCGGCAGGGGGTTGAGTTCGGCCCAGGCGAGAATCCGTACCACGTCGCCCGCGAATGCGCGGGCGTCGATCTCCAGCGGCACTTGCCGGGCGTCCTCGGCAAAGGGCGGCGCCAGCAGCTTGACCCGCTCATCGAAAACGAACGGCGCTTGCCCCAGCAGTTGCTTGTGGTAGAAATCCCACATCACCGAGGGCACCGGGTCGGTCTTGCTGCTCGGTTCACCGGCCTGGGCTGCCCAAGGCATCCAGCAGGCCAGCAGTAAGGTCGCCCGCCAGTTCATTGGTACATCTCCGGGACCTCGTAGCGCAGGCCGTAGGTGGCGTACAGCGCCTTCAGCCGGCCATCGCGGATCATCGCCTCGAGGGCTTCCTCCACCGCATAGGCCAACTGCCGGTTGCTTTCATGCACGGCCATGCCGATGTCCCATGCCTGCTTGCCCAAGTTCGGGTAGGCGTTTTCCGCCAGGGCCAGTTGCGGGTCGGCGGCCTGATGCAACTGCCAGTCAACCTCGCCGCGCATCGCCATCACCGCGTCCACCTGGCCGGCCTGTAGCGCGCCGAACGCCTGTTGCACGCTGGGGTAATGGTGGGTGTTGGCGCTGAGCATGCCGTTGAACACCGAGGTCAGGTAGAACGACGGCACACTGTCCACCTCGACCCCGATGGGGTGCTGCTGGAACACCGCGACACTGGCCACCGAGGGCAGGCGGCGGCGGTCATAGGCCACCTGCCAGCGCTCCTCCTGATAGGGGCCGAACATCACCACCTGGGCGTTTTCCAGCTCGCCCAGCTCGTTGCGCTTCTGCGCGTAGGCGTGGTCGTAGGGCACCCGCATCATCAGGTCGGCCAACTGCTGGTGGCGCAGCGGGCTGCCGCGCCAGATGTAGTCGCGCAGGTCGTCGTCGAGCTTTTCCCCTGGCGGCGCCCAGATCAATTGCAGGTGCACCCCCAAGGCCGTGGCCAGCGCTTGCGCCAGCTCCACATCGACGCCACGCGGCTGGCCGTGGTCCTCGAAGCTGTAGGGCGCGAAATCCTTGTACACCGCCACCTTCAATTCACCGGCAGCGATGATCGCGTCGTAGTTGCGCACCTGAGCCTGCACTGCCGCACAGCACAGCAGCAGGCCACTCAACAGCACGGCCGACAGACGCATGGCGATCACTCCTCGACGTGCACGCTGTCCAGGTAGGTGCGTACCGCCCACAGGGCTTCCTGGCTCAGGTAATCGGCCATCTTCGGCATGTACACCCGCCCGTCACGCACCGCGCCGTGGCGCACCCGCTCGACGAACCACTCATCCCCGGCCTCGCCCACATCGAGCAGGCGCAAATCCGGGGCGATACCGCCAGACTTGGCTTCCAGGCCATGGCAGGCAGCGCAGTTCTGGTTGTAGGCCGAGGCGCCGATTTCCACGGCTTTGTCGTGCTCTGGGGAGGTGCGGTACGGGTTGACCGCGGCCCAGCCGTCGCCGTCCAGGCTTACCCCGGCGTCTTTGATCGGGGTCAGGCCCTGGGTTTCCACCGCCTGGGGCACCACATTGCCATGAGCCCACACCGTGCCCGTCAGCAAAGCACCGGCCAGCAGGCCTGTAGCGAGCAAGACGTTGCGTTTTTTTGTCATTGTTATGCCCTCAAGATTGCACGCAAGGCCTCAACCACAGAGGCCGTGCCGCCATCTTAGAAACAGCCCGCGCGCGGCCGTATGCTGCTTTGGTGGCCGGGCCTTACTCCCTTGGTAGTAGGGCTTGTGGCGAAGGGCCAAATGAGGTGCCGCCCGGGAACTATTCCCGGCAAGGGCGGGACTTTTTCCGTATCCCCAGCCGCCGTCCCGCCGCCACCCTGTGCAGGCCAAAACCTCCACAGGGAACTGCAACCATGACAATAAGATCGCTACCCGCCCTTTCCCCTCTGGCCCTCAGCGTGCGGGCCCTGCTGCTGGCCGGTAGCCTGGCCCTCTGCACGGCGGCCACCGCGGCCACCGCCCCCGCGGCACCTGCCAGCAAGAACGTGACCTGGGAAGACATCGCCAACGACCACCTGACCACCCAGGACGTGCTGCAATACGGCATGGGCACCAATGCCCAGCGCTGGAGCCCGCTGGCCCAGGTCAACGACCAGAACGTGTTCAAGCTGACCCCAGCCTGGTCCTATTCCTTCGGCGACGAGAAACAGCGCGGCCAGGAATCGCAGGCCATCGTCAGCGACGGCGTGGTCTACGTCACCGGCTCCTACTCGCGGGTATTTGCCCTCGACGCCAAGACCGGCAAACGCCTGTGGACCTACAACCACCGCCTGCCAGACAACATTCGCCCGTGCTGCGACGTGGTCAACCGCGGGGCGGCCATCTTCGGCGACAAGATCTACTTCGGCACCCTCGACGCCCGCCTCATCGCCCTCGACAAGCGCACCGGCAAGGTGGTGTGGAACAAGAAGTTCGGCGACCACAGCGCCGGCTACACCATGACCGGCGCCCCAGTGCTGATCAAAGACAAGACCAGCGGCAAGGTGTTGCTGATCCACGGCAGCTCTGGCGATGAGTTCGGCGTGGTCGGCCAGTTGTTCGCCCGCGACCCGGACACCGGCGAAGAAGTGTGGATGCGGCCCTTCGTCGAAGGCCACATGGGCCGCCTGAACGGCAAGGACAGCACCCCGACCGGCGACGTCAAGGCGCCGTCCTGGCCAGACGACCCGACCACCGAGACCGGCAAGGTCGAGGCCTGGAGCCACGGCGGCGGCGCACCCTGGCAGAGCGCCAGTTTCGACCCCGAGAGCAACACCATCATCGTCGGTGCCGGCAACCCTGGCCCTTGGAACACCTGGGCGCGCACGTCCAAGGACGGCAACCCCCACGACTACGACAGCCTCTACACCTCGGGCCAGGTCGGCGTCGACCCCAGCACCGGCGAGGTGAAGTGGTTCTACCAGCACACGCCGAACGATGCCTGGGACTTCTCCGGCAACAACGAGCTGGTGCTGTTCGATTACAAAGACAAGGACGGCAAGGTGGTCAAGGCCACCGGCCACGCCGACCGCAACGGCTTCTTCTACGTGGTGGACCGCAACAACGGCAAATTGCAGAACGCCTTCCCCTTCGTCGACAACATCACCTGGGCCAGCCATATCGACCTCAAGACCGGCCGCCCGGTGGAAAACCCCGGCCAGCGGCCAGCCAAGCCGCTGCCGGGTGAAACCAAGGGCAAGCCGGTGGAAGTCTCGCCGCCGTTCCTGGGGGGCAAGAACTGGAACCCCATGGCCTACAGCCAGGACACCGGCCTGTTCTACATCCCCGGCAACCAGTGGAAGGAGGAGTACTGGACCGAAGAAGTGAACTACAAGAAGGGCTCGGCCTACCTGGGCATGGGCTTCCGGATCAAGCGTATGTATGACGACCACGTCGGCACCTTGCGCGCCATGGACCCGGCCACCGGCAAGCTGGTCTGGGAGCACAAAGAGCATCTGCCACTGTGGGCCGGCGTACTGGCGACCAAGGGCAACCTGGTGTTCACCGGCACTGGCGACGGCTTCTTCAAGGCCTTCGACGCCAAGACGGGCAAGGAGCTGTGGAAGTTCCAGACCGGCAGCGGCATCGTCTCGCCACCCATCACCTGGGAACAGGACGGCGAGCAGTACATCGGCGTGACCGTGGGCTATGGCGGCGCGGTGCCGCTGTGGGGCGGCGACATGGCCGAACTGACCAAGCCGGTGGCCCAGGGCGGCTCGTTCTGGGTGTTCAAGATCCCAAGCTGGGACAACAAGACCGCGCAGCGGTGATCGCCTGCGGGGAGCGCCCAGCGCGCTCCCCGCACCTACCCTACTGTCACCCAGAGTCTTCGCTCATGAATTACCTGCCCTTTGCCCTGCTGTTGGTCCTTGCCCCTGCCCTGGCGGTGAATGCCGACGACGACAACGATGCCCCCTTGACCGTCAACGGCTGCGTAATTGCCGAAGGCAGCCAGTGCCCGGGCGCCAACTTGCGTGGCGCCAACCTGGCCAACCAGGACTTGCGCAAGATGAACCTGGCCGGCGCTGACCTGCGCGATGCCGACCTGCGCCATGCCCGCCTGGACCTGGCCAACCTGGAAAAGGCCCGCTTGCAGGGCGCCAACCTGACCCGCGCCAGCCTGCAACAGAGCAACCTGCGGTTGGCAGACCTGAGCCATAGCACGTTGATTGCCATTCAAGGCTGGGGGCTGTTTGCTCAGGGGGCGCAGTTCGAGAAGGCCGACCTCAGTGCGGCGTACCTGCAGTTCGCCAGGCTTTCCGGGGCGAACATGCACCAGGCCAACCTGCGGGCGGCGGACCTGGAGATGGCCTGGCTGAGTAAAACCGACCTGCAAGGGGCCAACCTCGGCGATGCCAACCTGCAGGAAGCCAAATTTGGCCAGAGCAACCTGGCGCAAGCCGACCTGCGTGGGGCGCGGCAGCATTATGGGAATTTTCAGGAGGCAAATATGGAAGGGTGTGCGGGCTGTCCTGGGAGTTGGGATGATTGAGCAGGGTGTTCGCCGTGAGGGGTTTGGCGCCTGTGAGATCGTGCGCCGCCCGCGCGGCGCATCGCGAGCAACGCTCGCTCCTACGTTTGTTTTTGGCCAATAACGCCTGTGACAGGCGCGCGCGACCGCCTTGTTTGTTCGACGCGATATCGCGTCATGCGCCAGGGCGGTCGCGCGCGTTTGCCCCAGGAATAATTGGCCCGAAACAAACGTAGGAGCGAGCGTTGCTCGCGATGCGCCGCGCGGGCGGCGCTCGATCTCACAGGCGCCAAAAATTCCAAACCGAACCCCAAGGTCACAAAATCTCCCACCAAACCTCACCCCGCCACCCGCACCACCCCCAGATCGATCCCCAGGTGCACCAGCTCAGCATGGGAACTCACCTGCAACTTGCTCTTGAGCAAGGTCAGGTGATTGGAAACGGTCTTGGCACTGATGCACAGCTGTTCGGCAATCACCCGCACCGGGGTGCCCTTGGCCAGCATCACGAAAATCTCCAACTCGCGCTGGGTCATGCGCTGCAAGCGCGGGTCGCTGGCGTTTTGTTGCGGTGTGCAGGCCAGCTGTGTAGCTAAAGGCTGCTCGATATAGGCATGCCCGGCCAACACCCGTTGTACCGCCTCGATCAACACCTGGGGCGCCGAATTCTTGGTCAGGTAACCCGAAGCCCCCGCCTCCAGGGCCTGGCGCACCAGGGGCAGCTCATCATGCATGCTGAAAAACAGTACCCGCAGCTGCGGCAGGCGCTGACGTAGCCGGCGGGTGGTCTCCAGGCCGCTGATGCCGGGCAGGCCGAAGTCCATGATCACCAGGTTCGGCACTTGCTCCTGAACCCGCACCAGCGCCTCTTCGCCGCTGGCGGCCTCGCGCACTTCCATCGCCGGCAGCACCGCCCGCAATAGGCTGGCATAACCCTGGCGCACCACGGCGTGGTCATCCACCAATACGATATTCATCAGGCCTCCATGGGAATGTTCAGGGCCAACGCCCAGCCGGCACCCGGGCGACTCAGGATGCGTAATTCGCCGCCCAGGCTGCGCGCGCGCTCGGCCATCGAATGCAGGCCAACGCCGGGCCGCTGGGGCTGGCTCGCGCCGCAGCCGTTGTCACGCACCAACAGGCGCAAGCCCTTGGCACTGCGTTGCAGGCGCACCCGCACCTGGCTGGCGCCGGCATGCCGGGCAACGTTGGTCAACGCCTCCTGCAGCAGGCGATACAAATGCGTTCTGCTGGAGCCAGGCAGCACCGGCAGGCGCTCACCGACCCGCAAACGGCAATCGATGCCCTGGCTGGCCTGCCATTGGCTCACCAGCACACCAAAGGCTTCGGCCAATGGCACGTGTTGCAACGCCACTGGATACAAGTCGTGTACCAAGGCACGAAAGCCTTGCTGCAGGCGATCGCAATTAAGCTCCAGGGCTTGCGCGGTCTGCTCCACCACCGTCGGCTCGCCTGCCACCAGGCGCAGCAGGCAGACCTGGGCGCGGATACCCGCCAGGTACTGCCCGAGGTCATCGTGCAGGGCCTGCGCCAGGTGGGTGCGTTCCTGTTCCTGTACTGCCAACAGGGTTTGGGTGAGCTGGGCATTGTCAGCCCGGGTCTGCTCCAAGGTCGCGGTCATGCGGTTGAAGTGCGCCGCCAACTGGCGTGCCTCCGGCAGGCCGGATTCGCGCAGGCGAGTGGTCAACTGCCCACCCGAGACCTGGCGCAACGCGCGCAGCAGTTCATCCAGCAGGCTCATGCCGCGCCGCACGGCCCAGCGTATGGTCAACAGGCTCACGAGCAAGGCCAGGCCACACAAGCCCAGCAACTGCTGCAGGGAATCCCGGACTTCGTCGATTTCATCCCGCGCATCCACGGCGATCAGTACCCGGCGCCCGTCGCTCAAATCCAACAAACGGGTGCTGTGACGGCGATCACCGAACAGCTGGCGCCCCAGCCAGGCATCCAGGCCGGCCTCCCGCGGCATCTGCGCGGTTTCGCCCGCCGCCAGCCAGTGCACCCGCACGTGGCGCAGGCGCTGAGTCAGCCGCGGTTGCAGGCTCGCCGGGTCGCGTTCGGCCGTGTCGGCGAGGTACGCCACCACAGCTTCGGCAGATTGCAATTCGCGCTCGACATCGGCCACCGCCTGGTGCAGCAGCAACCCGCCACAGGCCAAGGTGACCAAGGCGAAAAAGAACGTGACCCACAGGTTGATCCGCCACTGGGCCGACAGGTTGATGAGGCGCATTGGGCAGTTTCCTCCGGGTGAACGCGGCCAGGGCTGCGACCCATCGTAAAACCGAGGCCTTAGCGGTGATTTACTACCTTGGTACTGGCCGAGCGCTACTTTCTGCATATTTCCCCCTCCCGGCCGGCTTCCTATGCTGGCGCCATCTGCCGTGGAGTGCGTTTATGCGCCAGCCTGCCCCTCTTGCCCTGACCTGCCTGCTGGCCCTGGCCACGGCACTGTGTTCGGCCTTCGCATCGGCCGCCCCGCCAGAGCAGCAATTGCAGGTGCGCATCGGCTACCTGGGCTATCGCCCCGACCCCGGCCCGCTGCTGTCCAACATCATCCCCGAGCCCGCCGACGCGGGGCTGCAGGGCGCCGAGCTGGCGATTGTCGACAGCAACAGTACGGGGCGTTTTCTCAAGCAGGCGTTCACCCTTGCCAGCACCCACGTAGACAGCCCCGAGGCCCTGCTGCAAGCCGCCAAGGCCCAGCATGACCAGGGCCTGCGGCTGTTCGTGGTGAACGCGCCGGCCGCCAGCCTGCGCGCACTGTCTGCCGCCCTGCCCGACAGCCTGCTGTTCAACGCCGGCAGCCCCGACGACAGCCTGCGCAGCAGCCAGTGCCAGGGCAATGTGCTGCATAGCCTGCCCAGCCGCGCCATGCTGGCCGATGCCCTGGCGCAGTTTCTGGTACTGCGCAAATGGCAACGGGCGTTGCTCGTGGTCGGCCAGACCGAAGACGACCAGGCCTACGCCGCGGCCCTGCGCCGGGCGGTGAAGCGCTTCGGCGTGCAGCTGGTGGCGGAAAAAACCTGGCGCTTCGACAACGACCAGCGCCGCAGCGCCCAAGCCGACATGCCCCTGTTCACCCAAACCGCCGAGTACGACGTGGTGCTGGTGGCCGACGAACGCGGTGACTTCGGCGAATACCTGCCCTACCAGACCTGGTACCCCCGCCCCGTGGCCGGCACCCAGGGCCTGACCCCCACCGGTTGGCACAAGACGGTAGAAACCTTCGGCGCGGCGCAGTTGCAAAAACGCTTCGAAGCCCAGGCCGGACGCTGGATGAACGACCGCGACTTCGCCGCCTGGATGGCCGTGCGCAGCATCGCCAGCGCCGTCAGCAAACTGCGCCAGGCCGAGCCACGCGCCCTGCAGCAACTGCTGCTCAGCGACCAGCTGCCGCTGGATGGCTTCAAGGGCCGCAAGCTCAGCTACCGCCCTTGGAACGGCGAGCTGCGCCAACCCATCCCGCTGGTTCAGCCACGCGCGCTGGTCAGCACTTCGCCCCAGGAGGGCTTCCTGCACCCTTTCAACGAAATGGACAGCCTGGGCTTCGACAAGCCCGAAGTGACCTGCGGCTACCCCTGAAACCGATAATCACAAAAAAAGGATTCCGCCATGCGTCGCCCCCTTTGCTACCGGCCTGTGCTTTTCCCCACCCTGCTGGCCGGCGCGCTGGCGCTTGCCAGCGGGCACGCCAGCGCCGCCACCGCCTGGGTCTCGAACGAGAAGGACAACAGCCTTAGCCTGATCGACCTGCAAAGCCTGGAAGTTACCGAGACCCTGCCCGTGGGCCAGCGCCCACGTGGCCTGCTGCTGTCCCACGACAACAAGCGGCTGTACATCTGCGCCAGCGATTCGGACCGCGTGCAGGTGATGGACGTGGCCACCCGCAAGATCATCAAGGAGCTGCCCTCCGGCAAGGACCCCGAGCAGTTCGCCCTGCACCCCAATGACCGCTGGCTGTATGTGTCCAACGAAGACGACGCACTGGTAACGGTGATCGACACCGAAACCGACAAAGTGCTCGGCCAGATCAACGTCGGCATCGAGCCCGAGGGCATGGCGGTAAGCCCGGATGGCAAGTGGGCGGTCAATACCAGCGAAACCACCAACATGCTGCACTGGATCGACACCAGCACCCAGACCCTGGCCGACAGCACCCTGGTGGATCAACGGCCGCGCTTCGTCGAGTTCAACCAGGATGGCTCGCGGCTCTGGGCCTCGGCGGAAATCGGCGGTACGGTGACCATTCTCGACGTGGACACGCGCCAGGTGCTGAAAACCCTGAACTTCCAGATCAAGGGCGTGCACCCGGACAAAGTCCAGCCGGTGGGCATCAAGCTCAGCGCCGATGGCCAGTACGCGTTCGTCGCCCTGGGCCCGGCTAACCATGTGGCGGTGATCGATGCCAAGACTTACGAAGTGCTGGACTACCTGCTGGTTGGGCGGCGCGTTTGGCAGCTGGCGTTCACCCCAGACCAAAGCCAATTGCTGGCCACCAACGGGGTCAGCGGCGACGTCTCGGTGATCGATACAAAAACCCTCAAGGTGCTCAAATCGGTAAAGGTCGGGCGCTACCCCTGGGGCGTGGTGGTCACGCCATGAATACCCTCGACGTCAGTGACGTGAGTTTCGCCTACGGCCAGCGCGAGGCGCTCAAGCACGTGGGGTTCAGTGTGGCGCCTGGGCGTTTTGCTGCGTTGCTGGGCCCCAATGGCGCCGGCAAGTCGACCTTGATCGCACTGCTCACCCGGCTTTACGACGTGCAACAGGGCGACATCCGCGTCTGCGGCTGCTCGTTGCGCAACGCGGCGCGCCCGGCGTTGCGACAACTGGGCGTGGTGTTTCAGCAAAGCACCCTGGACCTGGACCTGAGTGTCGAACAGAACCTGCGCTACCACGCCTCGTTGCATGGCCTGTCGCGGCGCCAAGGCAACCTGCGAGTCGAGGCCGAACTGGCCCGCCAGGGCCTTGACGAGCGTCGGCGCGAGCCCGTTCGTGCGCTGAATATCGGGCACCGGCGTCGGGTGGAAATTGCCCGCGCCCTGCTCCACCAACCGCGCTTGCTGTTGCTCGACGAAGCCAGCGTCGGCCTCGACCCGGCCAGCCGCCTGGCGCTCAACCAGCACCTTCGGCACCTGTGCCGCGAGCAGGGGCTGAGTGTGCTCTGGACCACACACCTGCTGGATGAGGTGCAGCCCAGTGATGACCTGCTGATCCTGCACCAGGGGCGCCTGGTGGCCAGTGGCACCGCCGATGCCCTGACCCAAGCGCACGGCGGCAACCTCGACAACGCCTTCGCGCGCCTGACCCGCGCGCCCGGCGCCACCCCAGGAGTGAAGGCCTGATGAACGCCTACTGGCAATGTTTCAACGGCATCCTGCTGCGCGAATGCCTGCGGTTCGTGTTGCAGCGCACGCGGTTTCTCAGCGCCCTGGTGCGCCCGCTGCTGTGGTTGCTGGTCTTTGCCGCCGGGTTTCGTGCGGCCCTGGGCATAGCGATCATCGAGCCCTACGACACCTACATCCCCTACGAGGTGTACATCATCCCCGGCCTTGCCTGCATGATTCTGCTGTTCAACGGCATGCAGGGCTCGCTGTCGATGGTCTATGACCGCGAGATGGGCAGTATGCGCGTGCTGCTGACCAGCCCCTTGCCGCGGGCGTTTCTGCTCGGCAGCAAACTGCTGGCGACCTCGTTGATTTCCCTGCTACAGGTTTATGCGTTTCTCGCCATTGCCTGGCTGTATGGCGTGCAACCCCCGGCTGCGGGGTTGTTGCTGGCGCTGCCGGCCTTGTTGCTGGTGGCCTTGATGCTCAGCGCTCTGGGGCTGTTGCTGTCGAATGCGATTCGCCAGTTGGAGAACTTTGCCGGGGTGATGAATTTCGTGATCTTCCCGTTATTTTTCCTGTCCTCGGCGCTGTACCCGCTGTGGAAGATGCGCGAGGCCAGCCAGTGGCTGTATTGGCTGTGCGCCCTGAACCCCTTCACCCACGCCGTGGAACTGGTGCGTTTCGCGCTGTACGAACGCTTCAATCCGCTGGCGCTGGCGGTTTGCCTGGGCCTGACCGTGCTGTTCACCCTGCTCGCGATACTGACCTTCAACCCCCAGCACGCAGCGCTGCGCAAGCCGCGCTGACAGCTTGCGCTGTCACGCAGAGAACAAGGGTCATTGTGGGAGCGGGCTTGCCCCGCGAATGAGGCCACGCGGATCATGGCACCGGCTTCGCCGGTGTTCGCGGGGCAAGCCCGCTCCCACAAGGTGCTCCTCAAGCGCTTGACCACCTACTACTTTAGTACCGGCTTTACTGTCTATCGTCGCATTCACAAAGCACCGCCGCTGGCATGTAATGGGCCTATAACAAAAAGGATAAACCCCATGCCTCGTGCCCTGCCCAGGCTGCCACGTGCTTTGCTGGCAGCCCTTTCGCTGAGTCTGCTGCTGGGCGTCGCCCAGGCCGGCACCACGCCGCTGTTTTCTGCCGAGGGGTATCGCACCACCCTCTACCGCAGCCCGACACCGCACCAGGTCGAGGGCGCCCAGGTCATCGACACCGCCACCTTGCAAAACCTGCTGGGGCAGCACCCCAAGCCGGTGCTGGTCGATGTGTACCGCCGGCAATGGCTGCAAGGCCGTTTCATCGAAGACGAACCCCACGCCAACCTCCCCGGCAGCCACTGGTTGGCCAACACCGGCGACGGCGAGCTGAGCCCCGCCTGGCAAGACTACTTCGTGCACCATCTGCAAAAAGCCACCGCCGGCCGCCTGGAGCAACCGCTGGTCTTTTACTGCCGCTCCGATTGCTGGTTAAGCTGGAACGCGGTAAAACGCGCAGCATCCCTGGGCTATAAGACGTTGTATTGGTACCGCGACGGCCTGGACGCCTGGGAAGCTGCCAACCTGCCATTGCAGCCGGCCCAGCCAGAGCCCTTTCCCTGAACTCACTACCGGTAAACGCGTGCGCGCCCCATCCAATAAAAACGAGGTGAAAAGGCCATGTACAAAATTCTGATTGCCGACGATCACCCACTGTTTCGCGAAGCCATCCACAACGTCATCAGCGATGGCTTCCCAGGCAGCGAAGTCATGGAGACTGCCGACCTGGACAGCGCCCTGGCGCTGACCCTGGAACATGACGACCTCGACCTGATCCTGCTCGACCTGAACATGCCCGGCATGCACGGCCTCAATGGCCTGATCACCCTGCGCAACGAGGCACCGACCACACCGGTGGTGATTGTCTCGGCCGAGCAGGAAAAACAAATCGTGCTGCAGGCCATCACCTATGGCGCCGTGGGTTTCATCACCAAGTCCTCGCCACGTTCGCAGATGATCGAAGCAATCGAGCAGATCCTCACCGGCAATGTCTACCTGCCACCCGACATCATTCGCGCCAACAAAAGCAGCACCAGCCGGCGCCAGAGCGATACCCCAAGCTTCCCACCCGAGATGCTCCAGGCCCTGACCCGCAAGCAGTTGCTGGTGCTCGAGCGCATGACCAAAGGCGAGTCGAACAAGCAGATCGCCTACACCCTGGACATCGCTGAAACCACGGTCAAGGCCCACGTTTCGGCGATCTTGCGCAAACTCAACGTGCACAACCGGGTGCAGGCCATCCTCAGTGCTGGCGATATCGACTTCGGCGACTACCTGCGCCGTTAAAGTGGCTGAACGGGGCTGTTGGCCAGCAAATGGCTCATCGCAGCCTTGAGTTTCATTGGCCGCACCGGCTTGTGCATCAGGGTGTGGCCCCGCTCGCGGATCTGTTGCTTAAGTTCGTTGCTGTAGTTGGCGGTGATCATCAATGCCGGAATCGGGACGGCGCGGCGGGCACTGATCCTGGCCACGGCATCGACACCATTGCAGTCGTTGTCCAGGTGGTAGTCGGCGATCAACAGGTCGGCTTCGGCGTGGTAGTTGTCCACCTGCCGCGCCAGGTCTTCCTCCGACAGCGCAGTGACCACCCGGCAACCCCACCCTTCCAGCAGGGTGCGCATGCCGGCGCAAATCGCCGCATCGTTATCCAGCACCCACACCCGCGCACCGCGCAGGCGTTCGAGCATCGGCTCGCTGATGGCCAGGCTCGGCGGGGCCTTGGGCGCGGTTGCGCTCAGCGGCACTTCGACGGCGAACACCGAGCCTTTGCCGAGCCAGGAACGCACCCGAATCCGATGGCCGAGGATGCCCGCGATCTTTTCCACGATTGCCAGGCCCAGGCCCAAGCCACGGTCTTGGTCCGGGCGCTGTACATCGCCCCGTTTGAACTCCTGGAACATTTCGTCCAGGCGCTCTTCGGCGATGCCGATCCCGCTGTCCCAGACTTCGATCCACAGGCCCCGGCGCTGGCGCCGACAGCCCAGCACCACGCGGCCGCTGCGGGTGTAGCGGATGGCATTGCTGAGCAGGTTGCGCAGAATCCGCGCCAACAGTTGGATGTCACTGTGCACCAAGGCCGAACAGCCCACGAAGTGCAGTTCCAGCCCTTCGCTGCGCGCCACCTGGGCGTATTCGGCGGCCAGGTTGTCCATCAGTTCGCTAAGGGCGAAGGGGGCGATATCGGCCTTGATCACCCCGGCGTCAAGCTTGGAAATATCCACCAGGGTGCCTAATAGGTTTTCCACGTCTTCCAGGGAATTACTGACGTTGCGCACCAGTTGAACGCTCTGGTGCGGCTCGCGGCGTTCGAGCAACGCGCTGGTGAACAGCCGCGCCGCGTTCAGGGGTTGCAGCAGGTCATGGCTGACCGCAGCGAGAAATTTGGTTTTCGACAGGTTGGCCTGCTCGGCCTCGCGCTTGGCCTCGCGCAACCGTGATTCGGCCCGGCTGCGCTCATCGATCTCGCGCAGCAACTGGTCGTTGAGGCTGGTCAGCTCGGCGGTGCGCTCGCGCACCCGTTGCTCAAGGTTCTGGTAAGCCTGGTGCAGCGCCTCGGCGCTCTTGCGCCGCTCGGTAATGTCGCGGATCAACACGAAAATCCCCACCACTTCGCCATTGGCCAGGCGGTTGGGGACGTAGGAGCGCAGCATGTAGCGCTCCTGGCCGTTGATGTTGTTTTCGGCAAACTCGAAGGTCACGCTCTCGCCCGCCAACGCGCGCGCCACGTAGGCCTCCAGGCGTTGGTAATGCGATTCGCTGTGGGCCTCGCGCAGGCTTTGGCCCAACATCACGCCGCGGGGCCAGCAGTACCACTCCTCGTACACCTTGTTGGTGAACTCGTAGACCAGGTCGGCATTCAGGTAAGCAATCAGCGCTGGAACATGGTCGGTGATCAGGCGAATCAGTTGCGATTTCTGCGCCACCGCCTGCTCGCGGCGCAAGGTCTCGCTGAGCTTGACCTCGGTGATGTCGGTGAACAGGAACACACGCCCGCCTTCGCAAGTAGGGCGTTCGCTGACTTGTAGCCAGCGCCCGTTCTGCAGGCGGTACAGCAGGTGCTCATCGGCCGGCCCGCGGGGCTCTTCGGTGAACACCCCGCTGGCGGTCATCAGTTGCTTGACCTCGGCCAAGCGCATGCCGGCGATGATCCGCACCCGGCTGTTGGCCCAGAACGCCTTGAAACGGCTGTTGCACAGCACGATGCGCTGGTTCTGGTCGAACAGCACGAAGGCGTCGGAGATGCTTTCGATGGCGTCGATCAAGTGTTGGTGGGCGGTCTCGGCCCGCAACCGCGCTTCACTGAGCAGGTGGTTACCGGCCTTGAGCTCGGCCATGGCCTGGTTGAGGGCGTCAGTGCGTTCGCGGACCTGCTCAGCCAGCACCACCGAGTGCTGGAATGCCGCGTAGGGGTCGTTGCCGCGGGTCACGCCCGACTCGACGCGTTCTATCAGCGCAGTGTTGATGCGCTGCAGCTTGCGGTTCTCGTGCTGCAGCCGAGCGACCTCGGCCTGCAGTTCAGCGGCTGACGGGTGGCCGGTTGCGGGCAATGGCGACCCCGGTGAAGGTCTGGTTGATATGCATGCCATTGAACTGTTCTCCATAGGTGTTGAAGCCCATCACCCGCTGCTCGCGCAAGAACGCGCCGACCTGCTCCAGGCCGTCGTGGGCTTCCAGTTCCAGGCGCCGCAGGAAACAGTCGCAGCCAATGGTCAGCAGCAAGGGGCCCAGGCGCTGGTGCAGCCCGTCGAACAGGGTGTGCAGCTTTGGCAACAGCGGGCCCGGTGTCATGGCCGTGAGCACGATGCCGTTTTCCACCGCACAGTAGAAACTCAGGCTCAGGTCCGGGTGCACCTGCTGGATTGCCCGGACGTAATACTGATCGTGAATTCGCACCGCCAACGGGTGGGCAGCGAATACCCGGTGATCGAGCTCGGCCACCGGCACGCCGATGTGCCGGGCGTATTCCTCGGCAGCGGGTTCGGCATTGAGTTCGAAGACCCGCCGCTGAGCGCTGTCGGCGCCGGTCACCACCAGCTTTTCATCACGCGGCAGGATGTGGTGCGTGGTGAACACTTCAAAGTCGAGCCAGGTATTGACCAGCACCACTACCGCCGCGCCGCTGTGGAACGCCCCGCCGAAGTACACGTGGGTACGGGTCAGGTAGTTGTCGTCGCCGGCCGAACCGCCAAAATGCGGAATGTCCCCCAATGCCGCGCTCAGGGCGCCAAGGAACATCTCCTCGCGGCTGGACAAGCCGTCGAGCAGGGTCAAGGCAAAGCTGTGGCCTTTGATCGGCGCGAGGGTATTGCTGCGGCAGGTGCCGACCAGCCGTTCGACCATCTGCTGGGCGTCGATCAGGCTGAAGCGTTCCATTTCATCGATCAGTTCGGTGGCGATGGAAAACTGCCGATGATCGAACCCCAGCGCCGTCACGCAGTTACGGCCGTAGCCTAGCGGGGTGATTTCGCCGGCACTGGTGCAGCCCACCAGGCGAATGCCGCCGAAACCTTGTTCCAGGGCCTCGCCCAGTTCCTGCAGGTCATATTCGGCAGAACAGAAGAACAGCACGAACCCCAGGTGCGGGTGCAGCAGCTGCCGCGCCAGGTCCTGGGCTGCAAGCCGCGCATCGGTTGCCTGGGACATAGCGCTGACCACACCGTCGTTCTGGGCCTGCTGCATCGTGGTCTCCGGCGCGGGTTGTCTGAAGGTTGAGTGTACGGAGGACGTCCCAGAGGGCGAATGCTACTTGGGTAGCGGGTAGGCGGTTCCATGGGAGTATGGGTTGGTTGTAGGGGCCTGCCTTGGGGGGGGTGGTGGGGCGCAGATCGAGCGCCGCGCGGGCGGCGCTCGATCTCATGGGCGCAGAAAATGCCGAGGCAAACACCTCGCCCTCCAAAACGCTACCAGGTCAGCACCGCCCCCAATGCAAGGGTATCGGTGTCTTCGTTCTGATCGCTGGTGTCATGCCCATCAATGGAAAACTGGTTGTACTCGGCCACCAACGTGAGGTTGTCGTTCACGTCATGAAACAGCGCCACACCCCGCGTCTCGTAATCCGCGCCACTGCCCACCACCCCGTTGCCATCGTCCTTGGTCTTGCCGTAGGACAACGCCAGGCGGTTTTTGCCAACTTTGTACGACCCTTGCAGCAGGTAGCCGTCGCTGTCGACATTGCGCAGGGTCGGCTCGCCGGCGTTGTTGGTGAAGAACGGGTTGATACCCTTGGCCTGGAAGCCGGAGCCGGTGAGCGACAGCCCGCCCATCTTCGCCTGCACGCCATAGCCGACACCTTTGGAGGTGATCGACTTGACCGTCGAGTCGGTGTTGTCCGAGGTCTGGTAGCTGCCATTGATCCAGCTGTAGATCTTGGCGCCGGCCAGGTCGAACTGGTAGGTGATCTCGCTCTCGGTGCGGGGGTTTTCCTGATAAGCCTTGCCGGTCGGGCTACTGTCGTTGGTGTCCACCGGGTCCATGATGCCCACCGCCACGCGCAGGCCATCCATCACCGGTGTGCGGTAGGTGATCTGCGAGGTGGGGAACGGGTACGGGTAACCGCTGCCGATGTTGCCGAACGATACCCCGCCGCCGTCCACCAGCCCCAGGCTGTCACTGACCTGGCCGTAACCGGCAAGCAGCTCGTCCAGCAGAATGTTGGAACGCGCAAACAACCCGAAGTCCTTGCCGATCAGCACCTCGCCCCACTCGGGGTTGGCCACGGTGCCGTAGAACTGACGCACGTCGATGGCGGTGTCGGTGCCGTTGGTTTCGCTGTCGTTGATGGTCACCCAGAACGAGGCACGCGCCCCGAGCTTCAGGTCATCCACCTGTTTACCCATGTTGAAGCCCAGGTAGTTGGGCAAAAAACCCATCTTCACCCGTGACTGGCGGCGGTCGAATTGATCGCCCGCCCGGTCGACATCACTGTTGACGTAAAAGGCATTGATGTAGCCGTCGGTGGAAAACGTGGTCTGGTCCTTGTCGTACAGCATGATCTCGGCCTCGGCGACGCCGCTCAGGCCCAGGGTCGAAAGGCTGGCGATGACAGCCGTCAGGATACGAGGCGATAGTTTCTTATTGTTGTTGTGCATGACGCGCTCCAAAAACGTGGGCTCGGTGTTGGAGGCGATTATCAGAAGCAGGCACACCGCTCGGTACGCTGCCTTGGAGGGGGTTGCAGGCTGCTTTGGGCCGGCGCGCGTGGCGCGATGATTAAGGCCCGAGACCGGCTTAGACCAGGAGGCAACACCAAGGGTGTACGCCTGATGATCAGCGAAGGATCAATACCCCAGGCTGAAGCGCCCGCTCACCGCAAGGGCAGTGACAACGTTGCGGCCAACCCGCCGTTGGCGCGATTGTCCAGGCGTACCTGCCCGCCCATCCGCTCGATGATGGTGGCCACGATCGAGAGCCCGAGCCCTGCCCCATTCGGGCTGTTGCGGCTGTAGAAACGCTCGAACACACGGGTGAGGCTGGCCTTGTCGATGCCCGGCCCATCGTCGTCGACAGTCAGCTCGAAACGACTGCCCAAGCGCTTGAGTGAAACCGTGATACGCCCGCCGGGTGGCGAGTGCTCGACCGCGTTGGAGACCAAGTTCTGCAATGCGATACCCAACGCGCCGGCATCGATCGCCAGGTGAAGATCACCCTCGCCAATCTCCAGCGATGGCTCAAGGCCGCGGTCCAGTATCCAGGGGGTGAGCTCTGCCAGGATATCGGTGACGACCTCGCCCAGATCGACCTCGGTGGTGGCACGCTGACCGAGGCGCGGTTCGACCCGGGCCAGGGTCAGCAACTGGTTGACCACCCGGGTCAGGCGGTCGACGCCGCCAATCAGGTAGCCCAAGGCTTTCTGCCGCTCGGCATCGGTATTGGCGGCCTGGGCGTTCTGCGCATGCAGGCGGAGGATGGCCAGCGGCGTGCGCATTTCATGGGCCGCATCGGCAATGAACCGGTGCTCACGGCGCAGCAGGTCCTCGATGTGCGCCAACAGGCGGTTGATGGCGGCCTGCATGGGTTCCAGCTCCGACGGCAGCGGCACCAGTTGCAGGGGTTCGAGCGAGTCGGCATGCCGTGCGCGAATGACATTGGCCATGTTCTGCAACGGGCGCAGGCCCCAGCCAATGGCAGCCCAGACCAACAACGCCAAGCCCAGGCTGCCCAACAGGAACGGGAACAACGTATGGCGCACGATGCGGTCGATCAGGTCGAAGCGCACATCATCGCGCTCGCCCACCCAGATCATCCAGTGCTTTTCCGGCACTGGCAGAACGAAACCGCGCCATTGCTCGCCCTCACTGGAAAAATCATAAAAACCCGGCGCCGTGGGCGGTGGGTCGAGTGTCGGTGCACTGGGCGTGTGCACCAGCAGCCCTGCCCCGTCCCCCCAGACCTGGAACGCCAGTTTGCTTTCATAAGGGTGCCCAACCCGGTGGCGCCCGGCCTTGCTCAGTGCCTCGTTGAACGCGCGATACAGTTGCTCGCGGTTGCCCTCCTGCACCGGCAAGCTCATCACCCCCTGTAGCAGCCGTGCATTCTGCGCCAGGTGGGCATCGTAGACCTCGTTGATCTCGCGCCGGCTGTCATGGTAGTTGTACAGCGCCAGCAGCCCTGTACCGAGCAACATCAGCACCATCACCCGCCACAGCGTGCGTTGACGCAGTGAGCTCATACCTTGCCCTCGACCAGATAGCCGATGCCGCGAACGGTGCGGATCAGGCCGTTGAACAGTTTTTTGCGCAGTTGGTAGATGTTCACCTCCAGGGTATTGCTCTCCGGTTCCTCGTCCCAGCCGTACAGCAACTGGGTCAGGCGCTCACGGGTGAACACCTTGCCCGGCTGCGCCAGCAACTCGTGCAGCAACCGGTACTCCTTGGGCGTCAAGACCACGGGCAGGCCGTTGTAGTGGACCTGCTGAGTGCTGGGGTCAAGGGTCACTCCGGCGTGCTCGATGAGCACCTTGGCCCGCCCGGCGCTGCGCCTGAGCAGCGCGCGCAGGCGGGCCTTGAGTTCGTTGAGGTCGAACGGCTTGACCAGGTAGTCGTCGGCGCCAGCATCCAGCCCGACGACGCGGTCATCGGTGGCATCACGGGCGGTGAGCACCAACACCGGCAGGCTGTCGCCCCCCGCCCTGAGCCGGCGCAGCAACTCGATGCCGTCCAAGCGCGGCAGGCCCAGGTCGAGGATGGCCAGGTCAAATGCCTCGTGCTGCAGGGCATGCAGCCCGCTCACGCCATCGCGCAACCAATCGAGGGTGTAGCCCTCTTGGCGCAAGCCGTCGCAAATCCCCTCGCCCAGTGCGGTGTCGTCCTCAACCAGCAGCAGCCGCATGTTCAGTCCTGTTTGTCCTTGATGGCTTTGAGTAAAGCATCGATATCGCCACGCCGGCCCTGGTCGGCCAGTTCACGCCCTGGCCGAGGCGGGGCCTGCCGCGCTTTCTGAAGGGCCGCGGTGGCTTCGGCATAGCGTTTTTGCCGGTAAAGATGATCGGCCCAGAAGTAATTGCTGTCGATACCGTTGGGGTTGATCTGCAGCGCCTTGCGCAGCAAGGCATCAGCCTTGTCACTGTCGCCGAAGCCGATGGGCCAGCCGGGTACCTGGTCGTACAAGGTCCCCAGGCTGGTGTAAGCGGACCCTTGCAAGGCGGTGGGCTCCATTTCAATCGCCTGCTCCAGGCTCGCCTTGGCGGCCTTGACCTTGCCCAGCGCACCGAGGCCGCCGATGGCTCCGGCCCAACTGCTGTTGATGATGCCGTCCCAGATCAAGGGTTCGGCCGACCCTGGGTGCTGGTGGACCAAGGCCGAGGCGTCGCTCGACAGTTTTTCGAAGGCATCGGCGCGCTTGTCCTTGGGCGTCTGATACTGGATCTGCGCCCAGCGTTGCTGCAGCGCGGCCAACTGCTGCGTGCCCGCCTGGTCCAGCGCCCAGGTCAGGGGTGTGAAGGCCAGCAGCCCGACAACGAACAGACGTTTCATTTGAGCGACTCCTTGGAATGGCTACCGATGTAGCGACGAATAACCGGCAGTTGCTTGCGCAGAGCGCGGTCCACCACGCCGGGCAGCATGCCGTTGATGCGTACGAAGAGCTTTTCTGGCCAGCCGAGGTAGAGCTCGCTGCGTTCGGACTGAACCGCCTGCAGGACGGCGCGGGCCACGTCGGCGGGGTCGTCCATGCCGACCTTCAGCGCTTCGTTGAGCGCCGTGGCTGCACTGCTGTTCATCGCCGTGCGCGTCGCCCTGGGGGCCGCGTACAGCACGTTCACCGAGGTATCGGCCAGTTCGCGGCGCAGCGCCTCGGAGAACCCACGCAGGGCAAACTTGCTGGCGCAGTAAGTGGCATAACCCGGGTAGCCGATAGAACCGTAGGTCGAGCCGACATTGACCACCAGCGCCTTGGGTTGCGCACGCAGTAGTGGCAGGCAGACACGCGTGAGCTGCAAGGCCGCCTTGATGTTGATGTCCAGCAGTTCGTCGAGGGCCTGCTCGTCGAGTTGGTCGAGCAAGGCAAAGCGATTGACGCCGGCAGCGTTGATCAGCACGTTGACACCGCCCATGTCCCGGGCACGGGCGAGCACCTGCTCACGGCCGTCAGGGGTACGCAAGTCGGCCGACTGCCAGCGCAGCCTGTCAGGGTAGTGGTTCATCAGGCTGGCGAGCTTGCCCATCTGCCGGCTCACCGCCAGTACCCGGGCACCGGCTGCGCACAACTGCTCGGCCAATTGCAGGCCAATGCCGCCGCTGGCGCCGGTCAGCACTACCACGGATTCAGACAAGCGCATGGTGCACCTCTTGCTGGCCCAGTTGGCTGCCACGCGGCAACCCCTGGAACATCTCGGTGTACAGGCGGTACACCACCCTGGCGGCGTGGACCACCGCCTGCTGATCGTCAGCAGTGTCCAGGCGGTCCATCAGGCGCTTGTAGGTCACCATATGGTCCTGGTCCAGCGCACCGTGAGAACTGAGGTAGCTGAACGCCTTGTCCGGCAGCGCCAGGGTACGCTGGATGCTGCCAGCGGCATGAGTTGCCAAGGCAATGCTGGTGCCTTCAAGTACGTTGACCATGCCAAACAACCCGACCGGGTTGCCGCGGGCGATCAGGTCGTAGAGGTAGGCGACCATCAATTCGATCGCCATTGCCGGTCGGCCGTCACGCACCGCTTCCCAGTTACCCCCACAGGCATCGATATCGTTGAGAATCCACTGCTCGTGGCCGTACTCCTCCTCGATGTACTCGCACACGGCGCCGCGCAGCCACTCCAGGCGTGATGGCAAGCGTGCGCCGCACGCCATCATCAGTGGCACGGTGTGACGCACATGGTGATACGCCTGGGTCAGGAAGGCGACGTAGCTGTCCAGGCTGACCTGGCCGGCCAAGGCTTCACGGATCACCGGCACACTGAACAGTGCCTGGCGCTCGTCGGTGGTTTGCAATTGCAGCGTGTCGAAAAAGGACATGGCGAACCTCACAATGGGATGTCGGATAACAAGCCTTGGTAGTGCTGCAAAATGGCCTCGCGCCGTGGGCGGCCATTGGCGGTCAGGGTGCCATCAGCGCAGCTGAGGGGGCTGGGTAAGCGTCGCCAGGCATGAACCCGGGCGTAGTCAGGCAGTGACGCATTGCTGTGCTGCACGGCCTGTTCGATCGTGGCATCAGGGGTACTGGGATCCAGTGGCCAGAGCAGTGCCACATTGCGCGGCATGCCCTCGCCGTGCACGAACGCCTGGGCGATGACGCCACTTTGGGTCAGTTCGGCCTCCACCCACTCCGGGTTGACGTTGCGCCCGAAACTGGTGATGAACTGGTGCTTCTTGCGCCCGTTCAGGTACAGGTAGCCGTCCTGATCGACATAGCCGAGGTCACCGGTGGCCCACCATGGCGTGGACACAGGGGCTTCGCCCAGGTAGCCGAGCAGGAGCGAACCTGCCACCAGCACCTCACCGTCGTCGGCGATGCGCACCTGCACATGGGGCAGTGGCTTGCCGACACTGCCGAGGCGCTGGGCGCCGGGGCGGTTCAACGCCACCACCGAAGCGCATTCGGACAGGCCATAGCCCTCGAACACCGGTAAGCCGATCGCTTCGGCCCTTGCCAGCAGGCTGGGCGAAACCCGCGCGCCCCCGACGGCGACGAAGCGCAGCGGCCCCACCTGCATGACGCTGCGCTCAATGGCGGTAATCAGCCCCATTAACAGCTGCGGCACCAGAATCAAGCTTTGGGCGCCACTCAACGCAATGGCACTCAGCAAGCGCTTGAAGTCGACCTGGCTCGCGCCCCCCATGCCCAATTGCACCTGGGGATAGAGTTGCACGCATGCCCCTGCGATCAGCGCGGCGTACACACCAAGGTTTTCCAGCAGCACGCCAAACGGCAGCACCGCCAGATAGCGCTGGGGGGCGCTCGGCCGGCTGGCGGCTTCAAGTTCCCGGGCCACGCGCAGCATGGCATCGGCACCCAGGCAAACGCCTTTGGGCTGGCCCGTGCTGCCAGAGGTGTAGGTGATCTTGGCGGTACCGCTGGGCAGCGCCACCTCCCCACCAACAGGCCGGGCCCAAAACGCGTCCTGCTGGACAAACCCCAACTCGGCGAGCGTATCTATCCACTGCGCCTCGCACAGCACATGGCTGGCGCCGCTTTGCCCGATACAATGCCTGAATTGTGCAGTACTGAAGAACCCAGGGACGATCACGCAAGGGCGCTCGGCAAACAACGCCGCCAAGTCCCAGAACAGCAGTTCGGGGCCGTTATCCAGGGCCAATACCAAGGGGCCTCCCGATTGCGCACGCAAGGTATGGGCCCGTGCTTCGACTTCAGCCAGCAGTTGCCGGAAGGTGAAGCGCCCTGCTACACCTTGCACGGCTACGGCCCGCTCCTGTTCACTTGCATACTTGAACAGCAACTGACGGAAGTACTGCAGCTCATGCGGCATGGCCGGTCTCCTCGATGATCGATGGCAGACCCAGGCGCTCAAACACGCCAGCCTTGCTCAGCGCCTCGAAACCGAGCCCGATGTTGCCGGCGAACACCTGCGGATGCTGGTCGTAATAGGTTCCCCAATGGTCCATCTGCTCGCCCAACCGCTCAGGGTCGGCCGCAGCCAGCACCGTAGGCATCAGCCCCAGGCGCTGGAAGCTGTTGATCAGCGTGGCCGCCCCCGTGAATGCCACCCATTGCAAACCGCGCGTGGCCAGCAGCCAGGTCACGGCAATGATCATGATGCGTGCACTGCCAGCGCTCAGCGAGGCCAGGTTGCCCACCTCGACCATGCTCTCCCGCGCTAGCGGGTAGCCGGCCACGCGGGAAACCGACGCCTCCAATGGCTCGTCCAGGTATCGCTCGAGAAACAGCGCACCACTGCTGGCCGGGCGCATGCCTGCGGCGGCAATCATCCGCCCATGGCTGTCATGCAACGCCAGGAGTTCAGGCAGGTAATGGTGCACATCGGCGTGATGCACGCTCTGAAAACACTGGTGAATGAAGTGCTCAAGGTCACGACGCCCTGCATCAGGCTCCAGGTGCAGAGACAGTTGGGCATGGTGGTCGGCGTGGCTGCCGACGCGCAGTGGGAGCAGGTTGCTCCAGTGTGGCTGGGTCATGAAACGCCCCCCGTAGGATCCGATGGCGGCAGTATCAGGGGCCAATCTGAAAGGAATCTGAAGTCAGCCAATAATTGACAAAAGATCCCTAGCACGCGCAAGGAGGCCCCCGCTGCGGGGCCGATACGGCTGGCAGGAGCACTGCCAGTTCATGTGCAACACTCAACTACAGAAAAGGTAGCGGCCCCTGGCCTGCTGGTGGAAATGGGCGTGGAGCGAAAGTCATGAATATTCCCCATCCGCTGCTGTTCGCCCTGCCTGGCAGCCAAGCCTATGCCAATGGCCTAGCGCAACGGCTGTGCTGGACCTTGGCTGCCCATGAAGGACGCGACTATGAGGACGGAGAGCAATGCTCTGGGTAACATTGATCAATACTCTGGTAGTGGTGCTGGTGGTCGTCATCCACTACGAATGCTTGCTGCGCCTGAACGATTGGCTGCCCCGATTGAAGCTGTGGAGCCGGTTCCGGATCGTCGTCGGCGTATTTGGAGCACTGGTGGCACATGCGCTGGAAGTCTGGTGCTTTGCCCTGGCGTATTACCTGATGGCCAATGCTAAAGGCTGGGGAACATTGACCGGCAACTTCGACGGCACATTCATGGACTGCGTGTACTTCTCGTTCACCACCTATACCACCATCGGCTTCGGCGACATCGCCCCCAGCGGCAACCTCAAGTACCTGACAGGCTTGCAGGCGCTCACGGGCCTGGTATTGATCACCTGGACCGCGTCGTTCCTGTTTTTGGAGATGCAGAAATACTGGAAGGCCAAGTAGCGACTTTTTCAGGCCTCTGGAGGCGCTGTCCAGAGCCATCGAGCCACTTCTGGCAGGTCTTCGCGAGGATTCATGGTGGGGACCGATGGAGTGCGCCGTTACTGTCCTTGGTAGCTGGCAGCACCACGACCCGGGACCCAGACGATGCAGCGCAGGTCATTCATCGCATTGCCCTGTCCTGAATTAAACGCAGCACTACAACACCCGATAGCTTACGCCCGCAGCTCGTGGCTCGGTTGCCAAGCAATCATCGAACAGAATCGCCCTCTGGTTCTTGAGGCGTAAGGGTTGACGGCCCGCGCGGGGCCTCATCAGGCAGCATGTCCATTTGCTCAAGGCAGCGTCGCTCATCGGCCGGGGTCAACTGCTTGAACGAGCTGACTTCCATCAGGGGGGTGTTGAACAGTGCCAGGCGGACCACTCCATTGCGATCAAGAAAGGTTTGCGCCAAGCAACCGCAGATCGGCTTGCCCACCAGTGCGGCCAAAGGCACGGTTTCGGGCACATCGACCTGTGCCTGCAGATTGGCCTGGCAGCCACTCACGATCCGCTCCACCGATCGACCTGCCAACCACAGCGTGGCAACACCCAGCAGCGCCATTACAAGTAACATCCCAAGTAGCACGTTCGATTCCTGGGCAACCGACCGGATGAACGCGAGCCGGACCTGCCAGCCTGTGGCCTGGTCGCTGAAGATGGTCTTGCCGACTGTGCGCCTGACGCCCCGCTGTACAGCCCATCCGGCGGCTGCGCTGAGCAGCAGCAACGCCAGCAGCATGCTCGGATCGCGCATGGGCAGGCGCCACGTTGGGCCAAGCGCCTGGTAGGCCGATGCCGCCACGACCCACGTGGCAAGTGCCACGAGCCAACCAAAACTGCCCCGAGGGCGCTTCATCCAGGCCCTGAGCCTGGCCCTGGCTTGCATGTCCATGAAAGCCTCCCGTGCTTGTTAGCACACAGCGTCTATGGCAACGGTTTCCTGGTGTTCGGGCACGGCCACCTGCCAGCCAAGCTCGACGCTGATCCGGCGCCGCAAGGTGTCCGCTGCGTGCGGCTCACCGTGAATCACATAGGTCTGCCGTGGTGGCCGGGTGAAGCCGCGCAGCCACTCCATGATTTCATCCGCGTCGGCATGGGCCGACAGGTTGTCCATGGCATACACCTGCGCCCGAATAGGTATGTCCTCGCCTTGCAAGCGCACAGTGCGTGCGCCCGCGACGATATCGGCGCCTCGTGTACCGCCGGCCTGGAAGCCCGAAAACAGGACGCTGTTGCGCGGATTGGGTGCCAACGCCTTGAGATGATGCAGCACACGACCGCCGGTCGCCATGCCGCTGGCGGCGATGATCACGGCCGGTTCGCGGAGTTGGTCCAAACGCCGGGACTCATCGACCGTGCGCACGAAGCGCGTGCCGCGGAATACGGCGGCACATTCGTCGCGGCTCAAACGGTGTTCGCTCCTGAACTGCTGGTAAAGGGCGGTGGCATCCATGGCCATCGGGCTGTTGAGATAGACCGGGATGTCGGGGATCAACCCCTCGCGCTTGAGCGTGTACAGGTAATACATCAACAACTGGGCACGCCCCACGGCGAACGACGGGACCAAGGTGATGCCGTGGCGCAGGAGCGTCTGGTTGATGACATTGGCCAGGTATTGCTCAGTCGATTCCCGTGGGTGGACACGGTCTCCGTAGGTGGATTCTACCAGCAGTACGTCAGCGGTCCTGATCAGTTCGGGCGCGCGCATGATCGGATCCTGTGGCCGCCCCAGGTCGCCAGAGCACACCAAGGTTTGCCCATTGACTGTCAGTTGCACGGTCGCTGCGCCCAGGATATGCCCTGCCGTACGCAGCAGAAGCGTCACGCCTTGCGCAATGTCCAGGTGCTGGTGCAGCGTGACCGGATGAAACAGCTTCAGCACCTGCTTTGCATCCTGCTCGGTATACAGGGGCCGCGCCGGCGAGTGCTTGGAGTATCCATGGCGATTGGCGTGTTCAGCCTGCTCTTCCTGCAACCGAGCACTGTCGAGCAGGAGGATCTCGGCCAAGGCACAGGTGGCCGGGGTAGCATAGATCGGGCCATGGAAGCCTTCACGGACCAACACGGGCAGGTAACCACTATGGTCCAGATGAGCGTGGGTCAGCACCACTGCATCCAGCGAGCGCAAGGCCACGGGCAGCGGTTCCCAGTTGCGCAGACGCAGTTGTTTGTAGCCTTGAAAAAGCCCGCAATCGATCAACACGCGGGTTGAGCCATGAGCCAGCAGGAACTTGCTGCCAGTAACCGTGCTGGTGCCGCCCAGGAACGTCAGTTGCATGGCTGCGGCTCCCACGTATCGATCACCTGCGGATGAACGGTCAAGACACTGCACGGTGGTTTACCGACGATGCGCTCAGTGGTGTCGCCCAGCAGTTTGTCGAGCCCTTTGGGCTGCACCACCCCCATCACCACCACGTCGATGTCGAGTGCGGCCACCTGCTCGCGAAGGACCGTGACAGGCCCGCCCTCCATGAAGTGACGGCGATCGGTGGGCACGCCTTCGGCATCGGCCAGCGCGTCGAAGGGGGCTTGCAATGCCGTACGCATTTCATCGATCCATGCTTGCGTGACGTTCATATCCGAGGTGAAGACACCCGCCAGGTTGTAGGCGCACAACAGGTGCAGTTGACCGTCACACTGCAGTGCCAACGCTTGCGCAGCCTGGATCAGCCCGCGATTGAACAGCTCCTGGGTACCCGTCTCGTCGTCCCAGGCGGTGTCCACGGCGACCAGTATCCGTCGGGGCAATGACGGGGCTGCGGTCGGCACAAAGTGCGCTATGCCTTTAACACCACGCATCAGCGCGAAGTCCAGTGGCGTAGCGAACAGGCGTGCCAGGGGCGGCGTGGCCTCGCTGTCCTTGATCACCATGTCTGGTTGCAGCTCGGCAATGTAGTCGATGGCCTGACTGCGAATATCCTCTGCGCTCAGGCTATCGAACGTCAGCGCAAGATCACCGTTGGCGTGCCGTGCCATCAGCTGTTCGAGCTGCTCTCGGTAGCGGCTGAATTGGCGCTGGACATCGGCTTCGTTCAGCCGTTCTTCGCGCAGCAAATGCGTCTCGGTGGGTTCGAACAGGCCCAGCACATGCACGCTGGCACTGCTGACATGGGCAAGGGCCAGAGCCCTGCGCAACGCAGCTGAATGCGGGTCGATTTCGCGAAGCAACACCAGTAACTGTCGATACTGACCCATGGAAACCTCCCGATAGACGCGGTGGTGGCGATGTTGCGAGCATCGGAAGTTACGGCCTGCGCTGTTTGATACAGATCAGAAATTCGTCACCTGCGCGCAAAATTGACCCAAGTCAGACCCTGGCGGGCCGTTCACGCTACAACCTTCTCAGACGCCAGCGGTGGCGTGATCTGGAGGCACTATGAACATGCAGCCACCCCCCTACACAGACGCAAGCGAACACTGGGTCGAAAAACTGGCAGACGGCACGCCGGTACTGATCCGCCCCCTGCGCGACGAGGACCATGAGCGGGACAAGCGCTTCCTGAACACCCTGGCTTATGAATCGCGACGCTTCCGGTTCATTGCCGGGCTCAGCGCTGGCTTGCCCAATCTCGATGAGCAGTTGATGCAGGTCGACTACCACCAATGCATGGCTTACGTCGCACTTGCCCATGTAAATGGACGCCTGTGTCAGGTGGGTGTCAGCCGTTATGCCGCCATCCCCGGCAGCCGTAATTGCGAATGCGCGCTGGCGGTCAGTGAAGATTGGCAACGCAAGGGCCTCGGCAAGTTACTGTTGCAACACTTGATCGAGGCAGCCCGACGCAATGGCTTTCAGTGCATGATCTCCCGCGACCTGGCGAACAATTACGCGATGCACCGGCTGTCCAAGGCGTTAGGATTTGGGGCACGCTACTTGGCAGGCGATGTCAGCGAGATTCTTCACGAACTGGACCTGCAATCGTAAAGAACAAGGCCCTTTCGGGCCTTGTATTCAACCTTGCGAATGCTCCGGAGAAATCACCAGCACGCTGCTGGTCAACCGGTAGAGCATCCGCTCGGCAGTACTGCCGATGAACCAGCCGATACCATGGTGGTGATAACTGCCCATTACCAGAACATCGATGTCGTTGTTCTGCATGAACAGCCCCAAAACCTTGGCCGGATCCCCAACCCGCAGGTGTCGTTGCTCAACCGCGATACCATTGCGCTCGGCGAGCACCTGGAAGGCATCGCTCTGAGCTTCATGCAGCGTGCGCGCCTGGTTGGAATCGAACAGGAATGAATGCTCCCGGCTGCCGCCGGCATCCAGGTACATTGAACCGAGGTCATAGGCATACAGCAAGTCGATCCTGGCATTGCACTGCAGCGCGAGCTTTAGCGCTTCGCTGATGATCTGGTCATTGAACCCCTCGAACTGGTCCTCCGGCCGAGACAGGTCGACTGCCGCCAATATCCGCCTCGGCAGGGCATTGCTGGCCTTGTGCACAAGGTGCAGCGGGATCCGGGTTTCGCGCAGCAACTGGATGTCCAGTGAGGTGAACATCGCGCGCATCCACCAAGGCTCATGCTCGAACGCCTTGATCAGCATGGCAAAGGGCTGTTCGCGCAGGTGTATCAGGATCTCGTCTAGCGGGTGCTGGACCCACACCACTTCGGTGGTCACGGTGACGCCATTGCGGCGCATCGGCACCGCTTGGGTTTCGAGCCATTCACGGTGTTGCTGCACATACCCCTCGCGCATGACCGCCAGCGCCTGCTCATTGACCAAGCCCGCGGTGGCCAGGCCTTCGAGGTAGTCGAAAGCGACAATGTGCAAGGCCATCCCCTTGGCTTTAGCCAGCGCTGCAGCCCGGTCGTAGATCGGTGTCCGGCGCATCAAGGGCGAGGCGATGAAGAGAAGTCTTTGCGGGTTGGACATGGCACACCTCTACATTATTGATGGGCCACTCGATCATCTGCCAACGTCACGCAACGGGCTTGATGTTTATCAACTTCAATGCCCTGACCAACGGCCAGCGCTGCACGCTAGGCATTTGACCCAGATCAATGCTTCGAGGCTTTTTGCGCGCACGCTACCCCTAGCCAACAATCATCAGTATTGCCCGGAGGCGTGCGATGACCCTCATGAGAGCAGGTTTTTGTCGAGAAGAATCGTATCGTACTGGAGGACAAACCAGTGCCGGACATCGACCCGCTGGACGCGCTGGTGCGTATTACCACCACCACCCTGTGTGGCACCGACGTGCATATCCTGCGCGGCGAATACCCGGTAGCCAAAGGCTTGACCGTGGGCCACGAGCCTGTTGGTTACCCACCGTTTTAGTCTCGATGACATCGAGGCCGCTTATGAGTTATTCGCCCATCAGCGCGACGGCGTGATGAAGGTGGCCATCACCCCCTGACGTCCGCCGTTGCAGGCAGGAAGCCTTCGCTTTGCATCGATAGGCAGTCCTTTGTCTGACAGGCTCTGGAGGTTCCAATGAACGTCTATGTCGAGGAAATCCCCGAACAGCATCACTGGTGGGTTCACATGGATGACTGGCGGGTGAGTTTCACTAGCCCGCGTGAAGCTGAAGAGTTCGTGCAACGGCTATCTACCCGGCTGAACGCACCGCACCCGCTGAACATGATTGCTGGCTGGCAACCTCGTGCGGGCTTGACTGAGGGGGATACACCGCTTGGCAGCCCCGACAACGCAGAGCGCCGATGCGCCAGGGAAGCTTGACATGTCCGGGCTAATCGATGTCAAAGCACTTGATCAACCTGCGCCGATGCGACGGGCAACGCCCATCCACCTCAAACCCCTCTCGACGCTGTGCGAAGAGTGCCGCGTCAACGGTTTGTGCTTGCCGACCGGCCTACCCGCGCAAGATCACGATTGCCTGGGCGCTTTGATCGGCCCTCGCCTTCGCATCCGCAAGGGGGCGGCGCTGTTCAACGCCAACGACCCGCTGACAACGCTGTATGCGGTGCGCTGCGGCAGTTTCAAGACCAGCCTGAACAATGCCGAAGGCCAAGGCGTGGTGATCAACTTCTGGATGCCAGGTGAGGTGATGGGGCTTGATGCCATCGCCACCGAACACCATGTGTGCGACGCCGTTGCTCTGGAAGACAGCGAAGTCTGCCCCGTACCCTATCGCCGCCTGCAAGCCTTGGCCCGTGACGTGCCCATGCTTCAGCAAAGCCTCAATCGCCTGATGAGCCGAGAAATCGTGCGCGAGCATGAGCGCGTGCTGATGCTGTGCAACCTTACGGCCGAAGAGCGCTTGGCGAGTTTTCTGCTGGGGTTGTCCAGACGCTTCTACAACCGCGGCTATTCCGCCCATGGCTTCATGCTGCGTATGTCCCGCGAGGACATGGCGTCATACCTGGGCTTGCGCCTGGAAACCGTCTGCCGGTCGGTCGCCCGCTTGCGCGCGCAGGGTATTGTTACGATGCGCGGGCGGCTTGTCGAGATCCTCGACTTGCCTGCGCTGATGGCGATTGAACAAGGGTGCCGCGAGGCGCACCCAAGTGCGCCCTGCGCGATGCAGTGACACGCGCTCACGGTCCGGTGGCATTGGGCATCGACCTGCTGCCGGGCCCCGGAGGGCAGCAGAATGCGTTCAGCGCAAGTCTTGAGCGGGGCAGGCTGTGGCCTGAATTGAGCGTGAGATCGCAATCAGCTGCACACCTGCGGCGCAAAAACAGCACAATAGGACGATTTCAGTTATCGCAGGCTCATCCATGCTCTACGTTGTCATGCTCGGCGGACGCCATCCTCGCGCCAGCATTGAAGTTCACGATGTGGTATTTGCCCAGGCCGACTCGCTGGAGCAAACCTACCCCCTCTTGCGCAACGCCTGGTTCGGCAGCCCCAAAGGGTTGCACATCGACTCCTGGCTGGAAGTGCATGGGGTGGAGGGTTACCGCATCGAATTCAGCCAGGCTGCGCCCCAGCCAGGGGCCCTGCGCCTGTTCTTCCTGAACCTGGGGGGCTATGAGCGGCAGGTGTTTGGCGAAGCGCATCGCTACTTACTGGTGGCTGCTCCGGACAAAGCCGCAGCCAAGCAACTGGGTAAGCAGCGTATGGCGGCGGGTTGGTTGAAGCCCCATACCGACGCGGTGCTCGATGTCGACGATTGCTTACCGATTGACCTGCTGGAAGGGCGCTATGTGCACCTGGTTGAGGGGGAGCATTACGGCATTGTGCAACGGAGCGATTACATTCTGATTTGAGTGACAGGTCATCAACGCCTGTACGTTCCCTGCAGATGACACACGACTAAATCTCGCAACAGGGGGATCACATAGTCTCTTTGATTGTTTTGACCGTTATCGTTTTCGCGAAGAACCGCCGATTTGTTAACACATTCGCGCGGGTTTTAGCGTTTTCGCCTGTTCTCACCAGCGCAACAACCGGGGCCCCGCCAACGCCCCCACCAACGTGGGGACCAGCATGCCCAACAGGTACCAAGCCCCCCAGAACGGCACCTGCATTTCCGGGCAGTGCAGGCAATACGCCAAGGTTGCAGTCGAACCGGCTAGCAGCCCTGCGGCGCCACACCGTGGGTGGCCGAAGGCGTGCTGCTCTGCGGCGGCCTCGACGGCGTCAGCTATCAGCCGCTGGAAGCCGGGGGTTGCGCCTTTCTCGATGCCTGCGCGGCAGGCCATACGCTGGAAACCGCGTCGCAATGCGCCCAGCAACGCCAGCCCGACCTGGACTTCAGCGACCTGCTCGGCCGCCTGATGCAAGCCCGGGTCTTTCGCCCACTCTCATTCGCATGAAGGAATGGCCATGGACACCCTACGCCCCACTGCCCCGGCAATAAGCCTGCGCCAACGCTGGAACAGCCTAGCCGAACGCCTGCAATTACTGCTCAACGACACCGTGCTGTGCCTGGTCGCGCGCCTGGGTATCGCCTCGGTGTTCTTCATGTCTGGCCGAACCAAGGTCGAGGGCCTTCTGAGCATCACGCCCAGTACCTATGAGTTGTTCCAGAGCGAGTATGCGCTGCCACTGGTTTCACCCTGGCTCGCGGCCCACCTGGCGACCTATGCCGAGCACCTGTTCCCGCTGCTGCTGGTGCTTGGCCTGTTTACCCGGCTTTCGGCGCTGGCCCTGCTGGGCATGACCACGGTGATCGAGGTGTTCGTCTACCCGGACGCCTGGCCTACCCACCTGTCCTGGGCGGGCCTGCTGCTGTTGCTGGTGGCCAAGGGCGCTGGCGCGCTGTCACTGGACCGCGTGCTGCGGCTGCGCTGAACGCCGCCTATTTAGGCTCTGTACGAAACGTTTTGGGCGCGGGCTTGCCCCGCGAATGGGGCTACGCGGTGTATGGCACCGGCTTCGCCGGTGTTCGCGGGGCAGCCCGCTCCCACGTGCGTCAATTTTTAGAAATTGCGCAACAAAGCCTAAGACCTCGGGCAACCCGACGCACTGGCACGCACGGCGCTGGCGAGCTTCTGCAGGTTGGCCTGCTGGGCGCCGACCAAGCTGCCGACGCTGTTTTGCGCGGGGGTCTGCACGGAGGTGCGGCAGGTCATCTCGTCCTGCCCGGGGCGCTTCAGCCGCCACACCGCCTCCAGCAGTGCGTACTGGCCAGGGACTGAGTCGAAGCGCTGCACATCCACCCGCAGCAGTGTGCTGGGCGTGCCGCCGACCGGCCCGCCCAGCTGGTCCTGCAAGGCACTGCGGAACTCATCGACCAGGTTGGCGCCCCACCACTCAGTTTCGAGAATCACCAGGCTGCTCGTGCCCTGGCGGATCACCAACTGCGGGCGGTCCACCTGCGGCGGCATGCTGACCCGCTCGACCAGGATCTTCTCGCCCGCCGCGTGGCTGGGCTGCGCAGCGACCAACGTGTGGTAGTTGTTGGGCGCGCTGCGACAGCCCGCGGTCAGCACCACCAGCGTGGCCAGCAACAGGGTAGGCAACGTGCGCATCGGCTCTCACTCCTTGGGCGTGGTCAGGGTTGCACGTCGTCCGCGCCTGCCGCTTTTGGCCGGCCGCGAATGAGCGATTCGGGATGACGGCCGAGGTAATCCGCCAGGTCCCTCAGCGAACGGGACATGCGCTCCAACTCCTGCAGCGTGTCACCGAGTTTCTCCCGCTGCGGCGAGTTCTCGGAGATCGCTGAATTGGCCGTGCGCAGGGTTTTCTGCAGTTCATCCAGTGTGGTCGTCAGCCCAGGCAGGGTTTGCCCATCGACGCGCTTGGCCGCGCTGCGCAGTTCGCGCAGCGTGCCGTCCAGATTTCCGGCAATGCTTTCGAGCGGCAGCTTGCCAATACGCTCGACCACACCCTGCAACTGCTCTTGGAGTTTTTCCAGGCTGCCGGGCACGGTGGGGATGACGATGGGCTCGGCGCTCATGTCGAAGGCCACTTTCGGGGCGTCCGGATAGAAGTCCAGCGAGATGTACATCTGCCCGGTGATCAGGTTGCCACTGCGCGCCTGGGCACGCAGGCCGTGTTCGACGAAGGTGCCTATCAGGCGCCGGGCACCGGCGGCGTCGCCTTCTGCATGGTTGAACACCTTGAGCATTTTCTGGTGCACCGGCCCCAAGCGTTTCGGGTAGATCGCCGCATCGACCACCACAGGGAAGATCTGTTTCTTCGGGTCGTAATCCAACGTAATCGACGTCACCCTGCCAAATTCAACCCCTTTGAACTCCACCGGCGCGCCCACCGTCAGCCCGCGCATCGACTGGTCGAAGCGCAGGCGCAAGTACTGCGGGCTGCCCGTTGGCGGTGCGAGGGCCGCGTCGCGGTCGACGAACAGCTCGAACGCCTGCTGGTCGGCGGCGGGCTCGGCTGCAACGGCATATTCGGGCGTGCCGAAGGCCAAGCCGCCCATAAGGATCGACGACAACGACTGCGTCTCGACCTTCAGCCCGTTGGCGCCAATCTGCATGTCGATGCCGCTGGCGTTCCAGAACCGCGTATCGAGGGTGACGAAGGCGTCGTAGGGGGCCTGCACGAAAACGTCGATGTCCACGCCCCTGCCATCGGGCTGCAGCGCGTAGGACACCACCTCGCCCACCTGGATCCGGCGAAAATAGATCGATGAGCCGATATCCAGCGAGCCGAGGTCATTGGCGCTGAGCACGAAGCGCTTGCCCTTCTCGCCATAGGTGATGGCCGGCGGTGATTCCAGGCCGACGAAGGTTTTCGCGGGCTTATTCGACTCGCCGGCATCGGCGCCGATGAAACTGCCCGACAGCAAGGTGTCGACCCCAGATATGCCACCGGCGCCGATACGCGGGCGCACCACCCAGTAGCGGGCGCTTTCGGTGGCAAACGACTCCGCCTCTTTCGACAGCTCCACCTTGGCCACCACGCTTTTGTGGTCCGCCGCCAGCTCCACCGAGGTGACTTCGCCGATCACCACGCTGCGGTAGCGCACCTGGGTCTTGTGCGCCACCAGCCCCTCGCCGCTGCGAAAGGAAATCGAGATCACTGGCCCCTGTTCCATCCAATTGCGCACCACCAGCGAGGCGCCCACCAGCAGTGCCAAAATCGGCACGATCCACACCAGCGAGACACTGAAGCGGCGTGTGCGTACCTGCGCCTGGCCGGGCCCAGCAGGGTTCTCAGTCTCCAGCGCCATCGTGGTGCTCCCCGTCGTGTGGATGATCGTCCCAGATCAGGCGTGGGTCGAAGCTCATGGCCGAGAGCATGGTCAGTACCACCACCAGGCCGAAGAACAGGATGCCAGGCCGCGGCTCGATGGTGCCCAGCCCGCGCAGTTGCACCAGCGCGGCTACCAACGCCACTACCATGACGTCGAGCATCGACCAGTAGCCGATCAGCTCGACGAAGCGAAACAGTTGCGAACGTTGGCGACGCGCCCACTGGCTGCGGCGCTGGGCAGTGAACAGCAGCAGGCCAAGGGACACGAACTTGATGCCCGGCACACCGATACTGGCGATAAAGATGATCAGCGCGATGTCCCAGGCGCCCGCCTCCCAGAACTCCAGCACCCCGCCAACGATGGTGCTGTCGCTGCCCTGGCCGAGCATCTCGGTGCGCATCACAGGCAGCGCATTGGCCGGCACGTAGAAGATCAGCGCGGCAAACAGAAATGCCCAGCCCCGGGCGATCGGGTTGGCCTTGCGCCGGTGCAGCGGCGCGCCACAGCGGTCGCACTGGTGCTGGCCTTGGCGCAGGTCGCAGGCCTGGCCGCAGCCGTGGCACAGGCACAGGTGCAGTTGCTCGGCCAGCGCCGGGGCGCTCATACCTGCACCCACAAGTCGCGAATATCGCGGCCGGCAATGAAGATCATCAACACGCTCAACGCCGCCAGCGCGATCAGCCCAATCCCCGGGATCACCTCAAGTAACCCTGCCAGCTTGATCACCGCCACCATGGCGCCCAGCAAGCACACCTCCAGCATGCTCCAGGGCCGCAACCCCTCCAGCGCCCGCATGCAAGCGGCAAACCCCGGCGCGCGGCGGTTGCCTAGGGCAAACCCTAGCACCCAGCACAACAGGGCGATCTGTAGCACCGGGGCGAAGATGATCGCCAACGCCAATACCAGGGCGATGAAGGTGATGCTGCCGTGGCTGAGGATCTGCACCGAATCCCACAAGGTGGCCGAATTGCTCAAGCCGCTCATGCTGATCGTCATTACCGGGTAGGCGTTGGCGAAGACCAGCAGTACCCCGCCGGTGATGCACAACGCCAGACGCTGCTGGACATTCAGTGGGTTGTGGCGATAAAGCACGCCGCCGCAGCGCTGGCAGCAGGCACTTTGATGACGGTGCAATGGCGTGCGCCGGTACACGGCGTCGCAGTACTCGCAAATGATCACATCATCCGCTCGGGCCATGCATATCCCCAATAACAACGCGTTGGCAGCGGTCACGTACGGACATTGAACCGAAATGGCGCTTGCATGCCAGCCAAGATTAGCCAAAGGCCTGGCGAACTGCTTATTTCAGCTGTACGCATTTGACGACATCCGTGGCTCGCTAGTCATTTTTCAACATACTCAGGCAAGTCCAACGGATTACGCAGCCTTGCAGGGAGTCGTCAATGTTCGACTTTATCGTGAATGCTTTGCGTGCCAATCCAGAAATCGCCGTGTTCCTCGCCATTGCGTCCGGCATATTGCTAGGGCGTGTGAGGATTGGCAGTTTTCATCTAGGCTCGGTGGCAGGCGCTTTGCTCATGGGGCTGCTAATCGGGCAGATCGGGCTGCAAGTGCCGCATGATCTCAAGTCGGTGTTCTTCGCCCTGTTCATCTATGCCGTGGGGTTCAAGAGCGGCCCTGAATTCTTCGGCAGCCTTAATCGCGGCACACTAAAGCTGGTGTTGATGTCTGTGATTCTTTGCGCAACAGCGCTGGCAGTCATTCTGGCGATGAACGTACTGTATGACTTCGACGCAGGGTTTACCGCAGGCCTGGGGGCTGGTGCCCTCACCGATACTGCGATCATGGGCACTGCCGGCAGTGCCATTGCCCAGTTGCCCCTGGACGCCGCAGCCAAGGCCGAACTGAACAGCCACATGGCCGTTGCCTACGCCATCACCTATGTGTTTGGCACTGTCGGGCTGATCGTCTTCGTCGGCAGCCTGGCCCCGCGCTTGCTCGGCGTCGACCTGCGGGCAAGTGCGCAAGCGCTTGAGCGCGAACTGGGCATCGAGCGCAACGAAGAGGCCATCAGCATCCCCTATACCCGTATCGTCGTACGCGCACATCGCTTTACCGCCTCATTGGCCCCAGGCCTGAGCATTGCTGACATCGAGGCGCGCCACCCCTCGCTGACCATCGAGCGTGTTACCCGTGCCGGGCAGCATCTGCCGCGTGCCCCCGCGCTGGTGCTGGCAAACGGCGATATCCTTGGCATCTACGCCCTGCGTGATGCAGTCAGTGATCTGCATGACTGGATCGGCCCGGAGGTGGATAACCCTGAGAGCCTGTCATTCCCCACCCGCAGTGCCGACATCGTACTGACCAACCCCAAGCTGGTTGGCCATACACTGCACCAGATCAAGGCGGCGCTGACCGATACCGAACGCATGGGCTGCTTCCTCACCGGCATCACCCGCCAAGGCCTGAACTTACCGCTGCTGCCAGAAACGGTCCTGCGCCGCGGCGATCTCATCAGCCTCACGGGGCGCGCAGCCAGCGTGGAAGCGCTGGCCGCACAACTGGGGCGGATTCGCGAGCTTAGCTACCGCAGTGATATCGCCCTGCATGCGCTAGGGCTGGTGGCTGGCTCGCTGGTTGGCCTGCTGTCCACCCACATCGGAATGATCCCGGTGGAGTTGGGTATTGGCGGCGGAGTACTGTTGGCGGGTTTGCTGATCGGTTGGTACAACTCGCGACACCCGGAACTGGGTGCGATGCCTGCAGCGGCACAATGGGCATTTTCCGAGTTCGGTCTGACGGCGTTTGGTGCCGTAGTGGGTCTGCTGGCGGGCCCTGCGGCGCTCTTCGCGATCAAAGAACAAGGTTTTGCCCTGTTGGTTGCAGGGGCGCTCGTTACCCTCATTCCGCCTTTGGTCACCCTATTTTTTGGCCGTTATGTACTGCGCTTGCACCCGATGATCCTGTTCGGTGCATTGGCGGGTGCGCAGACTGAGGCAGCCTCGATGAACAAGATCATCGAACAGTCAGGCAGCAACACCCCTGTCATAGGGTTTACCGTCTGCTATGCCGTTTCCAATGTATTGCTGGCGGTGTGCGGCCCGATCATCATCGCGCTCGCCTGAATGGGCTTTAAGAGTTGCGCGGGAATATCTGTCGTCTAATGTATTAACGCGGACCAACGCCGTTGCTTCTCGTTCTAATCGGCGTCGATGTCATGAAATGAGAGGCCTAGTCTGGAGCCTCTTCATTCAATACAACTACCCTGCTTATCTTGCACATAGTTCGCTGGTCTTTACCGTAAACCCGATACAGCGCGTCATATCGAAAAAGGAGCTGGTGATATGAGCTACCGCACTCGTCTGCTCGGCAAGCAGACACTCGCAATGGCCTGCGCAGTGCTGTTGTACGGTAACGATGCAAGCGCCGGTGGCATCCTCATCTACGAAGCCGGCCAGGAAGGCAATGGCCTGGCCAACGCCGGTTCTGCAGCGCTGGCAAACGATCCCAGCGTATTGATGAGCAACCCGGCCGGTATTACCCAGCTCAAGGGCACGCAGATCAGCGCCAATGCCCAGGTGATTCTCGGCGACCTGCGTTTTTCACGCGACAGCAATAACCAGTTCGACGGCAATGAGGGCGGCGATGCCCTGCAATACCTGCCCGGTGCAAGCCTGTTCATCAGCCACCAACTGGACGAACGCTCGGCTATCGGTTTTGGCATGTACGGCAATTTCGGTCTGGCCTTGGACTATGACGATGACTGGGCAGGCCGCTATTTCACTCAGGAAGCCGCCGTGATAGGGATGTCGCTGCAACCCACTTGGGCCTACAAGTTCACCGACGATCTGTCTATTGGCATCGGCCCACGCATCATGGTCGGTTACTACCGTACCGAAATGGCCATCAATAACAACTTGCTGGGCCTGGCCGACCGGCCAGACGGCCAGCTGGAATACAAGGACACCGATGTAGGGGTTGGCGTCAACCTCGGCCTGATGTACCAAATTGATGCCCGGACCCGCGTCGGCCTAGCCTACACCAGCAAAGTCAAACTCGAGTTCGAGGATAAACCGCACCTCAGCGATATCAACAACCCACTGCTCAATGCTGCGCTACGCCGGCTCGAAGTGGATTCGTTGGAACTGGACCTTAACGTGCCCCAGACGGTGACCTTCAGCATTGCCCATCAGCTCGACGATCAATGGACCTTGCTAGGCAGCCTGAACTGGCAGGACTGGAGTGATTTCGGCGATGTCGGGGTGGACGTCGACAGCAACGCTGGCGGCACCAGCCGTACTGTCGACCGCCAATACAAGGACACCTGGCACGCCTCTGTAGGCGCGCAATACCAGGCCACCCAGCAATGGCGCTGGAGTGTAGGCCTGGGTTATGACAGCTCTGCTGTGGATGACAAGGACCGCACCGTCGACAACCCCATGGGCGAAGCCTGGCGGTTGGCGGCGGGGGTCAACTACCAGGTCGACGAAGGCCTCGATCTGCACCTGGCCTATACCTTGGTGTGGCTCGGCAACATGGATGTCGAGCAGACCAAGGCCCGTTCCGGCAATACGTTGTCCGGCAGTTATGACAACAGCGCGCTGCACATCGTCGGTGGCGGCGCGACCTGGCGTTTCTGAGGTAACCGCACGGCCGCAGGGCACCGAACCTAGTGAGAAGGAGAAGCTGCATGAACACCAAAACGTTGGCTGCATCGCTGTGCCTGGCAACGCTCATGCTGCAAGGCTGTGCCAGCAAGTACGTGGAATCCGACCAGTACTCGGGGTTTCTCAAGGACTACAGCGTACTCAAGGAAGACAAGTCGCCCTCGGGGGCCCCGGTCATGCGCTGGATCAAGCCTGGCGTCGACGCCAAGCGCTACACCAGCGTTTACATCGAACCTAGCCAGCTCTATCCCAAGCCGCAACCGACCGAAAAGGTTCCACAGTCGACTTTGCAAGGCATCACTCAGTACTACGACCAAACCCTGAAGAACCACTTCTCCCAGGTACTACCATTGGCCACCAGCCCCGGACAGGGTGTGCTGGTAGTACGCCCGGCGATCACCGCCGTCAGCGCCCAGACTAAAAGCCTGCGGCCGTATGAAGTGATCCCTATCGCGCTGATCGCCGCTGGCATCAGCACCGCAACCGGTATCCGTGACCAGGACACCAGTATTGCCACCGAAGCCGCGTTCCTCGATGGTGAAACCAATCAGGTGGTGGCTGAGGTGGTGCGTAAAGGTGCAGGGACCGAACTTGATAATTCCTCACAAGTGATGCAGGCCAAGGATGCCAAGGCTGTACTCGATGGATGGGCAAAAGACATGGTCGGCTCATTCCAAACCTTGAGAAAGTGAGCCGTTCACCCCGCTGCGGGGCGGAGCCTGCAGCGGGGTGTGTGGAACCGGTCCAGTAACAACGGAGGCGCGATTCTATGGAAAGCATTCGCGGCAGCGCGCTACTTCAATTCGACCAGTTGCTGGCCGAGCACGGTGCCGTGCAACGGGATTTCCTGGCACCGTTGCAGATTGGCCTGGACGTGGTTGGCAGCTACGGCAAGACCTTGCCTTACCTCAGCCTGGTGCGCTTGTTCGAGGGCAGCGCGCATGCCTTGAGCCTGCCCCGCTTCGGCCTTGAACTGGCCCTGCGCCAGGGCTCCACCTTAGTGGGGCCTTTGCAGCACCTGGCGCGGTCAGCGCCCACAGTGGGCCATGCGCTGATAGCGGTGATCCGCTACATGCGCCACTACAGCGCTGCCATCCATTACCGCCTGGAGCACCGTGCAGGGCAGGCATTGCTGTACTTCGACAATGGCCAGCCAGGGGCTGAACAGATGCCACAGATCGTCGAAAAATCGGTGATGGGTGCACAGCTGCTGATCGCTGAGCTGCGCGGCGCGCCGCTGCGCCCCAAAGCCGTGACCTTCCGCCACAAGGCGCTGGGCGACGCCGACGGTTACCGACGCTATTTCAATTGCCCGGTTCTGTTTGGTCAGCACCACAACTGCCTAGTGCTGTCAGCGGATATCTTGCTGGAAGGGTCTGTCAGCCATGACCCGACCTTGCACGCCATCGTCCGTCACTACCTGGAAAACCAGGCGGTGCATTGCGACAGCCTGCGCGCGCAAGTGGAGCGCAAGATCCAGATGTTGCTGCCCAGCCAACGCTGCACCCTGGACCAGGTAGCCCTGGCGTTGGGCCTCAACCCCCGCACCTTGCAACGCCGCCTGGCCAGCGAGGGTATCGACTTTGAGGACTACTTGGATGGCCTGCGCCGCCATCAGGCCCAGCAGATGTTGCGCAGCACCACGTTGTCGGTGGGGCAGATTTCCAGCGAATTGGGCTATCGCCGCACCACCTCCTTCTGCCGTGCTCACCTGCGCTGGTTCGACATGACCCCACTGGAACACCGTCGCCTGCACGGCGACCCGGTGATTGCTGCGCTTTAACCGACGCTACCCACCCCCTCAGATGCCATCGGCATCCCCATCTGGCCTGCGCGCCGGTGCTGTGAACCACTTCTCGCGCGGCACCCACTTCTCTTGCTGCGGGTCACCCAGGTAGTGCGGCGACATGATCTGTACGCCGTGCTCGTTGAACACATCCTGGATGTTGGCATGCAGCAGGCTCAGCAACTCCGCCCGTGGCCGCGGTTCGCTTGGCACAGCCTGGGCCACCAGGCGGTATTCGGGGTAAAAGTCCGACAGCCCGGTCTGAAACACTTGCGGCTTGGGTTTTTCGAGGATGCCTTCGGTGCGCTCAGCAGCCGCCACTAACATCGCCTCCACCTGTCGCCAGGGTGTGTCATAACCGATGGTCACCACGGTATCGATGATATAGCCATGGTCCTGTACCGCACGGGAATAGTTGCGCGTCACGGCGCCGGTGATCATCGAGTTGGGCAAGGTCAGCACCTCGCCCAGCCCGGTGCGGATCGTGGTGTTGAACATGCCGACTTCGGTTACCGTGCCTTCGTTGTCACCGACCCGCACATACTCGCCAGCCTTCAACGTGCGCGAATAGGTCAGAATCAGCCCCGCCGCCGCCTGGCCCACGACACTGGAGGCACCCAGTGAAATCATCAGCCCGAGCAGCACTGACAGGCCTTTGAAGGCATCGGTGCCCGAACCCGGCAGGTATGGGTAGGCCATGACCAGAGCAAACAGCCAAATGGCCAGCGAGATCAGGCGCATGGTGGGCTTCAGCGTCTCTTCGGTCAGCCATTTGAGTGTGCCTGGGCGTGCCATGCGCTCCAGCACGCGCCGGCTGAAGCTGCTGATGCCGCGGGCGATGAAGAAGATCGTGATGGCCACGGCAATCCCGGGGATGGCCTGCAAAATGCCGTCAAGCAAGTAGCGCAGCAGGTCGAGCAGGTGCACGTTGAGGCTTTCACCCCACGGCCGGGTATAGGGGAACTGCGACAGCACAAAGCTCAACTCCTGGTAACTCAGCAACAGCACAACCGCGAGGTACAGCAGCCGCAACAGGCTGTCGATCAGCCGATACACGTACTGCATGTCGAACAGCGGCATCTGCCCAACGCGAATCTGCCGGGCGCGTTCGCGCATCAGTTGCGGCAGCCGCCCCCGCAGCTTGTGTCGGGCCAGGTGGGCGCCCTTGATCAAGGCCAGGTAGATCAGCGTGGCCAAGGCCGACAAGCCCAAGGCCTTGAGCAGAAAATGCAGGTTGCGTGCCTCGCCCGACTCCTCGACCACCTGGCGCAACACCGCCGCGGCCTGTTCGGCTGCTTCGCGGGTGTCAGCGCCGCTGATTTCAAGGTCCTGGGGCGCAACGATGAACGCACGCCGGCCCCCCAGCAGCACCAGGTGGCTGCTGAGGATCGGGTCGACGCTGACCTTTAACTCGTCGGTGCCGCGCAGGGCCTCTTCGATCACTGCCGCAGCCCGCTGCGCTCGGGCAGCCGGGGTCTCCCCCAGCAAGGTCGCGTGGAAGGTGAAAACGCTGCGGTTGGCGATCGTCAGCTCGGCCGGCTCGGCAGGGATGCCTTCGGTGGCGATGGTGGCGGCGTCATTACCCTGCCCCACCATGGGCAAGAAGGCCAACAGCACCAGCAACACGCGAAACAGGTGATTCATCGCTCACTCCCTGGCCTGCGGACGCACGGCATCCTTGTAGTGATAGCACAGCTGTCACTGACCGCCTGCTGCCCCTAGAAACCAGTGAAAGTAAGGATTGTCGCCGTCACTGCGGGCCAGCTCACGCGCCTCGCGGGCCCAGGCTTGGCGATTGCCGTTGTAGGCATGCAGGCTAAGGCTGTAGAAGCGCGCCAGCGTGTCCCATTGGTCGTTCACCGCACTGGCGAAGGCGGGCTCGTCACCTTGCAAGGGCGGTGCGCTGCGCAGGGCCAGCAAGGCCGGCAGCACGCGGGTGATCTCCCGCGGTCGCACCCAGTTGGCGTACTCGATACGGGGCTGGTCATCGGTGACCGGCAACGCGTTCGCAGCGTAACGCTCAAGGCCGGCACGGTCGGTGATCCAGGTGGCCAACAGGGCCTGCGCCGAGTCGATGCCAACCTCGGCCAGGGCTGCCGCGACGGCGGGTTGCGCAAGGCGCTGGCGAATGCGCGATACGTTCAGTTGCAGCGGCTGCAGCGAGCCGATCAATAGCATCTCGTGAAACTCAGTGGTCCACAGTGAGGCATGCGGAAACACGTCGATGAAGCTGCGTACCAGCGCGCGGCTGTCCTCATCGTTCTGGGTCGGCAAGGGCAGCCATTGGGCCACCAGCCCGCCAGGCTGCAGGCGCGAGGCGGCCAGTTGGTAGAAATCACGCGAATACAGGTTGACCACCCCGGCCGCCGAAGGGGGTGGCGGCTCCAGCGTCACCAGGTCGTAGCGCTGCTCGCTGCGCAGCAATTCGCGGCGGCCATCGCGCAAGCGGATATCCAGCCGCGGATCGACGACCGCTGCGTAGTTGCCTTTGAACAAGGGCGCCGCCTGCAGGACTTCAGGCAGCAGTTCGGCGACCACCGGGCGCTCCAGCCCCGCATAGCGCAGCATGGCACCTGCGGTAATGCCGGTACCAAACCCGATCACCAGCGCCGAGCGTGGTTCACCGCTGTGGATCAACAGCGGCAGCAAGGCTTGCAGGCGCATATAGCGCAGCGACGGCATGGCATCGCCCGTGTTCGATACGCCCTGGATGTAAAGGCGGCTGAACGTCTTGCCTGGACGCCCTTGAGTAACCACCGCCACGGTGCCGCCCTTACCTTCGTGGTAAAAAGTGAGCTGGCCGTTACGCGCGCCAGGCAACAGCTCGGCCAGGCGCTGTGGAGGCGTGAGAACGGCTACCAGCAGGGTCGCCACTGCCACCACCCCCACAACAATGACTGTTGGGCGCCGCACGCCAGGCCCACGCCAGACAGCAACCAGAGCTACCAGCGCAGCGACGCCGGCCAGCACGCCCAAGGCGCGCACCAAGCCAACCTGCGGCACGAGTACGAAGCCGGTGAGCAATACGCCAGCGATGCCACCCAAGGTATTGAGCGCCACCACGGCCCCCACGTCACGGCCGACATGGCCGCTGTCCACCGCCAGTCGCAGGGCTAGCGGAAACGCGGCGCCGAGCAAGGTCGTCGGCAGCAGCACCATGCACACCGCGGCCATGGCGAAGCGCGCGCACATGCCCGCCAATTCGCTGCCGAACAGTTGCAGGGCAACGCCTTCGGCTTGGGTCTGCAGCAGCACCAGCCAGCGCCCAAGCCCAGCGATCTGCAGCAATGCCAGCAAACCGGCGACGGCTATCAACAGGCCAAACAGGCCCCATGGGTCACGGATGCGATCGGCACGCCGCGCATACACCGCACTGCCCGCGAGCAAGCCACCGAGATAAGTCGCCAACACCACTGCGAAGGCAAAGGCGCGAGTACTCATGAACGGCACGATCGATTGGCTCCAGACCAATTCGTAGCCCAGCGCCACGCCCCCGGCAATGCAGTACAGGCCGATGGCAAGCCGTGCTTGTGCGGTACGGGGCGCTGAAGCCAGGTTGCCAGGCGCTGGCAACGCCGTATCGCGATGGCGTGCCAGCCACGCGCCTAAGGCAGCCAGCAGGTTCAGCGTGGCGGCGGCACAGGCGCTGCCGGTAACGCCCAGGCGCGGCAGCAACACGAAGGCGGCCAGCAAGGTACCCGCAATGGCACCGGCGGTATTCGCGGCATACAGGCGCCCGCCCGCCTCTGCCAGTTGCCCCGTGGCCGGTGCCAATGCACGCACCAGCACCGGCAACGTGCCGCCCATCAAAAACGCGGGTAAGCCGACCATCATGAACGGTAAAGCCCAGGCCAGCAGGCCCACGCTGGCCTCCAGGCGGGCGAACGGGCCAGCGGCTTGGGCTAGGCCAAGGGTTGCGGCAATGCCGAGCAGGGCCACGGCCAACTCTAGGCACACATAAAGCCGCACCGGGCGCCGCAACCGGTCGGCCCAGCGCCCGAACAGCAGGCCGCCCAGCGCCAGGCCGGCGAAGAAGGCACTGATGCCAGTGGCCACGGCGTGCACTTCGACGCCGACCACCAGCGACAGTTGTTTGATCCAAAGTACCTGATAGACAAGGCCGGCAGCGCCAGAGAAGAACAGCAGCGTGGCCGGCAAGGCCCACAGCATGCGCGCCTTGGAATGGTCTTTATCGATAACAGCGCGGGTTGCTGCGGATGATGCCATGCAGGGATGCCTTGTCGGGTAGAGAGATGCCGAGGCTGCCTTGCAGCCCATCGCCGGCAAGCCGGCTCCTATAGGGAGCCGGCCGCATCGGTGTTACTGGCTCTTCATCTTTTCTTCGATCTTTTTGTCTACGTCAGCACGGATCTGGTCGATGCTGAAGCTGGCTGGTCGCTGGCTCGGTGGGTACTCCACGAAGGTCTGCAGGAACGCTGCCGCTTTTCTCACGCCATTGAAAATCAAGAAATCGTTCTTGGTGAGCCAATCATAGTACTGATCCGACACCACATCAGCCCGCTCGTAAGGGTCCATGCGAAGGTTGAACATTTTTGGAACACGCAGGCACACGAACGGCTCGCTCCACACTTTCAGGCCGCCTGGCGCACGCTGCTCGCAGAACACGATCTTCCAGTTGTCGTAGCGCATGCCGACCAGGTCGCCGTCGTCGCTGAAGTAGTAGAACTCGTTGCGCGCGCTCTTTTCGGTCTTGCCAGTCAGCATGTCCAGCTGGTTGTAGCCGTCCAGGTGCACCTTGAAGGTCTTGCCACCCACGTCGGCGCCTTTGAGCAAGCGGTCTTTGATGTCGGTGTCACCCACGGCCGCGAGCAAGGTCGGGAACCAGTCCAGGCCCGATATCATCTGGGTGTTGACGGAGTCTGGCTTGATCTTGCCTGGCCAGCGAATCATGGCAGGTACGCGGAACGCGCCTTCCCAGTTGGAGTTTTTCTCATTGCGGAAGGGCGTGGTCGCGGCATCCGGCCAGGACCACTGGTTGGGGCCGTTGTCGGTGGTGTAGACGACGATGGTGTTGTCGGCGACCTTCAGGTCATCCAGCGTCTTGAGCAGCTTGCCCACATCACCATCGTGCTCCAGCATGCCGTCGGCGTAGTCATTGCCAACCATGCCACTCTGCCCCTGCATGGCCTCGCGCACATGGGTGAACGCGTGCATGCGCGTGGTGTTCATCCAGACGAAGAACGGTTTGTCTGCCTTCACTTGCTTGTCGATGAAGTTGATCGCGGCCTGGGTGGTCTCGTCATCGATGGTCTCCATGCGCTTCTTGGTCAGCGCCCCGGTGTCTTCGATCTTGCCGTCGGCACTCGACTTGATGACACCGCGTGGCGATGCAGCCTTGACGAACTCCTGATCTTCCTTGGGCCAGAACGCCCGTTCCGGCTCTTCTTCTGCATTGAGGTGATACAGGTTGCCGAAGAACTCATCGAAGCCGTGGTTGGTGGGCAGGTATTCGTCACGGTCGCCTAGGTGGTTCTTGCCAAACTGCCCGGTGGCATAACCCTTGGCCTTGAGCGCCTGGGCGATGGTCACGTCACGCGCCTGCAGGCCCACTGGCACGCCCGGCATGCCAACTTTGGACAGCCCTGTGCGCAGCGTGGCCTGGCCTGTGATGAACGTCGAGCGCCCCGCCGTGCAGCTGTTTTCGGCGTAGTAATCGGTGAACATCATGCCTTCCTTGGCGATTCGGTCGATGTTGGGCGTCTGGTAGCCCACCACCCCTTTGCCATAGGCGCTAATGTTGGTCTGGCCGATATCATCGCCGAAAATCACCAGGATATTCGGCTTGTCCGCCGCGCTGGCAATGCCAGCGCCAAGGGTCGCCGTGGCCGCCAGGGCGACCGCCGACAACCAGGTTGTACTGGACTTCATAGTTATGCTCTCCGTATGCAATCACTGCTGTAGTCCACGACTTCGGGCACACCGGTTGCGGCCGGCTTGCTGTGCTCCTGCGGCTTTGTTTACCCATTGGAATGGTCACTGCGAATCGAAGGGATAGACTCGGCGCCATTCCCGCGCCATGTCCACCACGGTCCAACCCTGGGTTTGCGCCTGGTCGAGCGCCTTGTCCAACCGGCCGAAATGGCTCTTGCGGTCGTAGGCCCACTCGCGGCGCTGGTCCGTATGGTGCACCAGGCCGGCAAAACGCGCGCCTTGGCCGGCCATGGTCCATTGCAACATCTGCAGGTCACCGTCTGAGTTGCCGAACGCCAGGATCGGCCGGCGGCCAATGACGGTATCGATGCTGACCGGCTTACCAGGGCCGTCATCGTTGTGCTGAATATTGGGCAGGCGCTGGATGCTCAAGGTACCTACCTGGTCCTCGAACTTGGCGCCCAATGTGGTACCGATGACCTGCTCGGGCGGTATGCCGTAGACCTCTTCGGAGAAGGCCCGCATGAAAGCCACCTCACCGCCCGAAACGATGTAGGTCTTGAAGCCATTAGCGCGCAGGTAGCCCAGCAGTTCGAGCATCGGCTGGAACACCATCTCTGTGTAGGGCCTGCCCGAGCGCGGATGGCGGGCGCTGGCCAGCCATTTACGGGTAACCGCGGTGAACTGTTGCGTGCTCATGCCCGAATGGGTGGCGGCGACGATTTTCAGCAAGCCGTCCATGCCCTGGGCGGCGAGTGCCTGTTGATCGTTCTCCAATACCGCCTTGAACGGCTGCTCGTTGCGCCATTGCGGGTGCTGAGGGGCAAGGCGCTTGACCTCGTCCAAGGCAAACAGCAGTTCGAAATACATCGGCTGCTCGCTCCACAACGTCCCATCGTTGTCGAACACGGCGATGCGCTCGGCAGGCGCGACATAGCGCGGGCCCCCTTCAGTGGTGACGTCCTTGACAAAGGCCAGGATGGCCGTGCGTGACGGGCCCTCGCGCCAGGCGGGCAACGGATCGGCTGCCTGGGCAAGCAGGGGCAGCAGGCAGAGCACAAACCACACACTGCGCACGAAACGCAGATCACGCTTGAAGTGACGCATCTGGCCCTCCTTGAGCTGTATTCCACATTTCAGGGATTAAGGTCCCGCAGCCCATTTTTATCGGGGCGTGACTGCGGGTGCGTACCGAGTTGCTGGCGCAGGGCCGACAACAGACGCCGCCGGGCATTGGTGGTAAGCCCCTGGCCGCGGTGCGGACCATAGGCAGCCTCGAAAAAGGCTAGCAAATCCGCCCCGCCAGGAGGATGTTCACTTGACGACAAGGTGCGCTGCCCGCTGGCCCGCCGAAACCACAGGTAGAGGCCATCGAGGCGAGCAGGCTCATGGCCGCATTGCCGCCACGCCTGGCGCCAGGCATAGCCTTCAGACGCCAGCCAGGCCTGCCGCCGCCGCAGCCGCCAGGCGCGCAGCCATTGCCAGCCAGCCTGGCCATAGGCACGCCCGGCCCAGGACAACCCACCCAGTAACAGCAGCGCCAGCGTCAACAGCAGCCCATGGCTGGCAATGCTGACCCGGGCGTTCTGGCCCAAGGCGCGCAGGTCTTCAGCAAGCGAGAACGGCGCCTGGTACACGCCCTCCTCTGCCACCAGCTCCACCGCTGGTACCGAAACACTGTGCTGCTCACCCGTGGCCGCGTCCCACCATTGCAGGTTGATGGCGGGTAAGCGATAACGGCCGGCTGCCGTGGCTACGTAGCTGGCGCTGTCATCGCGCTGACCGCCCAACGTGCCGCCACGCCCATCACTGAGCGGCTTGACGCTAGGCGTCTGCAGGTAACGCTTGAGTCCGTCGACCTCGGCTAAGACCGGTGCCGGCAGCAGCATCGCCTGCGTGCCTTCAGCGTCGACATGCACGTGCCGGGTCACGCTGTCCCCCACACGCAGCGGCTGGTGGGAATACTGGACCTCCTGGCTCAGGTGCACGCTACGCGCCACCAGGTGTTGGCCGCCACTGCTGCCCGCCAGGGCCTTGGCCTCGAACGACAGTGGCTGGCTGGTGACCGCCTGCGGCCCGCCACTGGGGCCAGGCTGCACGCGAAAGGTCAGCGCCGGGATGTCGAAGCGCTGCGCCTGGGTCGGGGTGATCGCGTAGCGGTAGCGCAGGCCGAAGAAGGCCTTGCCCTCGCGTTTTTCGTTGAGGTGCTGGGCTTCGCCACTCGGTGGGCTGACGACCGCACCCGGCAGTTGCAGCGCGGGCAATACGGGGGCATCGGTGAACCAGGTGTCGACCAGCAGGTCGACTTCCAGGCTGAGTGTGGCGCCGGTCATGACCGTGGTGCTTGGCACCAGGCGCGTTTCCACCCGCACCTGTGGGTCATCCGCTACCGCCCAACCCGCCAGGCAGCACAACAGCAAGGCCCAGCGCCTCATGGCGCCTCCTTCGCCGCCTGTTGGCGGGCGGCGTCCTGAATGGAAAACTTGCGTTTGAGAAACTGCGCCGGTGACGTGGTCAGGTTATCCAGCCACAGCTGGTCCGATGCAGCCTGCGGGGTGGTCTGTTGCTGCGTTTTGCCGCCCGAGGGCGTCTGGTCTTCGACGACCTTGTCGGGCTTTTCAGTGGGCGGGCCTTGTTCCTGTTGATCCTCAAAATCCTTGAGCAAGGCCTCGGCCAACGCCAGGTTGGCCTTGGCTTCTGTAAACGACGGCTGCAGGCGCAGGGCCTGCTGGTAGGCGGCAATCGCCTGTGGGAACTTGAACAAGCGTACATAGCTGTTGCCCTGGTAGAACCAGGCAGGGGCACTATCGACCTTGCCCAAGCTGACCAGCGCTGCCTCAAAATCAGCCGCCTGGTATGCCGCCACGCCTTTCCAGTAAGGGTCGTGAAACCGCGTTGCCGCCTGCGGATAGTGGCCCTGCTCGAACGCCCAGCGCCCTTGCTGGTCGGCCGTGAAAAACGCATCGGCCAGCGCACCGGCCCTTGCCGGCTCAGCACTGCCGCCCAACAGCAGGGCCAGCAACATCCCGGGCAGCCAGTTCACCCGCCAGCCGCGCCGCAGGGTTGCCAGCACTACCAGCAGCAACGGCCAGCACAGCCAATAACCGGCGTCCTTCCAGTGCAACTGGGCATCGTCGCCCTGGGCAGCCTTGAAGTGACGTTGAGCATGCAGCTCGACCCAGTCCAGGTCGTCATCGTTCAGCGATAGGCTGCCCAGAGGCGCATTGGCCGCCTTGGCGAGCCCCTTCAGGCCCTGCTCATCGAAGCCTGCCGCAGCCGACTGACTGCCAACCGCCAACACCAATACTTGCAAGGGCGAGCCTGAGACGCGTTTAGCAATCGCTGGAAATTGGCTGGCATCACCGCCATCGGTCAGCAGCACCAAAGTGCCCGGCGTCTGCTCAGCCGCCAGCAGCTTCAAGGCCAGGTCTATCGCGCCCAAGGCATCCTTGCCCGGGGTGCTCATCAGGTCCGTGGCCAGTGCCTGGATGAAGGTATCGAGCAACGCCGGATCCTCGGTGACAGGAAGCACCAAGTGGGCATTGCCGGCATAGGCGATGAGTGCGGTACGGGCGCCCGCACGGCGCAGGACCAAGTCGTGCAGGGTGTGTTTAGCAGCCGCCAGCCGAGTGGGCGGCACATCGTCGGCATCCATCGACGGCGACAGGTCCACGGCGATGATCAAAGGGGCGCGGTCATCGAGAAAGTCGGGGGTGTCCTGCACCCAGGTCGGCCCGGCAGTGGCCAGACCTCCAAGTACCAGACTGGCCCCCAACAGGTGCACCGGGCGCAAACGCCGCTGTTCCTTTGGCGTAATCATCAAGTGCTCGACCAGGTGAGGCGCGATGATGCCCTCCAATTGTCGGCACAGATCATGCCGGCGCAGCCACAGCAGAGGCAACAGCAGGCCCGGCACGATCAGCAGCAACCACAGCGGCCGCAGGAAATGGAACGCAGAGGGGTCGAAGGTCATGCCGGCGGTGCTCCGGGCACTGGCCGGCGGCCGACCAGGCGGGCGTGCGCCAAGGCCAGCAGGTGGGCCACCAGCAGCAATCCTAGCGCCAGGCCCAACGGCCAAACGAACAAGTCACGCTTGGGTTGGTGGCTGAAGGTCTTGACCTGATGCGGGGTCAACCGGTCCAGGGTCGCGTAGACCTGCTGCAACGCCTGGCGATCATCGGCGCGAAAGAATTGCCCGCCAGTAGTACGCGCAATGCCTTGTAGGGCCGCCAGGTCGACCTTGTCATCGCCGGTCGCAGCTGGGTCACCGATACCAATGGTATGTACCACGATACGTTTTTCATGGGCCAGGCGAGCCGCGTGTTCGGGGGTGATTGCGCTGCCAGTGTCGTTGCCGTCAGTCAGCAGGATCAGCACCTTTTCCTGCTCGGGTGTGTTGGTCAACGCCTTGATGGTGAGCCCGATGGCATCGCCCAGTGCGGTGTTCGGCCCGGCCATGCCGATGCCAACTTCATCCAGCAGCATCAGCAGGCTGGCGTGGTCGAGGGTCAAGGGCGCTTGAGGGTAAGCGCCGGTGCCGAACACGATGAGGCCGATGCGGTCGTCCTTGCGGCGCATGATGAAGTCGCGCACCACCAACTTCACCGCAGTCAACCGATCGGTTCGCTCGCCGTTGGCGTTGGTGTAGTCGTTGGCCTGCATGGACTGGGAAATATCAATGGCCAGCATGATGTCGCGGATCGGTCGCTCCCGTTCAATCGGCCGCTCCACCCATACCGGCCGTGCGCAGGCCGCTACCAGAAGCCCCCACACCAGCAGGTTCAGCCACAATTGCCAGCGCCCACCCGCTGCACTCGCCTGCCCCGGCTGCTGCCCGGTGGCGCGGCTCATCGCCGCAAAAAACGGCACCCGCAATGCACTGCGGCTTTCGCTATAGGGCTGCGACAGACGATAGGCCAGCCAAGCAGCTGGCAACAGCAAGAACACCCACGGGTAATCAAACTGCCACATGGTGCCCCTCGATCCAGCATCGGCTGGTGCTGTACAACGCAGCGACCTGCTGCGCATCGAGCGCGAGCAGTTGGGCATCGGGCGCATACGCGACCGTTTGCAGGGTTTGCACAAAACCGGCAGGTAACGGCTGACCGGCGCGCTGTTCAAGAAAAGCCTGCCATTGCGCGCCGGCCAGGCTGGCCACAGGCGGCGGATCTGGCAGCGACAGCGCCACCCGTTTTAGCAGCACGGGCACTTCCCGCAGAGCGGCCAGGCGCTGATCACCCTCGGCCTTGGCCAGCAGATCAAGATACTGCAAGGCTTGGCGGCGATAACGCTCGCGCGACCAACGCCGCCAGCGCAGGGCCACCCAGACCAGGAGCAAGGCCAGCATCACCAGCCCCATCACCAACCACGCCCAGGTGTGCGGCAGGTAACTGAACGGCGGCGTGCCAGGTGCCAGCTCGCGCAACTGGTCGATTGACGGTATGACGGCAGTGCTCATCGCGGTACCTGGGCCAGGCGGCCCAGCTCCCTGCGCAGTTGTTCAAGGCTGTCCTCGGCGGTATTGATCAGCATCAGCGGTACCTGGCTGCGGCGCAGCAGCGCTTCTACATCGCGCAGGCGCCCGGCGAGAAAATCACCCAGCGGTTTGCTAACCCGACGCCTGCCCACTTCCAACTCCACCTGCTGCGCACCCTGGGTCACGTTCACCCGCCCCCTGTCCGGCACTTGCAATGCGATGGGGTCGTACACCTGCAGGGCGATCACATCGTTGTGCTGGCGTAACTGGCGCAGCAGCGGCAAGGTTTGCTCGCTGATACCCGCGAAGTCGCTGATGATGCAGATCAAGTGATCATGGCCTGCCGAGGCAACGCAGGTGCGCAACACCTTGTCCAATTGGCCATCTGCGTCTTCGCTGGCGAACGCCGTCAGCGCGTGGTTGGCCCTGACCACTGCACTGCACAGGGCCTCGACCCGCGCGCGACTACGCAACGGCCGCACGCGCTCCACCCGCTGATTGCCGAACACCAGGCCACCGACCCTGTCACCGGCGTGAAACGCCATCCATGCACACAACGCCGCCAACTGCGCCGCAGTGACCGACTTGAAGTAGCGTTGGGAGCCGAAATACATGCTCATGCGCTGGTCCACCAGCACCAGCGTAGGCCGGTCGCGCTCTTCGGTGAAGGTGCGCACGAAGGGCTTGCCGTAACGCAACGAGGCGCGCCAGTCCAAGTGGCGCAAGTCGTCGCCGGGGATGTAGTGACGCAGCTCGTCGAAGCTCAAGCCGCGCCCACGCAGGCGCGAGGCATGGTTACCGGAAAGGATGCTCGACAGCGGCTGCCGGGCGACGAAACTCAGCCCCCGCGCGCGCGCCTCCAGCCCCACCAGTTCAGTGAGCGAGGCGTAGACAAAACCGTCAGGCGTAACGCTATTAGCGGGCATGAGCGTGTCCGTCAGGCCGGAATGGCCACCTTGTCCAACAACCTGTCGATAACCTGGTCTGCCGCCACGCCGTCGCTGACCGCGTCGTACGACAGTTGCAGCCGGTGGCGCAAAACCGGGTGCACCACCGCGCGCACGTTGTCCGGTGAAACAAAGTCCTGGCCGTTGAGCCAGGCATGTGCGCGTGCCACCCGGTCAAGGCTGATGCCACCGCGCGGGCTGGCACCGATGTTGATCCAGCGCGCCAGCTCGGCATCGTAGTCGCCTGGGTGACGGGTCGCGTTGATCAGGTCGATAAGGTAACGGTCAATCGCCTCGGCAACATGCACCCGCGCCACCTCGCTGCGGGCATCGAAGATCACTTGCTGGGCCAGGCGTACAGGTTGCGCGGCGCCTGCGTGGGTGGCCTGGTCCTCGGCACGCACCAGGCGCAGCACCTGGGTTTCGTCGTCAGAGTGCGGGTAATCCAGGTGCAGCTTCATCAAGAACCGGTCCATCTGCGCCTCGGGCAACGGGTAAGTGCCTTCCTGCTCGATGGGGTTCTGGGTGGCCAGCACCATGAACAGCCCCGGCATCGGATAACTTTGCCCGGCCACGGTGATCTGGCGCTCTTCCATGGCCTCGAGCAAGGCCGCCTGGACCTTGGCCGGGGCACGGTTGATTTCGTCGGCGAGTATCACGTTGCCGAACAGCGGCCCAGGTTGAAAGCTGATCTTGTTGCCCTCGGCCGACTGCTGCAGGATTTCGCCGCCCGTGATGTCCGAGGGCAGCAGATCGGGGGTGAACTGGATGCGCCGCATCTGCGCTTCCAGGTGCGTGGCCAGGGCCTTGACTGTGCGCGTCTTGGCCAGGCCCGGCAGGCTTTCGAGCAGCACATGGCCGTTGGCAAGCAGCCCCAGCAGTACATGGCGAATGGTCTCGGCCTGGCCGAGGACCTTCTCGGCGACCGACGCTTCCAGCGCTTTGACGTGTTCATGGGTGTTCACTGGCCCGGTCCCTGTCAGCGGTTGGCAATGGGGTAAATCTAGTAGTGCCAGGCCAGGGTGCAATGGGGTGTCGTGAAGAGAACATGGCGAACTTCCGGCCTCACGTTCCTCCCCCCTCACCGCCCCTTCTGGTAATACGGCTCGATGGCCTGCAGCCGCGGGTCGTCTGGTGCCACCGCGCGCATCCGCTCGACATAGCCGTAAGCCTGCTCGCGCTCGCCAGCCAATGCATGCAGGTAGATCAACGAATACAGCAGGTCGACGTTTTCTGGTGCTTGCTCCAAGCCGCTACGCAACGCTTGCAGGGCTTCGTCACGGCGGTTCATGCGAGACAGCAGCAGGCCCTGGTTGTAGCGAATGCGCGTATTGCCCGGCAGCGCCACGGCGGCCCGCTCCATCCAGCCCAGCGCCTCGTCGGGATTGCCGCGCTCGACCAGCAGCAAAGCCAGCATGTAGGCCAGGTTGCCACGATCGGCAGCGGGCATCTTGTCCAGCGCCACCCCCTCGCGCAGCAGGCTTTCGGCATCATCCAGGCGTTGCGCGCTGCTGGCCAGGGTCACCAGGTTGACTCGCGCCGGGACGAAATACGGGTCCATGCGCAAGGCTTGGCGATACTGCTCCACAGCCTGCTCGTCGCGGCCCTGGCGCTGCATAAGCACCGCCAGGTTGAGCCGCCCCCCTGGCAGGTCCGCGTTACTGCGCAAGCGCTGCTCGTAATCGTCAAGCAACGTTTTGAACGACTCGCGGCTGGCTTCAGGTAACTGTGCTGCCGGGACATCGGCCAAGGCCCGCACGGCTTCGTCGCGCACGGCCAAGGTGGGGTCTTCGAGCAGGGGCAGCAACGGTTTCAAACGCTGCTCGGGGGGCAGGCTGGTGAATCCGGCCACAGCGTAGGCGCGCACTAGCGGGTCTTTGTCCTGCAGTGCCCATTGCAAGTTGCTGGCCGCTGCGGTGCCCAAGTCTGCCAACTGGTCGGCGGCGGTGGCGCGGACGATGGCCGGGTTGCTCTTGTCCGCAAGCAGATAACCCAGGCGGCTCAGGGTAGTGCTCGGGTCCTCGCGCACGGCGTGGAAGTTCTGGCCGTAATGAGCGGGGCGCTTCGGTGACCCGAACCAACCTTCAATGGCCTTGGCCGCCCACTCGGGCTTGCGGTCTTGGTGGCAGGTGGTACAGGCATCCGGGCCGTTGCCCTCTGCGGCAAGGTCCGGCCGGGGTATACGCAGGCTGTGATCGCGCCTGGGGTCGATCACCATGTAATTTTTGCTGGGCATGTGGCAATTGACGCACTGCGAACCCGGCGAGCCGGCCGCGTGGTGATGGTGCGCGGGGCTGTCATAGTCCTTGGCCTGCAAGCCAGCGAAACGTGCAGCATTGGGCTGGGTGTTATGGCATTGCAGGCAAAGCCCGTTACCTTCTATGCGCACCTTGGTGGTATGCGGGTTATGGCAATCGGTACAACCGACACCGGCGGCGAACATCTTGCTCTGGGTAAATGAGCCGTACTCATAGACTTCGCCGTCGATCTGCCCATCGTCATGGTACAGGCCCGTGCGCAGCGTGGCGGGCAAGCTTTGGTCCAGCGGAGGGTGGCCCGGCATCTGGCCAGTGCCCAGGCTTTGTCGGCGGCTGTGGCAATAGGCGCATTGCTCTACCAAGCCCTTGCTGCCCAGCGCTTTGTAATCCACCGCAAGCCCTTGGGCAGGCGAAACGCCGGGGTGTTGGCTGGCCCAGTCAACATGGGCCTGGCCAGGGCCGTGGCAGCCCTGGCAACCCACAGTCTTTTCCTGCCAGGTACTGGCAAAACTGTCGTGGGTATCATCGTAATGCTTGACCAGCCGGGTCGAGTGACAGTCAGCGCACATACCGTTCCAGTTCTGGTAACGGCCCGTCCAGTGCAGCGGGTCGTCAGGAGCGAAGCGTTGCCCAGGGTACAACGAGAACCAGCGTTGACCGCCAAGCGCCGCCGGCCGGCTGTCCCAGGCGAGGGTCAAGGCCTGCAAGCGGCCGCGCGACAGCGCCACCAGGTACTGCTGCAGCGGCTCGAAGCCAAAGGTATAGAGCACCTTGAAGTCAGCCGGTTTGCCATCTTCGCCCTCGATGTTGACGAAAAAACTGTCACCCTTGCGGTAAAAGTGGGCCTTCACCCCGTCTTCGTCATAGCGCACGTCATTGAAGTTGCCCAGCACGTTGGCCGGGCTGACATCGCGCAACGCCCAGGAATGGTCGGACTGCTGCCATTGTTTGGCCTGCTCGGTATGGCACGCCTGGCAACTGGTCGCTTCCGCATAGCCCTCACGTTCCTTGGCCTGGGCCGGCAACTGCCCCTGCTCGGTGGCTGCCTGACTCAGCCCAACGGTGCACAGTGGCAGTAGCAAGACACCTATTCCGATAACCGCCCTCACCCTCTGCACTGCCTGTGCAATACACCCCATGCTTTAGCTCCACGGTCTGCGCTGTTCGCCCTGCAGCGGGCTGTTTTCGTTGATCAATCAATTTCGACGCGGGCTACCTGTTCCCCGCCTGAGGCGTCATCCACCCACTGCCAGAACAGCATGTACCCAACGGCCAGGATCACCGGCCCGATGAACAGGCCGATGATCCCCCCGGCCACCATGCCGCCCAGAGCACCGATCAGGATCACCGGCATCGGTACATTCACCCCTCGGCCGAGCAGCAATGGTTTGAGCACGTTGTCGGCCATGCCCGCGAGCACGCTGTATACGGCAAACACCACACTACCGACCGTGGCACCCTCGGTGAAGAACACGAAGCCCACCACCGGCAGGGTAATCAGCAGCACCGGCAATTACATGATCCCCAGCAACAGCACCAGTAACGCCAGCAGCCCTGCACCTGGGATACCCATGACCACGAAACCGACGCCTACCAGCACCATCTGCACAAAGGCGATGCCAACAACACCCTGAGCCACGGCGCGAATGGTGGCGATGCGCAGCGCGTTACGCTGCCCGCTGTCGCCATAGGCCATGTCGATACCCGACAGGATCAGCGCACCGATGAACATCAGAAAGCCCGTACCCACCCCTGCAAGCTTGCCCAGCACCACCATGCCAATGCCTTTGAGGTGAGGCACCACTTGCTGCATCAGGCTGGTCGCATCTGTGGCGCCCTGCTGCCACAGGGTGAACAGTTGCGACCCGACTAATGGCCAGGATTGGACGTCAGGGTTGGCGGGAGGAATGTGCCAGGCACCGTTTTCAAACAACATCAGCCCTGCGCGAATGAGTTCATCCAACAGTGCACGGGACAGATCCCGCTTGACCGGCAACGACTCCATCGGGCTCCCTCCAGACAATTGCGGTTCGGCCATGATCGCAATCGGTACTTGAATGATGGCAATCGCGGGCAGGTTCACCGTAGTACAACTCGATCGCGTTTGCCCATGAGGCCCTGCATGAGATGTCGATAACCCCCACCATTTTTTGCCCACCGAGAAACAGCTCTACTGTGCATCTCGTGATGCCCAAAGAAGGACGCTTGCCCATACGGCTCATGGCTGCAAAGCGTCATGAAACGCTCTCGACGGCGGTACCTTTGCGCACATCAACCAGCGTTCAGCCGTTCCTGCCTTACACCAGCGCGATGTCGCCAATTGAACATACCGGAACGCCGTTTTCGGCTCTTTAATGAGATGAGGCTGAGAACAGCCTGGTTTATGCAAGCGAAAAAAGCGTCAAGCGAAGGTTTCAGCCCCAGTCAGAGAGGAAGGCCACAAGCGGCTAGTTCGCCTTTACGTGTTTTGGACCAAGGAGTCGAGCATGCTTTTGCCTGTTGTTGGACACCGCTACCTACCGTTTTTGTTGGCCTTGGCCAGCGTTTGCGCCCACGCCGAGCAAGAGCCGACCGCCGAAGACCCGCAGTTGATCCGCATCCTGCTGGCAGCAGAGCTGGAAACCACCCTCTCCAGCCAGATGAGCGGCACACTGGGGGAGCTGAAAACCAGCTTCGGCGAGCACGTGACCAAAGGCGCGACCTTGGCGCGCTTCAATTGCAACGAGGCCCAAGCCCGCGGCAAGGTCGCCGTGGCCGAGCTGGCCATGGCCCGGCAGAACCTGGAAGCCAAAAAGCAACTGCGCAAACTCGACGCCGTCGGCGATATCGAAGTGGCCGCAGCCAATACCGAAGTGCAGAAGGCTGATGGCGCCCGTGCCATGGGCGAAGCGCAAATGAGCTACTGCCAGGTACTGGCCCCCTTCTCGGGCCATGTGGCCAAGGTTTACGTCAAGCCATACCAGACCGTCAGCGCGGGTACGCCACTGTTCGACCTGGTCAGCGACGGCGCATTGAAGGTGCGCCTGAATGTGCCCTCCAGCCAGCTGAAAAGCCTAAGCCCCGGCCAGCCGCTGCAGGTCAGCGTGCATGAGACGGGCAAAACCTACCCGGCCAAGGTCAGTGTGATCAACTCAAGGGTCGATGCCGTGGCGCAGACAGTGGAACTTGAAGCGCGCTTCGACCAGCGCTACCCCGAACTGATCGCCGGTATGAGCGGCACGGCGCGGTTCGACCATGACCGTGAATAGACCACTGCCCCACCCGCAGCTGTTGCTGCAACTGGACGCCCTGCGCGATAAAGCCATGGCCGCCGAAACGCTGGGCGCGCTGGCATTCAGCATGGCCAACGACCTGTACCCGCTACTGCCCTTCCACCAGTCGCTGGTGTTCGAGCAAGGCAACAGCGGCTTGGAGCTGCTGTGCGTGTCGGGCCTGGCGCGCCCCAGCGAAGACTCGCCCTACCTGGTCTGGCTCAGACGCGCCAGCCGTTGGTTGGCCGAGCGCTTGGTCGAGCCGCAGCCCGCCTGGTTGACCCAGGCCGACGCCGCGCCACCTGAAGACATCGCCGAGGGCTGGGCCGAGTGGTGGCCTACCGGCCTGTGGTGCATCCCCTTGCATGCCCCGACCGGCCATCGCCTTGGCCTGCTGGTATTGCTGCTGGAAGAAGCACCGCCGGCGGTGGTGCACCAGCAGCTGGATGGTTTGACGCGCACCTGGGCCTATTGCTGGCATGCGCTGACCCGGCGCCGGCGAATCGGCCGCTGGCGCCCCAGCCGCCGCCAGGTGCTGATCACCCTGCTGGTGGCCGCCGGACTGTTGCTGCTCCCAGTGCGGCAAACGGCGTTGGCACCGGCACAGATCGTGTCGCGCCAGGCACAGATCGTCAGTTCACCGATCGACGGCGTGATCGCCCAGGTACTGGTGCGCCCCAACCAGCCGGTGGAAGCCGACACCCCGCTGTTCACCCTCGACGAAACCACCCTGCGCAGCCGCGCCGAGGTACTCGGCAAGGAAGTCGCGGTGGCCGACGCCGAGCTGCTAGCCGCCAGCCAGCGTGCATTCGACAACCCGCAAAGCAAGAACGAGCTGACCTTGCTGCAAGGCCGTGCCCAGCAACGTCGCGCCGAGCTGGCCGCGGTGCAAGCGCAGTTACGGCGTACCCAGGTGCTGGCACCACGGGCCGGGGTTGCTGTGTTCAGCGACCCCAACGACTGGCTCGGCAAGCCGGTATCGACCGGCGAGCGCATCATGCACGTGGCCGACCCGGCACAACCGGCCATGCAGATCCAGCTGGCCGTGGCCGATGCCATCGCCCTGGAGCCGGGCGCCGAGGTCACGCTGTTCCTCACCGCCTATCCGCTCAGCCCGCTCAAGGGCAAAATCCTCGAAACCAGCTACCAGGCCAAGCCCAGTGATGACGGCGTGGTCGCCTACCGCCTGCTGGCCAGCATCGACGAACGCTCCGAGCATGCCCGCCTGGGCCTGCACGGCACCGCCAAACTGTACGGCGGCCGGGTAATGCTCGGTTATTACCTGCTGCGCCGGCCGCTGGCCACGGTGCGTGCCTGGAGTGGCTGGTGATGCTCGACCTGTCCGACCTGCCGCTGCCCCCGCTGCGCGAGGACCTGCGCCTGTGCGAGGCCGCCGACAGCCGTGAAGGGGAACCGGCATGGATGATCCACGACACCGTGGTCAACCGTTTCTACCGGATTGGCTGGTTGGAGTTCGAGTGCCTGCTGCGCTGGGGCCAGACGCCGCGCCAGATCAGCGAACAAGTATCGCGGGACAGCGCGCTCAACCCCGATGTCGAGCAGGTGCTGGCGCTGCGCACGTTCCTCGAACACCACCACCTGCTGCGCCCCGGCCCCGAGCAATTGGCCAAACTGCAGGCCGCGAGCGAGGCGCGCACCTGGTCGAGCTGGCGTTGGTGGTTGCACCACTACCTGTTCTTCCGCGTGCCGCTGCTGCGCCCGCAAGCCGGCCTGCAGCGCCTGGCGGTAGCGCTAGGCTGGCTGTTCCATCCGCTTACCGGCGTGCTGGTGATCGGCCTGACCCTGCTCGGGATCATCCTGGTGATGCAGCAGTGGGACGCCTTCACCCATGCAGTGGTCGAGTCGTTCTCCACCGAAGGCCTGTTCAGTTTTGCCCTGGCTCTGGTGGTCGCAAAAACCCTGCACGAGCTTGGCCACGCGCTGGTCGCCACACGCCTGGGCTTGCGCGTGGGGCACATGGGCGTGGCGTTTCTGGTGCTGTGGCCGATGCTCTACACCGACACCGGCGAAAGCTGGAAACTCAAGCGCGCCCACCAGCGCCTGGCCATCGCCTCGGCCGGCATCGTCACCGAATTATCCCTGGCAGGCCTGGCCACCCTCGGCTGGGCGCTGTGCGACGACGGCGCCCTGCGCAACGCGCTGCTGTACCTGGCGACCACCAGCTGGGTGCTGTCGCTGGCCCTCAACGCCAGTCCGTTCATGCGCTTCGACGGCTACTTCATCCTCAGCGACCTGCTCGACTTCCCCAACCTGCACGAGCGCGCCTCGGCGCTGGCGCGGGTTGCCCTGCGGCGCAACCTGCTTGGGCTCAACGAGCCATGGCCCGAGCCATTCCCGGTAGGGCAACGCCGCCTGCTGGTGGCGTTCGCTTTTGCCACTTGGCTGTACCGCCTGGTGCTGTTCCTCGGCATTGCCGTGGCGGTGTACCTGTTCTTCTTCAAACTGCTAGGGATCGTGCTGTTCATGGTCGAGTTGGCGTGGTTTATCGCGCTGCCGGTGAAACGTGAGCTGAGCCACTGGTGGCAACAGCGGGCACGCATCCCGGGTCAGCGCAAACGGCTGTTCTACCTAGGCGCAGGCCTTGTTGTACTGGCGCTGGCGGTGCCTTGGCACAGCCAGGTCGACGCCGTTGGCGTAGCCCGGGCCGAACACCAGTTGCGCGTGTACACGCCCTACCCTGCGCGGCTGAAAAGCTTGCATTCGCAAGGCCACGTCAAGGCTGGCGACGTGCTGGCAGTGCTCGAAGAGCCAGACCTGGATTCGCGCATGCGCAGCAGCCAGGCCAGCGCCCGCAGCTATCAGGCGCGCCTTTCTGGGCTGCTGGCCGACCCCGCCGGGCTGACCGAGGACGCTGCCACCCAGCAACGCCTGAAGGTGCAGAACGAAGAAGCCCGCGCGGCACGCATCGAAATCGCCCGCCTCAACCTGCAGGCGCCATTCGCCGGCACCTGGCTGGACCTGGACCCGGACTGGCGCCCTGGCCAGTGGCTCAACCGCCAGGAACCGCTGGGCATGCTGATCGACCCCAGTCACTGGCAGGTCGATGCCTACGTCGCCCAGGACCAGGTGCACCACCTGGCTGTGGGCAATGCCGTGAAATTTTACCCCGAAGGCCAGGCCACCGCGCTGCGCGGCAAAGTGCTGGCCATTGGCAGCACCCGCGCCGGGCAGTTGGCCCACCGCATGTTGTCTTCGCATTTCGGCGGCCCGGTGCCGACCAGCGGCCAGTCGCTGGTGCCCAGCAACGCGCTGTTCCAGGTACTGGTCGCGTTGGATGAGCCGTTGGCCAGCGTGCGCGAAACCCGCGGCAAGCTGCAGATCGAAGGGGAAAAACGCAGCCTCCTCGGTGAGCTGGGTAAATGGATTCTGGGAGTCGGGCTGCGCGAAAGCGGCTTCTGAAGACCTTCCGGCGCCTCAGCCGGCACCCCGAAAAAACCGGACTAGGATTGATTTAGTTTCGGAAATGGCATCGTAACTTCTGGGCAGGATTGGAAATGGACATCAAGAGCAGAGCCGGCTTCGCCATGGTTTCGCGCCCTCGGTCGCAGACAGTTGCCCTTGAGCAACGCATCCTCTTCGACGGCGCTGGCGCAGCGGCTGTCGACCAGCAGCATCACAGTGATGCAGGTACAGCAGAGGCCAAGGACACCCGCCACCCGGCCCCTACTGCCAGCGAGGCACAAACCACCACAGCGGCGCCCGCCCCCCGCAACCTGGTGGTCATCGATGCCCGGGTGGAAAACCGCGACCAGCTGGCAGCCAACCTGCCAACCGGTACCACCGCGCTGGTGGTGGACCCTGGCCAGGATGCCATCGCAGCCATCAGCAATGCCCTGGCGCAGTTGGGCAAGGTCGACTCGATCCAAGTGTTCTCGCACGGCGCGTCTGGCCAGTTCACCCTGGGCAACCAGGTATTCACCAGCCAAACCGTCGAGCAGCTGGGCGACCGCCTGAGCGCCTGGCGCGGTGAACTCAACGCGGGCGCGGACATCCAGTTGTATGGCTGCGATGTAGGTGCCAGCAGTGCAGGCCAGGCGCTGGTGAACGAACTGGCGCGCTGGACCGGCGCTGACGTCGGCGCCTCCAGCAACGCCACCGGCAGCCAACTGGCCGGCGGCGACTGGCGCCTTGAGGTCAGCAATGGCGATGTTGACAAGACCATTGCCCTGGCAGCAGCCACCCTGAACGGCTTCCAAGGCCTGCTGGCCGATGCCAGCCCGACCGCCAGCCTGAGCAGCGGCGGTGCCGAGGTGCAACTGGGCGAGCAATTCAACTTCACCGTCAGTTTCAGCAACCCGTCGACCCAGGAAGGCTATGCGCCGTTCCTCGATGTTTTCATACCGGCCACCGGGCGCGACGGCGACGATGGTGCCACCTTCGTCTCCGCCACCTACTTGGGCCAGGCGGTGAACAGCTTCGTGATCACCTTCGATGCCAACGGCAATGCCACCCACCCGTTGGCCAAGGACGCCAGCGGCAATGCCCTGGTGATCAATGCCGCCAGCGTCGGCATGAAGCCCGGCGACCAGATGGTGGTGCTGCAACTGCCCTACGCCAGCGTCACCAACGGCCAGCCCACGATCGATGTGCAGATTACCGCACAGTTGAGCAACCTGGCCGACACCAGCTACTCCGACGGCGCGCCTAACCTCACCATCAATGCCCGCGCTGGTTTCGAGTACGGTAACGATTCGCTGAACAATCCGGCGCAGGACCCAAGCCGGGTAGAAAGCGCGCTGCACAGCTTCATCGTCACCCCGACCCTGCTCAAGGTCACGCAAACGGTCAACCTGCCAGAAGGCGAAACGGTAACCGGGCCGAACTTCACCCGTACCCAGACCGTGACCGTAACCCCGGCCCCCGGGCAAACGCTAAGCAATGTCACCGTCACCCAGACCGTGCCCGACCAGGTGCACGTCAGCGCCATCACGCCGGGGGCCGGTGGCACCCTGACGTCGGTCACCCTTCACGACGGCACGGTGCTGACCAACCCCCTGCTTATCGCTGCGGCATTGGCCAACCCCAACGCCTTCGTGGCCAGCTATGAGATCCATTACGACACCCTGAGCGCGGCCAGCGAAACCCAAGTCAGCTTCTATGTGCCGGAGATCGACGCCAACGGCCGGCCAGTGATCGACCCGACCACCGGTAATCCGACCACCATCAACTTCGGCACCGCCAGCGTGACCGGTGGCTGGAACCCGCTCGACCCACGCGACCGCCCCACCGACCCGGAGGGTTATCCGTTCACCGAGACCGGCAATGGCCAAGGCGTGACCTTCGTCGCCAAGTCGATCACGCTGCTCAAGCAGGTGGACCTGCAAAATGACGTGGGCACGCCCGGCCTCACACCCGGCGACACTTTGCGCTACACCTTGGATGTGGCCATTTCCGACTTCTTCGCCTTTGGCGAAAACATCCTCGAACAGGGCCAGTTCACCCTGACCGACCAGCTCGGCGACGGCCAAACGTTCGACCCGAGCAACCCACCTACGCTGATCATCCAGCAGCATGGTGGGTCCCAGGCCATTGCCTTGGTCTACACCCAGACGGTGAATGCCGACGGCAGCACCACGCTGGTCTTCGACATTGCCGAGTCCATTCGCCAGGCGGTTGCCGGCCCTGGCGTGGCGGCGCTGTTCGGCGACCTTTACGACGACACCCTACAGGAAGGTGCCACACGCCTGAGCATCGTCTACGACGCACTGGTCGACACCACCTACACCAGTGACCACCCACCCCACGACCAACTCAACGAAGGTGACAGCGTTGGTAACAACGCCACGGTGGATGCCACCGTGCTGCGCGATGCGGTCAACCTGGGCGGGACCCAGACAGACGGGTCCAGTACCACCAGCACCATCGCAAGCTCCTCGGTCGATATCGAACTCACTCAGGTCAACGGCGGCAACCCGCCGAGCAACGGCGAGCTGCGCCCGGGCGATGTGGTGACCTTCACCATCAGCTACGACTTGCTGGTGGCCGATTACGAGAACTTCAAACTCACGGCGTACCTGCCCTTGCCCTTGCTCAATGCCAGCGGCATCAGCTGGAGTGTCGGCAGCGGGATTGGCCAGTGGACGTTTGGCAGCGGTAATACCATTCTCGACGTACCCGACAGCGTCACCACCGGCCCCGGCAACTCGATCGTGTTCGACTTCGGCAACTTCGTCTCCGATGGGCTCAATGGCGGTACCGTGCAGGTGCGCTTCACCATGGTGGTGGGCGACCAGCCATTTGCCGATCAGCGTGAACTCGACGTGCTGGCGCAGTCGAGCCAGACCACCACGGTCGACAAGACTGTGCTCACCTCATCGGATGTGGCGGTGATCCAGTCGGTCGCTGAGCCGGTGCTGGACATCAAGCACGGCGTGGTGTCCAGCAGCAACGGCACAGTCACCGGCACCACCGGCAGCTGGGCCGCCCCCGGCAGCAGCGGTGTGCCGTTCAGCGGCAGCGTGACCAGCCTGGCGGCGGTGGACGGCAATGTCAGCGGCATCGACGGGGCCGACAACCTGCGTCTGGCCACCGCCCTGAAAAACACCGGCGGCGGCGGTGCCTACGATGTCAGCACCAGCATCACCTTGCCCGCAGGCCTGTCGTTCGTCGGCGGCAGCCTGGGCGCGGCCAACCTGCAGATCTACCGCGGGGACGGCAGCGTGCTGGTGCAGGGCACCGACTACCGCGTCGACGGCAACGCCATTACCTTCCTCGACGCCAACGGCCAGGCCACCCTGCTGGCAGGCCGCGCCGGCACCGCCAGCGACCTGTCCGGGGCCAACGTGGTGGTGATCACCTACGACGTCAACGTGGACAATGCCATCCTCGCCTCCAGCACGCTGCAGAGCACTGCCGCGCTGACTTACTACGCCAGCGTCGATGGCGGCCAGGACTTCACCCCCACCGACCTGACTGAGGTCGCCAACCAGCAAGTCGCCGCGCCGACCATCAGCAAGACCTACAAGGACGGCAGCCTGACCGAGGACGACTCCAGCGCCGGGCACACCACGGGCAGCAACCTGGTGATTGGCGAAAGCATCACCTACGACATCGTCGTCACCCTGCCCGAGGGTTCGACGGGCAGCCTGCGCATCAATGACTTGATCCCCCCGGGCCTGCGGCTGGACCAACGGTTCAATGGCAACCTGGGCTATGAAATCATCACCAGCACCACAGCCAGTGCTACCCTCACGGCCGATTTCAACGGTGTGCTCAACGTCAACCCGGTGACCCTGGACGGCAGCGACGGCGCCGACCTGATGCTGGTGTTCGCCAGCGCCGGGGCCACGGCCGACAACATTACCGGCAACAACAGCTTCGTCATCCGCCTGGTGCTGGTGGCCAGCAACGTGACCGGTAACCAGCAAGGCACCACGCTGAACAACGGCGCGCAGCTGGTGTACAGCGATCCGGATGGCGACACCCCCAACGGCACCACCGCCGTGGACCGCAACATCAACAGTGCCGAACAGCCCGGCGTGACCATCGTCGAGCCGACCCTCAGCGTCACCCAGCAGATTACCTCGACCCCCTCGTTTGGTGGCTTCGACCAAGGCGATACCGTCACCTTCACCATCACCGTGGCCAACAATTCGGGCACCGACGCGTTCGACATCAGCCTGCTGGACGTGCTGCCGACTGAAATCGATAACCTGGTGATCAGTGGCACCATCCAGTACAGCGGCGGCGCCACTAACAACGGCGGCGTTGATTTCGTCATCCTCAACGGCCAGTTGGTGACCGCTAATGGCGCCAACATCGACATCGCTAACGGCGGGAGCATCGTCATCACCCTGACCGGCGTGGTCAATGCCACGGCCGCAGGCGAGGCAGCGATCGCCAACAACGTCGTGGTGCGCTGGAGCAGCCTGGACGGCAGCAGCAACAGCACCGATACCGTCAATGGCGAGCGCAGCGGCGACGATGGCCTGCTCAATTCAGGCGTGCTCAACGATTACCGGGTGCTGAGTGCCTTGCTGATCCCGGTCACCAACGGCATCCAGGTGTCCCGCGTCGGCGGCGTCACCGACACGCCCCCGGCCACCAACGGCAGCGGCACCATCGACACCAGCGGCCTGTTGGAAACCGTGGTAGTCGGCGAAATCGTCCGTTACCGCGTGGCCGTGCTGGTACCGACCGGCGACAACCCCAATTACCAGATCCGCATCGAGCTGGCCGCCGGCCTGGAGTTCATCACCGCCGACCTCAACAACATCCTGATCGCCATGGTGTCGAGCCAGCTAGGCGGCTTGACCACCGACGCCACCGACCTGGTGCTCGGCGACGGCAATTCGCTGTATATGACCGGCAACCAGAACAGCGATGTGGCCTTGCCGATCCACCCCGATCTGGGCGGCGTGGTGCCCTCGGGTGTTTTCGATGGTGACAATGGCCGGCTGCAGATCACGACCAACCAAGACGGCAGCCAGACCATCACCTTCAATCTTGGCAACGTGACCAATGGCGAGGCCAATGACAGCGATATCGAAGGCGTGATCCTCGAGTTCAACGTGCGCGTCAACAACGTGACCGGCAACCAGGCCAACACCCAGCTGGGCATGACAGTGTTCGAACACGTGGGCCCGGGCGATGGCGTTGACCGCGGCCGCAGCGATACGGTGTTCGAGCGCGTGGTGGAGCCCAGCTTCACCAGCATGCAGAAGTCGGTCATCGACGTCGCCCCGGGCGCCGGCACGACCACGGCCACCGTCTCGGTGAGTTTCACCCAGGATGGCGGCGCGCCCGCCTACAACACCCACCTGACCGACCAGTTCCCCAATGGCAGCAACTACCAGGTGCAAAGCATCCTGCTCAATGGCGTGGCGCTGGACCTGGGTAACCTGCCCAGCGGCATCAGCTTCAGCGATGGCAGCGGTATCGTCATGGACTTCGCACGGCTTGCGCCCAACGACGCGATCCAGGTGATCTACACCGTCACTCTACCCAACGTGACCATCGCCGACGACGCCGCCAGTTCCGCCGTGCTCACCTGGACCAGCCTGCCCACCGACTTTGAAACCAACGGGTGGGGCGGTTCGCTGCCCGCGGGTGCTGGCGCTGCCGACGGCGAGCGCACCGGCCAGGACGGCGCAACCGGCCTGAACAACTACATCCTCAGCGATGGCGCCGGCATGGGCGTGATCCAGGGCACGCTGTGGGACGATACCCGCAGCGCTACGGACAACGTCAGCCCGGACGGGCCCGGGCTGGACGGCATCGGCGTCACCCTGACCTGGGCCGGTGACGACGGTCAGTTCGGCACCGCGGACGACCGCACGTTCAACACCGTTACCGCCAATGGCGGCCTCTACCAGTTCGCCCTGCTGCCCTCCGGCAGCTACCTGATCGCGGTGGCACAAGACCACCAAGTCAGCACCAACAACACCTTCCGGGTGCGTATCGACACCGACACGGGCGCTGCGGCTACAGGCCTGGGCAGCATCAACCTGGCACTCGGCGAAGGCACAACCGGCACCGCCGACGCCGGCTACGTGCATGTGAACGAGGCGCCGGTCAATACGGTGTCCGACCAGCACGGCCAGGAAGACACGGTATTGCACATCGGTGGCCTGGCCATCAGTGACGTGGACGTCAACGCCGGCACTGCCGACGGCGTCATGACCATTACCCTGACCGTGGTACACGGGGTCATCTGGCAAACCGCCACCCCGCCGGAGGCCACAGCTACACCTCCTGCCGGCGTTGGACGCAGCCTGGTCCTTACCGGCACCTTGGCCGAACTGAACGTGTTGCTGAGCCAGCTGTATTACAAAGGCGACCAGGACTTCAACACCTTCCGCGACTCGGAAACCCTGACCATGGTCACCAATGACCAGGGCAATTTCGGCGACGCACCGGTCAACGGCGACGGCGTGCCCGGGCAGAACCCGGTCGATGCGCTGACCGACACCGACGTGATGAACATCATCATCGACCCGGTCAACGATGCCCCGATCGCCAACGCCGACCTGGCCATCGCCGTGGAAGCCGGTGGCTTCAACAACGCCGACCCGGGCGTGAACCCCACCGGCAACGTGCTGGCCAACGACACCGATGTCGATATTCAGACCAACAATGACGTGCTTACCGTCACCCGCATCGCCAACAACACCACCCCCGGTGGAGTCGCAGTGGCCGCCAATGGGGTCACGACCTTGCAAGGGCTGTACGGCACCTTGTCGATCACCGCCAGCGGCGGTTTCCAGTACATCGTCGACAACGACAACCCTGAGGTGCAGGCACTGCGCACCGCCGGCAACTTCATCAGTGATTTCTTCGGCTATGACATCGTCGACATCGGCGGTTTGACCAGCAGCTCGGTGCTGCAGATCAATATCCATGGCGCCAACGACACCCCGGTGGCCCATGGCGATGTTGGCACCGCCATCGAAGCCGGAGGCACCAACAACGGCACCACGGGGCAGGATGCCACGGGCAATGTGCTGGACAACGACACCGACGTCGACTCAGTGGCCTTGGGCGAGACCAAGCAGGTCAGCGCGGTGCGCTTCGATGGGCTGGGCGGCGGCCGGATCATTCCGGTGGTCAGCGGCCAATCGAGCAGCGTGCTGGCCGACTTCGGCAGCTTGACCATCAACGCCGACGGCAGCTACCGCTACGTCATCGACAACAGCAACGCCGCGGTGCAGGCACTATCCCGAGGGCAGACTCTTGTCGAGCAGTTCACCTACCAGATGGTCGATGCTGGGGGCCTGAGTTCGGTGACCGTGCTGGTGATCACCATTCAGGGCGCCAACGATGCGCCGGTGGCCGTGGACGACCACGGCACCGCCAGCGCGGGTGCCAGCGACGGCAGCACCGTGCCGGTCAACGCCAGCGGTAACGTGATCACCGGCGATGGCGGCGTGGGCGCCGACACGGACGTCGACAACTTCGACCAACCAACCGCGACCCAGCTCAAGGTCGATGGCGTGCGCAGCGGCCTGGAAGTCACGGGCGGTACCCTTACGCCGATCGCCAACGGCGCACCTGCAACCCTCACTGGCACAGTCGCCCGCCTGGCTGACAGTAGCCTGATCAGCGGCGACTTCGGCCAGCTGCTTCTGAACGAAGACGGCAGCTACACCTTCGAGGTCAACAGCGCCGACCCGGCCATCCGAGCGCTAGCGGCCGGGCAAACCCTAGACGTGATCTTTACCTACCAGATCCACGACAGCGGCGGCCTGACCGACCAGGCGCAACTGGTGATCACTGTCACCGGCGTCAACGACCCACCCGTGGTCAACCCGGTCACGGTCGATGCCATCGAGGCCGGTGGAGTGAACAACGCCCAGCCGGGCCTGGACCCAAGCGGCAGCATCCGCGGCGCGTATACTGACCCGGACGGCGATCCCCTGATCGTCAGCGCCGTGGTCAACCCCAACGGTGTCAACGGCACGCCAGGCCAAGCCCTGGCCGGCAACTACGGCAGCCTGGTGTTGGATGCCCAAGGCAACTACCGCTACGTGGTGGACAACAGCAACGCTGCGGTTCAGGCCCTGCGCACCGATACCGACCAACTGACCGAGGTGTTCCAGTACAGTGTCAGCGATGGCAACGGCAAAATCGTCACTGCCACCCTCACCGTCATCATTCACGGCCGCAACGACACCCCTGTTGCGACCAGTGACGCCGCCACCGCCATCGAAGCCGGTGGCACCAGCAATGGCACGCCCGGGCAGGATGCCGCCGGCAACGTGCTGGATAACGACACCGACGTCGATGCCGTGGCCCTGGGCGAAACCAAGCAAGTCAACGCAATCCGCTTCGATGGCGCCGGTGGCGGCCAACTGGTACCGGTGGCCAACGGCCAAGCGACCAGCGTGCCAGCCAGCTTCGGCAGCTTGACCATCAACGCCGACGGCAGCTACCGCTACGTCATCGACAACAGCAACGCTACCGTGCAGGCGCTCTCCCCAGGCCAAGCGCTGGTCGAGCAGTTCACTTACCAGGTGGTCGATACTGATGGCCTGACCGCCGTCACCGTGCTGGTGATCACCATTCAGGGCGCCAACGATGCGCCGGTGGCCGTCGACGACCACGGTACTGCCAGCGCGGGGGCTACCGATGGCAGCCCGGCGCCAGTAAACGCCAGCGGTAACGTAATCACTGGCGATGGCGGCGTGGGCGCCGACACGGACGTCGATAACCTTGACCAACCCACCGCCACCCAGCTCAAAGTCGATGGCGTACGCAGCGGCCTGGAAGTCACGGACGGTACCCTTACGCCGGTCGCCAACGGCGCGCCGGCCACTATCACCGGTACGGTTGGCCGCCTGGCGGATAACAGCCTGATCAGTGGCAACTTCGGGCAGTTGATCCTCAATGAGGACGGCAGCTACACCTTCGAAGTCAACAGCGCCGACCCAACCCTCCTCGCTTTGACGGCTGGGCAGAACCTGGACGTGATCTTCACTTATCAGATTCATGACAGCGGTGGCCTGACCGATCAGGCGCAACTGGTGATCACCGTCACCGGCGTCAACGACCCGCCCGTGGTCAACCCGGTCACAGTCGACGCCATCGAGGCCGGTGGGGTGAACAACGGCCAGCCGGGGCTCGACCCAAGCGGCAGCATCCGCAGCGCATATAGCGATCCGGACGGCGATACCCTGACCGTCAGCACCGTGGTCAGCCCAAATGGCATCAATGGCACACCGGGCCAAGCACTGGCCGGCAACTACGGCAGCCTGGTGTTGGATGCCCAAGGCAACTACCGCTACGTGGTGGACAACAGCAACGCTGCGGTTCAGGCCCTGCGCACCGATACCGACCAACTGACCGAGGTGTTCCAGTACAGCGTCAGCGATGGCAACGGCAAAATCGTCACTGCCACCTTCACCGTCATCATCCACGGCCGCAACGACACCCCTGTTGCGACCAGTGACGCCGCCACCGCCATCGAAGCCGGTGGCACCAACAATGGCACGCCCGGGCAGGATGCCACCGGCAACGTGCTGGACAACGACACCGACGTCGACGCCGTGGCCCTGGGCGAAACCAAGCAGGTGAACGCGATCCGCTTCGATGGCACCGGGGGCGGACAACTGGTACCAGTGGCCAGCGGCCAAGCGACCTGCGTGCCAGCCAGCTTCGGCAGTTTGACCATCAACGCCGACGGCAGCTACCGCTACGTCATCGACAACAGCAACGCCACCGTGCAGGCGCTTTCCCCAGGCCAAGCGCTGGTCGAGCAGTTCACTTACCAGGTGGTCGATACTGATGGCCTGACCGCCGTCACCGTGCTGGTGATCACCATTCAGGGCGCCAACGATGCGCCGGTGGCCGTCGACGACCACGGTACTGCCAGCGCGGGGGCTACCGATGGCAGCCCGGCGCCAGTAAACGCCAGCGGTAACGTGATCACTGGCGATGGCGGCGTCGGTGCCGACACGGACGTCGATAACCTTGACCAACCCACCGCGACCCAGCTCAAGGTCGATGGCGTGCGCAGCGGCCTGGAAGTCACTGGTGGCACGCTTACCCCAGTGGCCAACGGCGCGCCGGCCACTATCACCGGTACGGTTGGCCGCCTGGCGGATAACAGCCTGATCAGTGGCAACTTCGGGCAGTTGATCCTCAATGAGGACGGCAGCTACACCTTCGAGGTCAACAGCGCCGACCCAACCCTCCTTGCTTTAACGGCTGGGCAGAGCCTGGACGTGATCTTTACCTATCAGATCCACGACAGCGGTGGCCTGACCGATCAAGCGCAGTTGGTGATCACCGTCACCGGCGTCAACGACCCCCCCGTGGTCAATCCGGTCACGGTCGATGCCATCGAGGCCGGTGGGGTGAACAACGGCCAGCCGGGGCTCGACCCGAGCGGCAGCATCCGCAGCGCATATAGCGATCCGGACGGCGATACCCTGACCGTCAGCACCGTGGTCAGCCCAACAACCGGGCCAAGCACTGGCCGGCAACTACGGCAGCCTGGTGTTGGATGCCCAAGGCAACTACCGCTACGTGGTGGACAACAGCAACGCTGCGGTTCAGGCCCTGCGCACCGATACCGACCAACTGACCGAGGTGTTCCAGTACAGCGTCAGCGATGGCAACGGCAAAATCGTCACTGCCACCTTCACCGTCATCATCCACGGCCGCAACGACACCCTGTTGCGACCAACGCCGCCACCGGCCGGCAACTACGCCCGCAGCCTGGCAACGTGCTGGACAACGACACCGACGTCGACGGCAACGAAACCAACCGCGATCCGCGATGGCACCGGGGGCGGACAACAGGTACCAACGGCTGCGGTTGCCAGCCAGCAGACGGCCGCGACAACAGCAACGCCACCGTGCAGGCGCTTTCCCCAGGCCAAGCGCTGGTCGAGCAGTTCACCTATCAGGTGGTCGATACCGACGGCCTGACCGCTGTCACCGTGCTGGTGATCACCATTCAGGGCGCCAACGATGCGCCGGTGGCCGTCGACGACCACGGTACTGCCAGCGCGGGGGCTACCGATGGCAGCCCGGCGCCAGTAAACACCAGCGGTAACGTAATCACTGGCGATGGCGGCGTCACCGGACGTCGATAACATCCATGGCCGCAACGTGCGCAGCGACCCCACTGGTGGCGCTTACCCCAGTGAATCGGTACGATGACAACGCCATTGATCCTCAATGGGACCGAAGCAACGGGCGGCACAGCGTGCTTTACAACGCCTGACCAGGGCACGCAACGCTCGACGCCATCGAGGCCGGTGGGGTGAACAACGGCCCCAGCCTGGCTCGAAAGCGCAAGCAACCCATCCGACGTTGATGCTGGCGACAATGCCTGACAGTCGATGGCATCCACTTCGGCAGTCCCACGGCAGCTACCGCTACGTCATCGACGCAACGCCACGGCAGGTGTCCAGGCCACGCTGGTCGAGGCACCATCGTACACACCCTGAGCGATCGACCGACGGCAGCACCCTCGGCGGCCAGGTCAGTGCCAAGCGACCAACTGGTGACCTCATTCACAGCCTGATGCAGCCGGTGGCCGTCGACGAGCACGGCGAAACGTTCACCTAGCATGCGACACCGGGCTGGCGCAGATGATCACCATCGGCAGCCCGGCGCCAGTAAACACCAGCGGTAACGTAATCACTGGCGATGGCGGCGTGGGCGCCGACACGGACGTCGATAACCTTGACCAACCCACCGCGACCCAGCTCAAGGTCGATGGCGTGCGCAGCGGCCTGGAAGTCACTGGTGGCACGCTTACCCCAGTGGCCAACGGCGCGCCGGCCACTATCACCGGTACGGTTGGCCGCCTGGCCGACAACAGCCTGATCAGTGGCAACTTCGGGCAGTTGATCCTCAATGAGGACGGCAGCTACACCTTCGAAGTCAACAGCGCCGACCCAACCCTCCTTGCTTTGACGGCTGGGCAGAGCCTGGACGTGATCTTTACCTATCAGATTCACGACAGCGGTGGCCTGACCGATCAGGCGCAACTGGTGATCACTGTCACCGGCGTCAACGACCCACCCGTGGTCAACCCGGTCACGGTCGACGCCATCGAGGCCGGTGGGGTGAACAACGGCCAGCCGGGGCTCGACCCAAGCGGCAGCATCCGCAGCGCGTATACCGACCCCGATGGCGACACCCTGATCGTCAGCGCCGTGGTCAACCCAAATGGCATCAATGGCACACCGGGCCAAGCACTGGCCGGCAACTACGGCAGCCTGGTGTTGGATGCCCAAGGCAACTACCGCTACGTGGTGGACAACAGCAACGCTGCGGTCCAGGCCCTGCGCACCGATGCCGACCAACTGACCGAGGTGTTCCAGTACAGCGTCAGCGATGGCAACGGCAAAGTCGTCACGGCCACCTTCACCGTGGTCATACATGGCCGCAACGACACCCCCGTCGCAGCCGATGACAACGCCATTGCCATCGAAGCGGGCGGCACCAATAACACAACGCCTGGCCAGCAGGGCAGCGGCAACGCGTTGAGCAACGACAGCGACGTCGATGCTGGCGACAGCAAGACAGTCGATGGCATCTACTTGGGCACCCTCGCCGCGGGCGGCACGTTCATTGAGGTGTCTGCGGGCCCGACCCTGGTAGCCGGCACCTACGGCACCCTGAGCATCGATGCCAACGGCAACTACGTCTACACCGTCAACGACAGCCTGGCCACCGTGCAGGCGCTCAAGGCCGGCGAGCAACTGCGCGAAACGTTCACCTACCGCATGCACGACACCGACGGCGCCGCCGCCCAAGCGCAGATCAACATCACCCTCGAAGGCCGCTACGACACCCCAGTGGCCCACGACGACTTCGCCTACGCCGTGGCGGTGGACGACGATGGCAGCGGCGGGCGCAACCCCACCGGCAATGTGCTGAACAACGACACCGATGTCGATGCCAACGACAGCAAAGTGGTCACCGCCGTGGGCCTGGGCGAAGAAAGCAACAACCCGTCCCTCGACCCGTTGACCGGCAGCGCCACCGTCACCACAAACTACGGCACCCTCACCCTCAACGCCGACGGCAGCTACCGCTTCGTGGTCAACTCCAACGACCCCGACATCATTGCCCTCGGCCCGCTGGGCTTCGTCATCCAGCGCTATACCTACCAAGTCACCGACGGCGGCGGGCTGAGTGATACCGCGACCTTAACCGTCTTCATCCGCGGCGAAAACCAGCCGCCGATTGCCGGCCCCGACCAGGGCTTGGCCGTCGAGGCCGGCGGCGTCGACAACACCCTCCCGGGCAGCAACCCCAGCGGCAACGTGATGGACAATGACAGCGACCCGGACACCGTCAACATCCTGTTCCCGGAAACCCTCGAAGTGCTGGCGTTCTGGAGTGGCGACGGCCCGCTGCCGGGCAATGCCAGCCTGGTCGGGCAAACCCTGCGCGGCCAGTATGGCGACCTCACGCTCAATGGCGACGGCACCTGGCGCTACGTGCTGGACAACAGCCTGCAGGCCGTTCAGCAACTGCGCGCCAGCGGCCAGACCCTGGTAGACAACTTCACCTACCTGCTGGCCGACTTCTGGGGCGGCACTGCCAACGGCCTGCTGACCATCACCATCGACGGCCGCAACGATTACCCCGTGGCCAACGACGACACCGCTATCGCAGTGGAGGCCGGCGGCGTGAACAACGGCACGGCTGGCGTCGACCCCCGCGGCAACGTGCTGGATAACGACACCGATGTCGACGGCGTGCAGTACGGCGAGACCAAGACGGTGCTGCAATACACCGGCGAAAATGGCCAGACCGCGTCTGCCGGGCAGGTGCTGCAGGGTCTCTATGGCACGCTGCTGATCACTGCCGACGGCAGCTACCAATATATCGTCGACAATACCAACCCCACCGTGCAGGCCATGCGCAGCGCCGGCGAATCGCTGCGGGAGGTGTTCACCTACCGCATGCGCGACACTGCAGGCATCACTGCCGATGCCCGCCTGACCGTGACCATCCAGGGCGCCAACGACAACCCGGTGGCCCGCGACGACAGCAACACCGCCAGCGATCAGGTGCCGGCACCGCACACCAGCGGTAACGTGCTGCCCAATGACAGCGATGTAGACGGCGGCGACGGGCTGAGCGTGACCGGCATCCGCAGCGGCCAAGAGGCCGGTAGCGGCAATGTCGGCGTCATCGGCCAGCCCATCAAAGGCCAGTACGGCACTCTGGTGCTGAACGCCGATGGCAGCTACACCTACACCATCGACCTGAGCAACCGCGACGTGCTGGCGGCGGCCGGCCTGGGGCAGGTACTCAAGGACTACTTCACCTACACGCTCAGCGACCTGGCAGGAGCCACCGACCAGGCCCAGTTGACCATCACCCTGGATATCTCCACCCCTTACATCCCGCCAGGGCCATACGTGGACCGCGACAGCCACGCCGGGCTGTCGTCGCAGCCACTGCCAGACGTGACCCCAGCGATTTTCGTCGCACCGGTAGTGGAGCGGGTCGAAGAAACCTTGACGCTGTCCGCCTGGGGCGCCGACGGCAGCGATGTGCGCCTGTTCGCTACGCCCGAAATCGAAAGCCAGTCGCTTGGCAGCCAACTTGGCCAGGTCCATGGCCAGTTCGTTGCCCGCGCAGTGGCCGAGAGCCGGCGCGGCAGCGCGCAGGACCAGAACTGGGTCGACGGCCGCCACGGCGTCATCAGCCTGACCGCCGATGGCCTGCTGCCGGACCCTTCGCTGTGGGCACCGGTGCCCACTGACATGGTGGCGCCACCGGAGCAACCGCCACAGCCTGCGCGCGGCTTCCGTGCGCAATTGCGCGAAGCCGCCCAACGCCGCGGCAGCAATGCCCCATGAAGCTGATGCCTATTTCACGGAAGGATCAAGGACTGCCTATGTCAGTATCAACATTGAAAAGCCTGAGCACCTTCACCGCTGTCAGCATCCTGCTCAGCGCCTGCTCGGCCTTCGAACCCAAACCCTTCACCGAGGACGAAATGCGCCAGCGGGTGATCGAAGACCAGGCGCGGATGTACAAGGAACAGGAGCCGGTGAACGGGCCGATCACCTTCTACGAAGCCTCGGCACGGGCGTTGAAGTACAACCTCGACTACCGCCTGAAGCTGCTGGAAAGCGCGCTGGCGTCGGACCTGCGCGATGTCTCCAGCCACGAGATGCTGCCGCGCCTGGTCGCTTCGGCCGGTTACGCCGGGCGTAACAACGATTCCGGTGGCACATCGATCGGCATCGAGGACCGCCAGGTCAGCTTGCGCCCGTCTACCTCCGAAGAGCGCTACCGCACCCTTTACAGCCTAGGGCTGTCCTGGAGCCTGCTGGACTTCGGGGTCGCCTACTTCCGCACGCAACAGAAGAATGACCAGATGCTGATGGCCGAAGAGCGCCGTGAAAAGGTCGCGCAGAATGTGTTGCAGGACGTGCGCAACGCTTACTGGCGCGCACTTGGCGCGCAGCGCCTGCTACCCGAGGTAGATGGCCTGCTGATGCGTACTCACCGCGCCCTGACGGCGGCCCGGGAAGCCGAGGGCAAAGGCCTGCTGCCACGCCAGGACATCCTCGCCTACCAGCGCGCCCTGCTCGATTCGGTGTATATGCTCACCGTTCGCCGCCAGGACCTGGAGTTCGCCCGCGCCGAACTGGCCGCGCTGATGTCGCTGCCGCCCAATACCCGCATGGTCCTGGCCGATACCAGCGAACCGCCGCTGCCGCTGCTGAAAAGCAACGTCGAGCAACTGGAGCGCCTTTCACTGGAACGCCGCCCGGAAATCATGGAAGAGTGGTACCGCAAACGCGTGAGCATGAACGACCTGAAGATCGCCAAGGCCCAGCTGTGGCCTAACGTGAGTTTCAACTATGGCTACGAGTACGACTCCAACAAGTACCTGTACAACAGCGACTGGAACCAGACCGGTATCAATGTCTCGATGAACCTGCTGCGCCTGCTGCAGTACCCGGACATCACCGCAGCGGAGAAAAGCCAGGAAAAAACCGACGACATGCGCCGCACGGCCCTGTCGATGGCGATCCTCACCCAGGTCCGCGTTGGCCTGCTGCGCTACCAGTTGGCGCGCCAGGAGGTGGAGTTTGCCGACGAAAGCCTGCGGGTGGACCAGAGCCTGCTCAACTACGCCCAGTCGTCGCGCAGTGCCGCGCTGGGCAGCGAACTGGAACTGATCCGCGCCGAAGGCCGCCTGCTGCTGTCACGTTACCAGCGCGAAGCGGCCTACTCAGACGCCCAGGCTGCCTGGGGCCGGCTGTACAACTCGATCGGGTTCCAGGTCATGCCCAAGGAAATTGCCCAGCATGATGTAAAAGCCCTGGCTCGCGAGATCCAGAACACCGTTGAGCAACAGACCCGCGACAACCTGCTGGCCGCCGGCCAATAAGGCCTACATTGATGCAGAAACAGGCAGACTTGCCTGTTTCTGCATGCGCTCATCCAATTCCGACGAAGTTAGCGTCATCGTTACCCTGGAACTCATTGCGGCACGCACATTCGAACTCCGCTTCGGCGCGTGTCGAAAAGCTCAGGCTGAGACGCACCTTTTCTTGCGTATCGTAAAGGTCATAGCCCTCCCCCAAGGCACTGGGAAAACCAATGCGCCGAGGAAAGATCTCTTTATGGCGAGGTACCGCGGGAACCACAACGAAGCGCATGTGCATGATCAGCCCTCTCCGGCAGTTCTTTAGTATTAGTCTGCATATGGGAAAGACTCAAGCTGGCTCATGCAAAGAATGAGGTTAAACCCAAAAAGCTTAGGATTATTGGAGCCATAAATACCGGGCCGGCGGTTGTTCAGGCGTTTTGTCAGAATCCCCAACAATAAATGCACCAGCCAAGATTGCCTCGAAGTCACAACTGAACACAGACCTTCCTGTGTGTGAACAGAGGTATGCAGTCATGGCGAACAATCAAGACTGGGGTGCAAACCAAGGCGGCAACGCCAATACCGGTGCCGGCGATGCCGGTCAGAAAGGCGGCCAGGGTACCGGGGGCGACATGCCCGACAAACAGAAAGGCGGCCAGCAACCAGGACAGAAACCTGAAGACAAGATGAACAAGGACTGGGATCGCTCAACTGACACAGGGCGCCAAGGGGGGCAGCCCGGCACTGACCAAGCCAACCGCCAAGACCCCGCCGACAAGGGCCGTATGGGTGGCCAGGCCGAACACGGGGATGCTCAGCAACGGGATGAAGACCGCTGATGCCTTTGGCCCCGGGGTTGCACTACTGCCCTGGGGCTAAAGTTTGAAACGCACATGGATCGTGCTTTTTGCTTGCGCACGGTCAACTGTGATCGCCTGGTTGCCATAACCCGAATAGCTTTTGACCAAACGCATACCCAGGCCGGTACCCGTTGGTTTTGGGTAAGACTCCGGAAAACCATCGCCTTCGTCGGTTACGGTGATCAGCGCATGATCCCCTTGGCCACTCACGCTGACTTCCACCGTGCCTTTGCCATACTTCAAGGCGTTGGTGATGAGTTCGGAAATCACCAAACCCAGAGGCGCCATCCGTTCGGCGGGCAAGACGAACGTGTCCGCGTTGAGCAAGATTCTGCGCTCGGCCAAGGCTTTGCCCAAATCCCCCAATAACGCCGCAAGGTAGTCACAGGCCCGCACGGCTTGGGCCTCAGCGTTCTGATAAAGCCGCTCATGCACGCTGGCGATGGTCAATACCCGAGTCGCCGCCGTCTCAAGCTGCAGCTTTACCGCTTCATCCTGGGCCATGTTCGCCTGCAGCAACAGCAACGTGTTGACCAGGTGCAGGCTGTTTTTGACCCGGTGATGGATTTCTTCCAGGTACAGGTCGCTTTTGCTCAGCTTGATGTTCTGCGCGTCGATCAACGACAGCAACTGGGCTTCATGATGACGTCGCTCGGTGATGTCGCGTGAAACAGCGATCATCTTTTGAAAGTCCCCTTGCTCGCCAAAAATGGGCGCAACCGTCACGTCCCACCATTTCGGCTCGTGATGTTGGGTTGGGCAAAAGGCCTCAAACCGGGTCGACTCGCCGCCTGTGACTTTACTGATCGCTTCCAGCACCAGGTTTCGGGATTCGTCAGGCCAGAGCTGCGACCACGCCACACCGCGAACCTGGGCCAGGTCGCCGATGTGCATCAGGCACATGCCGGCATCGTTCATGAATTCTATGTCGCCGCTCGCGGACAGGATCTTCACGCAATCGGGGCTGGCGTTGAGCACGCTCTCCGAATAAGGGTCGGACGAATGCATCTCCGAGCTTGCAGAAATCCGCTCGACCGCCATGGAGATGACGTTGGAAATGCCCTCCAGGAACACCAGGTCGCTTTCGATGAAGTCTTCGCCATTGCTGCTGTCGGCTTCGAGCACGCCGAACGGGGCGGATGGCCCGCGAATGGGGACGTTGATCGCACGCTCGATGCCGTATTTTTTAAGCAGTGAGGGGGTTCTGAAGCGTTGCTCCTGGCCCAGGTGGTTGGACAGCACCGGCCGGTAGGTGGAAATGGCATAGCCTGCGGGGCTGGCGATGTCCCCGCCCACCGTGGCATGCCCGATGTCAGCTTCATCCCAACCCACACCATGGGACAGCAAAAACTCGTCGCTGTCCGCTATGGGCGTGAGCACTTTGGCAAATGGCGTCTCCATGCCCTTGGCCACGACATCGCACGCCAGCGTCAGCAGCGCATCCAGGTTAGACGACTTCAGTGACATGACGCCGTACTCGACGACCAGTTCGTGCTGCCGCCGCAGCCTGGCATGCGACTTCTGCAGCGCGGCGCGAATGGTTTCGTCGGGAGATTGATGCTGCATGGGGACTATTTCCAGAAACGAGATAAAGATGCACGCTGAAGCGCTTTCGCCAGTGCGTCAGCACTGTGGTTTACACCGCGCATTGCCCTGATGCAACAACGAAATCAGTCTAACCCCGCCGCTCATGCACGCCGAACACATGGCAGTTCATCTGTTCAACTCACCAAGATGGCCTGATGGTGTTCGATAGAGGGTATGGATACCTCCTCTCGCCGGGCGGCAAGCCACGCCCGCATGCGCTCGGTATCGAAAATCTGACCCTCCTCCATCATCACTAGAATGAGTGATTGAGACATTCTGTAACACCCGCATTGCGAGCAGCGTCGCTCTTCCCACCCGAGCGGGCATTCGACGGAATCAGCATGTCCAGCGCAAATCAGACAACTCATGAAGCCCCCTTATGCTCTTTTTGGCGTGGGAAGTTGTTTACAGGTCGACAGGATGGGTCGCATAACGGTTAAGCATGAGATTTTCATGCCAACTTTAAATTCCCTTTATGTCATGACCGCGCATCGAGTTGTTCGACTTGTGCTAGCCAAGGTTAAGCCGCACCTTGTCGAGCAGATCACCGATCTGGAACGGTTTGATCAACAGGTCCATCCCAGTGTCCAGAAACGCCTGCCGATCCAGCGCGGTCTCGGCATAACCGGTCATGAACAAAACCGGCAGCCCTGGGCGGTAAGTACGCGCCATGTCGGCCAGTTCGCGGCCACTCATGCCCGGCAGCCCGACATCGGTCAGCAACAACTCGATGTCGGCATCTTCGCGCAGGTGGTCCAGCGCTTGCTCGATGGTTTCGGCCAGGGTGCAGCGATAACCCGCGTCAGCAAGCACTTCTGCCACCGACAGGCGCACAGAGGCCATGTCTTCGACCACCAGCACATGCTCGCCAGCGCCGCGCTGGTCCAATTGTGGCACCTGTGCCTCACAGGTGACCTGGTGGCTGCTGGCCGGCAACATCAACGTCACCTCGGTCCCCTGCCCTAGCACGCTGCAGATCGACACATGCCCACCCGACTGGCGGGCGAAGCCATAGATGGTCGATAGCCCAAGCCCGGTCCCTTGGCCTACCGGCTTGGTGGTGAAGAACGGGTCGAACACCCGCTCCAGCACCTCCGGTTCGATGCCGCCGCCATCATCGCGCACGCTCACCGCCACATAGGGGCCGTCCTGCAGGTAAGGGTTGCCATGCGACCAGCTCGCCGCGGTGTTGACCCAGATATGCCCGCCTTTGGCCAGGGCATCGCGGGCGTTGATCACCAGGTTGAGCACCGCACTCTCTAGCTGGATCGGGTCGACCAGGGCGATGGTCGGCTCGCTGGAAAGCTCTAATACCAGCACGATCCGTTCGCCGATGGTGCGGGTGATCAGCTCTTCCAGCGAGCGCACGCGCTCGTTGATGTCCACCGGGCGGGTGTCCAGCGGCTGCTGACGGGCAAATGCCAGCAGCCGGTGGGTCAGCGAAGCGGCGCTCATGGCTGAACTGAGCGCGGCGTCTGCGTAACTCGGGATCTTTTCCAGACGGTTCTGCGCCACCCGTTTGCGGATCAGCTCCAGGCTGGTGATGATGCCGGTCAGCAGGTTGTTGAAATCGTGGGCGATCCCCCCTGTCAGGCTGCCCAAGGCGTCCATCTTTTGTAACTGCAGCAGTTGCGCCTCGGTCTGCGCCCGCTGGGCCATTTCTCGCGCCAGCTGGGTGTTGGCGTCATCCAGGCGTGCCAGGTGCGAGCGTTCGCGGTGGCGGTGTTCGGTGACGTCCTCGACGAACACCAGGCAGAACCCTGGCGCTCGGTAGGGCGAAAGCTGCCACTCGGTGTCCCGTGGCTGGCCGTGCACGCTCATGCCCAGCGTGCCACGCCAGCGCTGGCCAGCGGCCAGGTGCTGGCGCAAGGCGGCGATGGCGGTTTGCTGACCGTCGACAAAGCACTCCTGCAGCGCCTTGGGGTTACGGTTGTCTTGGGTCAGCTGGGCGAATGCATGGTTGCACTCATGCACCTTGAGCTCGGCATCGAGCACGGCGATGGGTGCTGAGACATTGGTGAAGATTTCCCGAAAGTTGGCCTCGCTTGCGCGCAGCGCCCGCTCGGTATCGCGCACCCGCATCAAGGTCCGCAGGGTCGCCACCAACACATCCGGGTCCACTGGATGCACCAAGTAAGCGTCGGCACCGGCGTCGAGCCCGGTAATGATGTCACCGGTCTGGATCGACGCCGCCGACACGTGAATCACCGGCAACAATGCAGTCTCAGGGTCCGCGCGCAGCAACCGGACGATATCGAAACCGCTCATGTCCGGCAGGTTGACGTCGAGGATCAGCCCGTCGATCTGCTCGCTGCCGATCATGGCCAGCCCCTCACCACCGGTGCCCGCCTCCAGCACCTGGTAGCCATGCAGGGCCAGGCGGCGACGCAGCGCATAACGCGTGGCGACGTTGTCGTCGACGATCAGCAGGCGAATGTCAGGGTTCATCAGCGCTCTCCTGGGCCAGCGCCAGCGGGATGATGACAAAGAACGACGACCCTTCGCCCGGCACACTGTCCACCCCTACTTCACCGCCCAGCAAGGCCGCGAAGCGCTTGCACAGTGACAAGCCGAGGCCGGTGCCGCGCAGGCGTTTCTGTAGCGGCGAGTCGATTTGGGCGAAGTCTTCGAACAGCCCGCCCAGCAGTTCAGGTGCGATACCGATGCCTGTGTCGCTGACCGCGAAGCGGATCTGGTCGTTGCCCTGCAAGTGCGCCGACACCCGCACTTCGCCACGGGTGGTGAACTTCAGCGCGTTGGAGATGAAATTGCGCAGGATCTGCGCCAGCTTCTTGTCATCGGTATACATCTTCGGCAGCCCGTGTGGCTCCTCAAAGATGAGGTCCACCGAACCCATGTCGACGATCGGGCGGAACATCCCGCGCAAGGCCGTGCCTCCTTTGTAGACCCGCGCCAGTACTACCGAGCCATGTGCATCGGTGTGCACATCGAACACTTGAGCCAGACGGCTGACAGCCCCCAGGCCGATACCCTGAGTGCCACCTGTGGAGTACCCATCGATCAGGCAGTTGGCCAGGTCGAAGCCGTGCCCGCGGTCCACAGTCAGTAACTCGATGCCAGGCTGGCCGCCATGGGCAAGCACGCGCAGGTGCAGCTCGCCGCATGCGGCATGCTTGAGCACATTGCTGGCAAGCTCGGTGGCGACGAGGGCTGCCCGGCCTGCATCAGCGGCGTCGAAGCCCTGCTGTTCGGCAAGTTTCTGCACCACACGTCGGGCGTGCCCGACCTGGCTGGCATCGTCGAGGCGCAGCACCTGGGTCAGGCTTGCGCTCAGGCTCATATCCATCGGGTGATCATTACCCGGGTACCTTGCCCAGGCGCGGTGTCCAGCTCGAATTCGTCGACCAGGCGTCGTGCACCGGTCAGGCCAAGGCCCAGGCCGCCGCCCGAGGTCCAGCCATCGGTCAGGGCCAGTTTGATGTCGGCAATGCCCGGCCCTTCGTCACGGAACACCAGGCGTACGCCAACGCGGCCGGCCTCTTCGATGACCTCCCAGTCCATGTCACCGCCCCCGCCGTACACCACCGTGTTGCGGGCCAGTTCACTGACGGCGGTGACCAGTTTGGTCAAGTCGACCAGGCGCATGCCGCAATCGCTGGCGATTTTTCGCGTCAATTGGCGGGCCAGCACCACGTCCTGCTCGATGCGTACCGGCTGGCTGCCACGCTCACGAAGGCTCATGAGTGGCCTACCCGCTTGCGCAACAGGTGCATGCCGCGGTCGACATTGAGCGCAGTGCTGACACCCGGCAGGGTCAGCCCTAACTCCACCAGGGTGATCGCCACCGCTGGCTGCATGCCGACCAGCACGGTCTCGGCATCCATGATGCGCGACAGCCCCGAGATAGTGGCAATCATGCGGCCGATGAACGAGTCGACCATGTCCAGTGCCGAGATGTCGATCAGCACGCCACGGGCCGAGGTGTGTTCGATGCGATCGGTCAGGTCGTCCTGCAGGCGCAGCGCCAGTTGGTCATGCATATCGACCTGGATGGTCACCAGCAGGAACTCGCCCATTTGCAAGATGGGGATTCGTTCCATGGGCTCAGCCCCGCTCGCCAGCAGCGGTACCCAGGCGCGCCAGCGCCAGCTTCAAGGCATCGGCGAGGTTGGACTTGGTGGTCAGCGTGCCCAGGTCCAGGCCCAGGTGCACGATGGTTTGCGCAATTTGCGGGCGCACGCCGCTGATAATGCAGTCGGCGCCCATGAGGCGGATGGCGGTCACGGTCTTGAGCAGGTGCTGGGCCACCAAGGTATCGACTGTTGGCACGCCCGTGATGTCGATAATGGCGATCTCGGAGCCTGTGTCGACGATGCGTTGCAACAGCGACTCCATCACGGTCTGGCTGCGATGGGAGTCCAGGGTGCCAATCAGTGGCAACGCCAGGACGCCTTCCCACAACTTGACCACGGGGGTCGACAGCTCCAGCAGCTCTTCCTGCTGACGCTTGATCACGGCTTCGCGATTCTTCTGGTAAGTGCGGATGGTGTGCAGGCCGAAGGCATCGAACAGCGACGAAATCTCCCACAGCTGCTCGGCCAGCAGCGCGGGCTGCTCGCGGTAATGGGTTTGCAGCAAGTTGAACAGCGGGCCCTTCAGCGCAAAGATGAAGAATGCCGTCTGATGGGACTCTTGGCCCACCTGGGCGCGGCTGGCAGACAGCTTCTCGAGGAAGCGGCGTGTCTCTTCCCAGCCTTCGGCAGCAATGTTGGTGCCGCTTTCATTGCGCAAGCCATCGACCACCAACTGGAGGAATTCACGGGTTTCCTGGCGCAGGTCCTGCTCGCGGATATTACGCGTCGCCCCGTTGGCTTCGAGTGAGGCGTGCCACTCACTCAGCAGCTGCGCCTGATTGCTGCCAATCGCTTCCAACGTACTGTTCTGCAGTGCTGCCATGTCGAGTTAGCTCCGTAAAATACGTGGCCGGTGCCCCATAATTCGTACCGGCTCCGAGAAGTGACATTTGCCGAGGGAAATAGTTGTGGCGACTGGCAATTAATTGCATTGCGCCATCGCACGTGCCGCTAACTCTAGGCCAAGCTTGCCTGGCGCGTTGCGAATCGAAGCCGCCTACACCGGCAACTCGGTGGTGAGCTTGATTTTCTCCATGGGCACTTCGGTTTTGACGTTTTGCACCACACTCAGGCTGGTCAAGTGAGCGATCTGGAAGCGGCGATAGGCCTCAAGGTCCGCGGCTACCACCCGCAACAGCAAGTCGCAGTCACCCGCCATGACGTGGCACTCCACCACTTCGGGCAAAAGCCGCACTGCTTCGACGAACTCATCGGTGGTGTCCTGGTCCTGGCGCTTGAGCCACACCCGCACAAACAAGGTCAGGCCCAGCGCTACCTTGGCCGGGTCCACCAGCGCCACATAGCGCTCGATAACGCCGGCTTCTTCCAGCAGGCGCACCCGCCGCAGGCACGGTGAGGGCGATAACCCCACCTGTTTGGCCAGCTCCTGGTTCTGTAGGCGGCCGTCGCGTTGCAGCGCCCGCAGGATACGTCGATCGATGGCGTCGAGCTTGATTGGCATTGAAAACCTTTGATTGGAATATTTCGGCAGCAGATGCCAAATACTCACGCCAGTAGAGCCACTACGCAACCCTATTTCAGCGATTCATTGGAATAATTTTCCCCCACTGGAGGTGACCATGAATGCCCTTGAATCCGTAGTTGAAGATCCCCCTGCAACGCCAGACCGCGAATGCCCCGCTGCCGCGACCACCGAATCGCCACCCCAATCGAGCCCGCGCACCGGCTCCACTTCGAGGGGGTGTCAGTGGGTGGCCTGGGTCAGCTTCATCACTCTCGGCGCGCTGATCGGGCCGCTGCTGGGTGACCTGCACCCCTACGGCTTGGACATGGCATTTGCCGCCGTCTTGCTGGTGCTGCTCAAGGGCCTGTGGAAAGGGGTGCACGCCGCCCTGCCCTGGCTGTTCAGCCTGGTGACTGCAGGGCTGTTCTACCTGCTGATTCCCGGTGGCGGGTACGTGCTGGCGGGCACGCTGGCCGGCCTGGTCAGCGCGTACCTGTGGGCAAAGCCATTCAGCCGGGTGCTGAACGCCGCCCCTGGCTGCGTGCTGGTTGCCGTGATCACGCCCGCCTTCGTTTCTGGCCATCCCGCAGACCTCATCGCCCTGGCACTTACCGCTTATGCCGCTTCACGGTTTTCAATCTTGCCAGTGATGCTGTTCGCCCTCGCCGTGACCGCTGCGCTGCGTACGCTACTGCCCGGCTGACGCCAGCTTGCCGGCAGCCGGCAAGCTGTCGAGAAATGCGGCAATTTGTTGGCTGCCACGCACGTGCACGACAGGCACCTGCGGCCCTTTCGCCAGGCGCTGCGCCTCGATGCCTGGGCGGTAGCCGCGATCGAAGTTCCACACGAAGTTCAGGAAGGTCAGAAACGCCCGGTCGAGTTTCTCTGTGCAACCGGCGGGTAGGTCTGGACGGGGCCGGTTCATGACGCTGCGCAGGATCACCCGGGTGAAACAGGTAAGCCGGGGCGTATCGAGCCAGATGACCAGGTCGGCACGGGGCAGGCGCAGGTCGAATGTGCGCCGGGCGTAGTTGCCTTCACACACCCAGCTGTCTCCTGCTGTCGCCTCGCCGACCCGCTGGCGGAACAGCTCGGCGTCCGGTTCGACCCAGCCGGGCTCCCAGAACAGGGTATCCAGGTGAACCACCGGCACGCCGAGCCGCTTGCCCACGGCACGAGCAAGGGTGGATTTACCACTGCCGGCATTTCCCAGAATCACAATCCGTTGCATGGCGGCTTCCTGTCGCGAAAAAAGCCGGCAATTGTGCAGGTTATGGAGGGGCAGTCCAATCCCTACACAAAAATAGACTTCATTGGTTTAGCCGGCTTCCATAGGACAGCACATAACTTATGGGTTTAGCAGGGACCTGTGGGAGCTGGCTTGCCAGCGATCACCGGCGAAGCCGGTGCCATGACTGGTCCTTACACCATGTGCATCTCGCGAATCAGCTTCTTGTTGATCTTGCCGATGCTGGTCTTGGGGATGTCAGTGACGAAGTGCACCTGCCGGGGGATCGCCCACTTGTTGATCTGGCCCCGGTCGACGAACTGCTTGAGGTGCGCCTCGAGCATCGGCTGGTCAAGGCTGTCACCGGGCGCGCGGACCACCAGGGCAATCGGCCGCTCACCCCACTGTTCATCGGGAAAGCGTTGTGTATCGACATAGGTCGACCAGCAACTGTTATGACTCTTTCTGAAGCCGAAAAGCGGAGCTGAAACCTACAGCACTGCTTCGTACAAAACCTAGAGCCCCACGTGCAACAGCACCAGCACCAGCGCCACCAAGAACACCGTCTCGCCAACCATCAGCAAAATCGGCTTGATGCCCACGGCGGCCAGCTCCTTGAGCTGAGTCTTCATGCCCAGGGCACTGATCGACACCACCAGGCACCAGCGCGACAGCTCGTTGCCCCCACCCTGCACGGCCAACGGCACCCACCCGGTGCTGTTGATGCAGGCCAGCGCCAGAAACCCCACCGCGAACCAGGGCAACAATGGCGGGCGCTTGCCTGCGGTGTCGGTACCCTGGCGGCGCGAGATCATGGCCGCGACAACAATCACCGGCACCAACATGGCGACGCGCATCAGCTTGACCACCGTGGCGGTGTCGCCGGTTTCGGGCGACATGCTGTAGCCCGCCCCCACTACCTGGGCGACGTCATGGATCGTCGCGCCAAGAAAGACCCCGGCAGCCTGTGGCGACAGGCCGAGCGCGTTGGCGATCATTGGGTAGAGGATCATCGCCAGGGTCGACAACGCCGACACACCGATCACGGTGAACAGCGTCGCCCGCTCTTTTTGCGGGTGGCTGGGCAACGCAGCGGCCAGCGCCAACGCCGCCGAGGCGCCGCAGATCGCCGTGGCGCCACCGGTGAGCATACCGAACAGGCGCTGGAACCCCAGGGCCTTGGCCGCCACCATCGACACGCCGATGGTCACCACCACCAGGATCACCACCAGTGCGACGGCCTTCCAGCCCAGGCCTGCCATCTGCTCCAGGGTGATGCGCATGCCCAGCAATGCCACGCCCAGGCGCAATACCGTGCGTGCGGTGAATTCGATGCCGGCTTTGCATTTGCCATCGCTGGCCAGAAAGTTCAGCGCCAGGCCTAGTAGCAGGGCGAACAGCATGACCGGCGCGCCATAATGCTCCGCCAGAAAGCTCGCCGCCCCAGCGGTAATCAGGCTGACGCTAAGCCCCGGCGCCAACTCCCACGCGCGGTGGTTGACCTGGGCAAGCGCAAGGGTGCTCATGACACCACCTCCTGGCCGGCGATGACGATAAAGACCTGGTCGCCCTCCACCTCCACCGGATAGCTGGCCACTTTGAGTGCCGTGGAATTGAGCAGGTAGCCACTGGCAAGGTCAAAGCGCAGGCCATGGGCGCGGCACTGGATCACGGCGCCGTCCAGTTGCCCGGCGCACAACGATGAACCCTGGTGCGGGCAGCTGTCGTCGATGGCCAGCAAACGCCCGTCGACATTGAACAGCGCCAGGCTTTTGCCCCCGTGTTCGAACAGCACACGCTCGCCGACGCCTGGCACACGCTGGGCCGGTACCTCGATACGCCCGTTCACGCCTGCACCCCCGCCGAACGCGACAGCGCCAGGTGCATGGCGTCGAGCAGTTGCTCTACCGGCTGGGCACCGAACACGCGCAGGTGATCGTCGAAGACGAAACACGGCACGCCCCTGCTGGCGATGTCGGCGCTGGCACTGATGAATGGCCGGCCATCAGCGCTCAGGCTCCCGGCCAGCGCGGCAGGCGTAAAGCCGCACTGTTCGGCGATGCGCAACAGGGTGTCGCGATCGCCCAAGTCTTCGCCCTCGCGGAAATACGCGGCAAACAGCCGCTCCAGCAGCGCCTCGACCTGTTGCTCGCTGCCCAGTTCGACCGCATGCAGCAGCAGGCGATGGGCGTCGGCAGTATTGGGCATGCACGCGATGCGGCTGAAGTCGATCAGCTCGCCCACGGCACGCGCAGCCTCCTGCACTTGCCCCTGGCGTTGCCGCACCGCCTCGTCGCTGCCCAGGCGGCGGCGGTAGAAGTCGGCGAACGGCTGGCCGGCTGCGGGCAGGTCGGGCAACAGCTGCACGCCGTGCCAGGCCAGGGTGACCTCGACCTCGGGCCGGGCTTCGCGCAACTGAGCCAGTGCGGTTTGCAGTTGCCGCTTGCCGATCAGGCACCACGGGCAGATGAAATCGAAATACACGTCAATCGACAGCGAATGCTTCACGTACGGGCCTCCAGTACGGGCTCGACAGGCGCTTGCGGGCTATTGCCACAGGCCAGGCGCGCCATGTCAGGGTGGTAGTGGCGCTTGGCGTAGAAAAACACCGCGGCGGCGGCGATGCTGATCAACGGCACCAGTTGAAAGGCGGCTTGCAGGCCGATCAGGTCGGACACCTTGCCGGTGATCAACGGGCCTGTGGCCAGGCCGAGCAGGTTGTTGCTCAGCGTCAGGGTGGCGAATGCCGTGCCATGCACCGTGTAGTGGGTCAGGTTGGCGACCATGGCACTGGACGGGCCATTGGTGCCTGCGGCAATCATCATGCCCAGGCAGATCAGCACCAGTTGCGGCAGGCCCGCCGGCATGGCGAAGGCCACTGACAGCAGCACGCAGCTGCCCAGGCAGTAGGCGATGGCCAGGCTGATCTTGCGATCAGGGCGATCGCGCCCCATGCGGTCGCACAACATGCCGCACAGCACGATGCCGACGCCGCTGCACAGCACGATGATTGCTGCCACGGCCCCAGCCCGGTCGGTGCTCATGGCGTAGTAGCGGTTCAGGTAGCTGGGAATCCAGACGATCACCGTGCCGCCGACGAACAGCTGCAAGCCGCTGCCGACATAGGCGCTGATCACCGAGCGGCTTGAATAGAGCGTGCGCAGCGGGCGCAATGCCTTCAAGGCGGCCTTGTCGGCGGCGCTCGCCCGATTTTTCGGGGCAATGCGCGCCCCGCGTACGATCAGCGGGTAGAGCAGCGCCAGGGCCAGGCCGAAAAACGCCATGCCGGCGAACGCCCAGCGCCAACCCAGGTGCTGGGCCATCACGCCGCCCAGGGCCATGCCCAGCACCGAGCCGAACATGCCACCGGCCATGAACGACCCGGCCAAGGTGGCACGCATCTCACGCGGGAACACCGCCACCACCACGGCAATACCGACGCTGCCATAGGCAGCTTCGCCGACACCGACCAGAAAGCGCGCGATGAACATCTGCTGGTAGTTTTCGGCAACTGCGCAGCCCAGCGTGGCCAGGCTCCACATCACCGCCATGAAGGTCAGGCTCTTGATGCGGCCGATGCGGTCGGCGAGCAATGACAGCGGAAAGGTCAGCAGCCCGACCATCAGGGCAACGATGCCGCTGAGCAGGCCGAGCTGGCTGTCGCTGAGCTGCCATTCCTGCTTCAACAGGGGGAACACGGCGTTGAGCACCTGCCGCGACATGTAGTCGGAGATCAACAGGCCGAAGGTCAGGGCAAAGACGATCCAGGCATAGCGCCGGGGGATGCCCAGTGATGTATCCGTGCCTGGGTCCGTCGCACCGGTGTGATAGGTGGCCATGCTGCCTCCTCGGGTATCTGGCTTGGGTTGTTTTTGTTGTTATGAACAAATGCCAAAATCTGTGCTGCGGGTACTGGCCTCATCGCCTCGCGTCAGACGCGCGCCCCTTGTAGGAGCAGCCTTGCGCTGCGAAGAGGCCGGTGAAAGAACCGCAGATCTTCGCAGTAATCACGGGCCTCTTCGCAGCACAAGGCTGCTCCTACAGGGAGTGAGGCCAGTGCCTTAGGCGCGCTGTGGCGCGCCCTTCTGGCCCGGCCGGCGGTTCGGCGCCATGCCGTTGGCCAGCAAGGTTTCCTCGACGGATGCGTACTGCTCGCCGATCCGGTAGATCGCCCGTGCTGTCCGACGGCGCCAGTGCTTGCGTGTTGATGAACGCGCGCCTGGCCGAGCAGCGCAACCTCAGGCCGCTGGGCCTGTACCGGGGCATCGCCGTGGCCGGCCTGGCGCCGGAAGAGATGGGCATCGGCCCGGTGTACGCGGTGCCGCGCCTGCTCAGGCAGCATGGGCTGAACGTCGACGATATCGGCCTGTGGGAGCTGAACGAAGCGTTCGCCTGCCAGGTGTTGTATTGCCGCGACACCCTGGGCATCGACCCTGAGCGCCTGAACGTCAACGGCGGCGCCATCGCCATTGGCCACCCCTATGGCATGAGCGGCGCGCGAATGGTTGGGCATGCGCTGCTCGAAGGTAAACGGCGCCGGGTGCGCTATGTGGTGGTGACCATGTGCGTGGGCGGTGGCATGGGGGCGGCGGGCCTGTTTGAAGTGCTGTGAACACAACCGGACCGCAAGGGCTCTCACCCCTGCCCACTCACTGAAAGATGAGGAACGCTCCATGCTAGCAACCCCTTTTTCCCTGGCCGGCAAGACTGTTTTGGTAACCGGCGCCTCCAGCGGCCTGGGTGCCCACTTCGCACGCTTGGCCCAGGCCGCTGGCGCCCGTGTGGTGCTGGCGGCGCGGCGGGTCGAGCGCTTGCAGGCGCTGGTCGAGCAACTTGAAACCCAGGGTGGCGAAGCGTTGGCCGTGGCGCTCGACGTCACTCAACGCGACAGTGTCGAACAGGCCTTCGACCAGGCCGAGGCCCGCTTCGGTGTGGTCGATGTGGTCATCAACAACGCCGGCATCGGCGACCCTGGGCGCTTTCTCGAACTGAGCGGGCAGGACTGGCAGCGCATGCTCTCGACCAACCTCGATGGCGTGTTTCATGTCGCCCAATGCGCTGGCCAGCGCCTGGTCAAGGCCGGCCGCGCCGGGAGCATCGTCAACATCGCCTCGATCCTGGGCCTGCGCGTAGGGGCCGGGCTGAGCCACTACTGCACGGCCAAGGCCGGTGTGGTGCAGTTGACCAAGGCCATGGCGCTGGAGCTGGCCCGCTACCGGATCCGCGTCAATGCCATCGCCCCCGGTTACTTCAAGACCGAGATGAACGAGGCCTACTTCGACAGCGAGGCCGGCCAGGGATACATCAAGGACCACGTGCCGATGCGCCGCCTGGGCCAATTGAGCGAGCTCGACGGACCACTGCTATTGCTGGCCAGTGACGCCGGTGCGTTCATGACCGGCAGCGTCCTCGCCGTGGATGGCGGGCACTTGGTCAACCCGTTGTAACAAGGAGCCTGCATGCCCACCGCCGCTTACCGGCCCCGGGTGGTCGCGCTGGTCACCCACTTGCGCTGCCCTGGAGCACCCAGCCCCATGGCCCGGCGGATCGAGCAGGTCAGCGCCGACTACCGGCAGCAGGCCCATGTCGAGGTGATGGAAACCACCCTCGGCAAGCTGCTGCCGCTGGCGCGCGAGCTGGAGAGGCGCCAGCAGGCCGACGTCATCCTGTGTTCCGGGGCCGCCGCCGACTACTTGCGCCAGCACCTGTCGACCTCGGTGCAGGCCCTGCACCTGGGCGAGCACGACCTGATCCGCGCCCTCGCCCTTGCCCATACGCGCACCCGGCGCGTCGGCGTGCTCAGCTTTGGCCACCCCCACCCCGGGCTGGCGGCGATGCAAGCGTTGCTCAACCTCAAGGTCCACGAGCACACCTATACCCGCCTGGAACAGGCCCGGGCGCAGGTCGCGCAGCTGGTCGCGGACGGCGTCCAGGTCATCATCGGGTCGCCGACGGTGTGCCAGCTGGCCGACGCGGCCGGTGCCCAGGGCGTGCTGGCCCTGGACAGCGACAGCCTGCGCCATGCGTTCGACAACCTGCGCATTCAGCCCCGGCGCAGCCGCAAGCCGCCTGCCGCGCAGCCATTCACGACGCGCTATCGTTTCGATCAGTTGCTGGGTGATGCCCCGGCGTTCCGCGCGACCGTGCAGCTGGCGCAGCGCTACGCCGCGACCGACGCGACGGTACTGATCACCGGCGAAAGCGGCACGGGCAAGGAGTTGCTCGCACAAAGCCTGCACCACGCCAGCGCCCGCCAGCAGGGGCCGTTCGTGGCGATCAACTGCGCGGCCCTGCCGGAGCCGCTGCTCGAGAGCGAGCTGTTTGGCTTTGAAGACGGCGCGTTCACCGGCTCGCGCAAAGGGGGCAAACCCGGCCTGATCGAGCTGGCGCACGGTGGCACATTGTTCCTCGACGAAGTCGGCGACATGCCCGCGCCGCTGCAAACCCGTTTACTGCGTGTGTTGCAGGAGCGCGAGGTGCTGCGCCTGGGTGGCTGCGCGCCAACACCGGTGGACATCCGCGTAATTGCCGCCACCCATTGCGACTTGCCAGCGCGCATCGCCAACGGGCAGTTTCGCGCCGACCTGTTCTACCGCCTGAACATCCTGCGCCTTGCCGTGCCGCCCCTGCGCGATCGGCTCCAAGACATCCTGCCCCTGTTCGAGGCGCTGCTCGCACGGCACGGTGCAACACCGCTCGTCACACCGCAGTTGCAACCCCTGCTGCCCCTGCTGCTGCGCCACCGCTGGCCAGGGAACATCCGCGAGCTCGACAACATCGCCGAGCGCGCCGCGCTGTGCGCCCAAGCCTTGGTGGGCGCCGATGGCATCGGCCTGGCCACGCTCTTCCCGGAATTTTTCGAGCATGTGCAGGCCGCCGCACAGCCGCTACCCGCTAGCGAGAACCTGCGCAGCCTGGGCAAGGCCGCCGAGGCGGCGCACGCCCGGCGCATGCTGGACAGCTGCGACGGCAACATGGACCAGGCTGCGCGTTGCCTGGGTGTCAGCCGCAGCACCCTGTGGCGGCGTTTGCGCGCATCCTGCGGATGACTTATCGCGAGGCGCCCGATACCCTTGGCCTCTGGTGGCCTGACGGTTTTGGGCCCAATCCTTTTTGCGCAGACGAGCATGTCATGAAAACCGCCGCAGGTTTGCTGCTGTCGGCCATCGAGCTGGACCGTGCCAGTGCCATCCCCCTGTACCGCCAGCTGTACCTGCAGATTCGCAAGCAGATACTCAATGGCAGGATCCAGGGTGGCGTGCGCCTGCCCTCGACCCGCACCTTGAGCAACGAGTTGGGGTTGTCGCGGATCACCATTCTCAATGCGTTCGATCAATTGATTGCCGAAGGCTTCCTGGCCTCGCGCACCGGCGCCGGCACCTATGTCGGCACGGAATGGGAAAGCCGCGGCAGCGAGCCCGAGCAGCCCCAGCCGCCGCCGCGCCTGTCCGACCTGAGCCAGTCGATGCTGTCGCTGCGCAGCGATCATTTTCGCGGCGTCTCGTACACCGACTGGGACCCGGCCACCCCGACCTCGTTCCTGCCCAGCCACAGCACCTACGAAGCCTTCCCCCAGGCGATATGGCGGCGGCTGATGAACCAGCACCTGCTGAAGCCCACCAAGGCGATGCTGGGCTACGGCGAGCTGCAAGGTTTGCAGGCCTTGCGCAGCGCCATTGCCGAGTATGTGTTCGATGCCCGTGGCATCGACTGCGATGCCGGGCAGGTGGTGATCGTGTCTGGCGCCCAGCAAGCGTTCAACTTGCTGGGCATGTTGCTGCTCAACCCCCAGGACAGTGTATGGATGGAAGACCCGGGGCATATCGCCGCGCGCATTGCTTTGCAGGCGCAAGGGGCGCGGGTGACCGCGTTGCGTGTCGATGAACACGGGATCGACGTGGAGCAAGGCCTGCGCGAATGCCCTGAGGCCCGGTTGGTGTTCTGCACCCCCTCGCGCCAGCACCCGCTGGGCGTCACCTTGAGTTACGCGCGGCGCCAGGCCTTGATCGACTGGGCCGCGCAACAACAAAGCTGGATCATCGAAGACGATTGCGACAGCGAGTTCCGCTACAGTGGCCGCCTGCTGCCCGCCCTGTATGCCCTGGACCAGATGGCCCGGGTGATCTATGTCGGCACCTTCAGCAAAGTGCTGTTTCCGTCACTCCGGCTGGGCTACGTGATCCTGCCGCCGGCGCTGGTCGGACCCTTCTGCACCCTGCGTGCGGTCATGGACCGGAGCCCGCCCACACTGCTGCAGGCCACCACCGCTGACTTCATGGCGCAAGGCCATTTCATTGGCCACATCCGCCGCATGCGCGCGTTGTACAAGGCACGCCAGCAGGCCTTGATCGCACAGCTCGAACAGCACATGGGCGGCTTCTTCACCCTCACCCCGGCCGATGCGGGCATGCACCTGATCGCCTGGCTGCCCCCTGAGCTCAACGATGCCGACATCGCCCGGCAACTGGCTGAGCACGGCATCCACACCTACCCCTTGAGCGACTACAGCATCCAGCATGCGCAACCGCCTGCGCTGCTGATCGGCTTTGCCGGCACGCCGGAAAACCAGGCCGCAGCACGCGTCCAGGCACTGGCCCAGGCCTTGCGCACACTGGGGTACCTGCCCGCAAACACCTGAGGCCAGGCAAGTGGTCCTATCGATTGGCGGATAATGGATCTATCGAACGTTCCTCACTGGCGCGATAAAGGTTGCGCCGGTAGACCCCGGCGTCTGAACCAGGAACGACGCTAATGAACAATAAGATCCAGGAACGTTTCAACGCCTTGCTGAGCCACAACGTGGTGGAACAGGCGCCAGCCCCCGTGCTGACCCAGGCACTGGCCCAGCGCTTGCTCGAACGCCTCGGGCAACTGCGCCTTTTTGCCCATGCCTACCCGCTGCTGACCAACCTCACCCACGGCCGGGTCACCCCCGCCGACCTGCTCGACTTCGCCTATCGCCATGAGTTGCAAGGCCTGAGCCTGCACGTGCTCGACGGCGAGCAGAACAGCCTGAGCCAGATGACACCCGCCCAGCTTCAGGCATTTGCCGACAAGGCCAAGGCGCTGGGGCTGGACGTGCATGTGGAAATCAGCAGCACGCTGAAAAAAGACGTCGACCAGGTGATCGCCATCGCCAAGGCCCTGGGGGTGTGCAACATCCGCGTCTACTCGCGTTACGAGGGCCCACTGTCGCGGGTCATGGACATCATCGAGAGCGACCTGCACTACCTGGCGCAACAGGCCGACGCCCACAACCTGTACTTTGACTTCGAGCAACACGAAGAGCTCAAGAGCGACGAGATCGCCCAGTTGCTCAAGCGCCTCGACCACCCTCGCCTGCATGCCCTGTTCGACTTTGGCAACATGATCAATGCCTGCGAACAACCCCTGCAGGCCCTGCGCAACCTGGCGCCGCACATCCGCCAAAGCCACCTCAAGGGTGTGCGCATCGTGGCCGAACACAACGGCTTCGGCCATTACGGCGTGCTGCAAGGCAGCGCCGATGACGACCTGCCCAATGCCCGCATGCTGTTCGAGCTGCTGATGCTGGGCGACACCGCCCCGCAGGTGATCGCCTTCATCCTCGAGCAGGAAAACCACTACGTGGCCCCGGCCTTCCGCCAACAGCAGGAAGCGGCCGACCCCTTCATCGCGTATCGGGAAATGAGCGACACCCCCCTGCCGGCCGGCTTCACCCTGGAGCGCATGCTGGCTGACGAACACCGTTGGGCGAACAACCAGGTGGCCTACGTGCGCGGCCTGCTGAACGAGTTTCGCACCCTGGCCGAGCTGACCTTGGCCAACGCTTGAACCTGGCGACCCGACTACCTGCGGAGAACAACAATGACAGCCCAGAACAAAGCCAAATGGCTCCGATTCCTGATCCTCGTCCTTGGCGGCGGTACCGTCTACAAGCTGGCGAACCTCAAGGATGCATTCTACGTCCCCATGCAGGAATTCATGGGCCTGAGCCACACTGAAATCGGCCTGCTACTTAGCGCCAACGCGATCATCGCCACCGCACTGTTCGTGGTCGGCGGCATGCTCGCCGACCGCTTCGAGACGCGCAGGCTCATCCCCCTGGGCCTGATCGGCACCGGCTGCCTGGGTGTGTACCTGGCCACCTTCCCGCCGTTCAGCAGCTTGCTGATCGTGTTCAGCCTGCTGGCCGTGTGTGCCGACTGCCTGTTCTGGCCATCGCTGCTCAAGGCCATCCGCAACCTGGGTAACGACCAGGAACAAGGGCGCCTGTTCGGCCTGCTCGAAGGCGGGCGTGGCGTGGTCGATACGCTGGTCGCGTTTGCCGCACTGGGGGTGTTCGTGGCGATGGGCTCGGGCGAAAGCGGCTTGAAGTCAGCGATCCTGTTCTACTCGGTCATCGACCTGCTGGCCGGCACCCTCACCTGGTTCCTGCTCAAGGGCGACAGCGCGCCGTCGCTGGCCAAGCCGAAAAATGGCCTGGCTAACCTGATGGAGGCGATCAAGGTGCCGGGTATCTGGCTGGTCAGCCTGAACGTGTTCATGGTCTACATCGTCTATTGCGGCCTGACCTACTTCATCCCCTACCTCAAGGAGATGTACGGCTTGCCGGTGGCGCTGGTGGGTGCCTACGGCATCATCAACCAGTATTTCCTGAAGATTCTGGGCGGGCCTGCCGGTGGGTTCATTGCCGACAAGCAGTTCAAGAGCACCAGCCGCTACCTGAAGTGGGCCTTTCTGGCACTGTTGCCGCTGATGGCGGTGATCATGTTGATTCCGAAAAGCCCGACCTTCATCTATGCCGGCATGGCCGCCACCCTGTCCTTTGCGCTGATCGTGTTCTCCATGCGCGGCGTGTTCTGGGCGCCGATGGGCGAAGTCGGTATTCCCCAGCACATCACCGGTTCCGCCTTCGGTATCGGCTGCCTGATCGGTTACGCGCCGGGCATGTTTGCCTACGTCATCTACGGTGCGATCCTCGACCACTTCCCCGGCCAGCAGGGGTACAACTGGGTCTTCACCTTGATGAGTATCCTGGCCGTTGCAGGGTTCATGGTGTCCAGCCTGCTGTACCGGGCCGTTAGAAAGAATGCCCTGGCTGCAGGCGGGATGAGTGCGGCGCAAGCATGAAGCATGAACACCCTCGGCCAGCTTCGACGGTGGAGGCTGGCCTAGGGTTCCCTAGGTGTAAGGTTTGCATGTCGGTCTGGCGCCTGACGCCCGCACGGGGTACAACTGGACCTTTTAGGAGGCCACCATGCTCCGTGTGTTTGAACGACGGCTAGACCCCTTCCCACCCGACGAGGCCCCGCCGCCACCGGTCGGCCTACTGCGTTTTCTGTGGGCCTGCACGCGCGGCGCGCGTGGTTACGTACTGGCGCTGGCGCTGCTCAGCGCCGGTGTATCGATCTACGAAGCCTGGCTGTTTTCCTTTCTCGGCCAGGTTGTCGATTTGCTCTCGACCTGGCAAACGGGCGGCGCTGAAGCGGCTCAGGAAAGCCGCGTGCTGTGGGGCATTGGCATCGTACTGCTGACCAGCATTGGGCTGGTGGCGCTGCGCACGATGGTGCAGCACCAGGTACTGGCGATCAATTTGCCGCTGCGGCTGCGCTGGGACTTCCATCGGCTGATGCTGCGGCAAAGCCTTTCTTTCTTTTCTGACGAGTTTTCCGGCCGTGTCACCACCAAGGTGATGCAGACCGCACTGGCCGTGCGCGAAGTGCTGTTCACCCTGATCGAAATCGCCCCCGGCATCGGCGTGTACTTCATCGCCATCATCGCGCTGGCGGGCGGTTTTGCCTTGAGGCTGATGCTGCCGTTCATTGCCTGGGTCGCGCTGTTTGGGCTGGCCTTGCTGTACTTCGTGCCGCGCCTGGGCAAAGTCGGCCAGGAACAGGCCCATGCGCGCTCATCGATGACCGGGCGCATCTCGGACGCCTACACCAACATCACCACCGTGAAGCTGTTTTCGCATTCCAAACGCGAAGCGCACTTTGCGCGGGCGGCGATGGAGGATTTCAAACAGACCGGCTTTCGCCAGATGCGCCTGGTCAGCCAGTTCGAAATCGTCAATCAGGCCTTGGTTGTCGGGTTGATCATCGGCGCTGGCGGCTATGCCCTGTGGTTGTGGCACCAAGGCGAAGTCGGCACCGGTGCGGTGGCGGCGATTACCGCCATGGCCTTGCGCATCAACGGCATGTCGCACTGGATCATGTGGCAGATGACCTCCCTGTTCGAGAACATCGGCACCGTGCAGGACGGCATGGCCACCTTGACCCGCGGCCCCAAAGTACAGGACGCGCCGAATGCCGGGGTGTTGGTGACGTCAGGCGGCGCGGTGAGCTTCGACAATGTCAGCTTCAACTACAACGGTGAGCGGCAGGTGCTCGATGGCCTGAGCCTGAACATTCGCGCCGGTGAGAAAGTCGGCCTGGTGGGGCGGTCCGGTGCGGGCAAGTCGACGCTGATCAACCTGCTGCTGCGCTTTTACGACGTTGACCACGGCGCCATTCGCATTGATGGGCAAAACATTGCCCAGGTGACCCAGGACAGCCTGCGCAGCGCCATCGGCATGGTCACGCAGGACACCTCGCTGCTGCACCGCTCGATTCGCGACAACATCGCCTACGGCCGCCCCGACGCGAGCGACGCGCAAATCCGCGAGGCCGCCGCCAACGCCCAGGCTGACGGGTTCATCAACCAGCTGAGCGACCGCCAAGGCCACAGCGGCTACGACACGCTGGTGGGTGAGCGCGGCATCAAGCTGTCCGGTGGCCAACGTCAGCGCATTGCCATCGCCCGGGTGATGCTCAAGAACGCCCCGATCCTGCTGCTCGACGAGGCGACCAGCGCGCTGGACTCCGAGGTCGAAGTCGCCATCCAAGAAAGCCTCAATGAGATGATGCACGGCAAGACCGTCATCGCCATCGCCCATCGGCTGTCGACAATCGCTGCCATGGACCGCCTGATCGTCATGGATGAAGGGCGCATCATCGAACAAGGCACCCATGCCGAACTGCTGGCCCGCAACGGCACCTATGCACGGCTTTGGCAGCACCAGAGTGGCGGCTTCTTGGGTGAAGACCAAGGCGTAGCGGAGGCCATGGAGTGAGCCTGCGGGGTGGCAGCCGGTTGCGGCTGCCACCTGCCCTGCGCTGTTTGCATCGGGTCAGCATCGGTTATACTTCTTAATCATTTTTTTACCCTTACCGTCGCTGACACACGAGATCGCATGAACACATCCCCTGCACTGCAACCGGGCGCCGACAGCAGCGAGGCCACTGCGCCGACCGACCTGAATGATCTGGTTGGCTACGCCTTGCGCCGCGTGCAGATGAAGGTGTTTCAGCACCTTGTCGAGTGCCTGACGCCCTACGACCTGCGGCCTGCACAGTTTTCTGCGTTGGCCATCATCGCGCAAAACCCAGGCCCTACGCAGGCCGAGCTGGCCAAGGCGTTGAACATTGAGCCGCCCCAAGTGGTGCCGCTGCTCAACAAGCTTGAAGAAGCGGGCCTGGCCCTGCGCGTGCGCAGCAAGGCAGACAAGCGCTCTTATGGCCTGTACCTGAGCAAAGCGGGTGAGAAGCTGCTGAAAACGCTGTATGGGGTAGCTGAAGAGAGTGACCGTGCCGCTACGGCCAATTTGGATGATGACGAGCGGCGGCAGTTGCTTGCCCTGCTGCGCAAGGTCTATTGAGCACCTAAGGATCCTTCGATCAACTTGCCGCGCAGCGGCGGCAAGTCGTAGTTCCCCCGTCACACAGCGCTATTTGTCGAAAAAATCGGCCACACTGGCGGCGGTGCCATGGACGTAATGAACCAGACCGGACTCCGCATCAACGCCAACATGAACCTTCATCCCGAAGCAATATTGGTAGTGATCGGAACTAGGGTTATGTGTCATACCTCTTTCATTGTGGGTATGACACATGACTTACAACATCCCCTTTCTCTATGACGGCAGAGAGAGTGTGACATTTATCCCGCTAGGGATGGCATCGCAAAACCGATTGAATTCCTCAGTAGTCAATGCATTAAGATCTTTAGTAGGCCTTAGCCCAAACTCAGCGCTTGATGCATATCCACCATCATCAATGGCAGCTATAAAAGACAAATTCAAAAAACTCCCCGACTTCATCTCCTTAATAATATCAGTTATATCATCGACATTTTGCCTGTGCACAGACAAAACCAGATTCCAACCTTTTCGAGCCGCACCAATTTGACTGTCTTTCCACGCCATGTTAATAACTCCACTTTGTTTGGTGAGTCATACAAAAGCGCCAGATGCTACCTGTCCAACCGGCATAGCATTCTAGTTAACAAAAATCGTAAGCAAGCGCCTTCGCTAGTGTGGTGTTTCAGAAGTACCACTGGGTATTTGAGCTAGGGATCCTCCGATCCTTAACCGCAACCTGCAACATCTCCCACCCCAATAATCCAAAAACGGCTTATTGATTGCAACTAGCAAAAATGATAGTGCTCACGATTTGACCGAATGACAATGCTGAGCTACTGAACGCACCTTCTTGGCGGACACATTACCTAGCGTCGCTGGAAAGCCATACAAATCCATGGCGGCATACTTTTTGAATGATGGGAACGTACTCAGTCTAGGGTCCAGACCTTTAAATACCGAATGAGGACCAGGAGAATCGCGCTGTCTAAAATGAAACCTAAGTCCATACAGGCGTAATGGGTTGCCCACACTACCGGCCCCGACTTAACGGTAGGACAATGAATCGAGCCTCGGCAACCCCACCGTTAGCGCGTCATCCCCAGTTCGGCATCATCCATCAGCGCCTTGGCCAAGGCGCTTAGATAATGTGAGGCCCAGATAAGCTGCGGGTTGTCGTCCATTACCCCTGCGATGGTCAGGTCTCGCACAACGCCCATCAGCTCTGAGGCTTGCTCACGGGCGTCTTGGCAAGGGATGCCGGGCTCGATGCAGAACAGCGGCTGGGTCTTTTTTTCGCCCTGGTAGAACTTGGTCTTGCCGACCGTGGTTGGGGCTTTGTTGGCGCCTGTGGTCATTGTTCGGTCTCCCTGAAATTTCACCGCCTGTTCGGGCCTCTTCGCGGGGCAAGCCCGCTCCCACAGGTATACACAGGCCTTGAGACCTGCGGTGTACCTGTGGGAGCGGGCTTGCCCCGCGAAGAGGCCCGAACAGGCAACTCATTACCTGTGGCTCAATGCTGAGTCCGTGGCTGATGCGCCGGCATCTGCACCTGGATCAACGCCGACTCCAGCAGCACACGCAGTGCCTCCAGCTCATGCATCGTCGCCATCATCAAGATCGACACGGGTGATTTGGGCTGTAGGAGAATGGCCTGATTTGCCACGGATTGTGCGCACAGGGCGTAGTCCGCTGCCTGGATGAGGGTGTCTTCGAGGGAATGGTGGTTGTGGGGTGGATCGGGGACTATCTTCAACATCCTATAATTCCTTCTAAGTGGCAACCACCCGCCTGCTGTCAAACAGAAAGGTGGCAGCTGTACGTGGGTTGACAGACCGGCGGAATCACGAAGCTCCGGCGCACGCAAGCGTGCCCACACGTACAGCCGCCATAAAGGACGAACCGTATGCATGATTACCGTCGCGGCCTGTCAAAGCCGTGTCGTTGATGTGCAACGACACGCCGAGACTAGAGCGCTGCCTGAACAGCCGCAACGGAAAAAAGGCGGCAGGAGTATGTTTGGGAAATGCCCTACAAGGAAGGGGTTAAATCTGATTTCTTCTCTCCGAAGCTTTACAACCCGGCCTCTTCGCAGTGCAAGCCCACCCCCTGCGTCACCTTCCGGTCACGCGCGGTCTGGGTAGGAGCAGCCTTGTGCTGCGAAGAGGCCGGTGGCAGCACTGAGGATTCCCGGTTTGGTCACGGGCCTCTTCGCAGCACAAGGCTGCTCCTACAATGAAATGCGTAAGCCTCGAGACCAAATAACTTTGTGGGAGCGGGTTAACCCGCGAAGAGGCCAGACCAGGCAACGCAGTAGCTGTGCTTTAGTGCTGAGGCCGCAGCCTGCTGTACCGCGCTGCCGCTTGATCACTCGGAGTGGATGTTCAACTTTAGCTCGTCGGCGCCTGCTTCGGTTTATTCACCGGGTCGCCGTTGCAGTACAAGTACGGCGAGCCATTTTGAGTAGCAAGCAGACCTGCGCCCGCAGGCACCTGATAGCGGTGCAGCTGCGCATCGTACAAACGATCGCCATTGCCCAAGTGGTACAAGCTCAAAGGGTTGAGCAGTTCGCCTTTGAAACCCAGCCAAGTAGTGGATGCTAAGTCGCGAACACGAAACCCATAGGGCAGGTAGCTGTAATAGACCGGGGGGGTAGATTGGCCATGCTTGAGGCTGGCGAACACGGTGCCCGCAGCATCGCGCAGTTCGAACGTGCAGGTCGTTGACTCCCACACGTCACCAGTGGCCTCTGTAATTTGCTGCAAAAAGCACGAGGGGCTGTTATTAAGCAGCACCATCCGCCGTTTCGCTGCCTTGCCGGTAAAGTGATCGCCCAATTGTTGAACGGCATAGATAGACCCTTCCCGGTAGTGATACACCTCCCGCTGCTCACCTAGCACCACTTCCCTGATCCGCCCCTGAGTGTCATAGGCAAACTGGTAATCCGCGCCCTCTCCCCCTGCCTGGCTGCTGTATGACTTGATCTGTCCATTCGCGTGATAACCGAGCTTGCGATTGCTGCGTTTCAAGGTGCGGCCGCGTTGATCGTTGACTTGTGGGTCACCGTTCGATGAGATCAGTGCACCTGGGCGGTCTGGGTCATAGCCGTAAGTAGAAACACCTGGCCCCTTGCTCGACTTGTGGCTGCGCGACACAACGTTGCCATGGGTGTCGTACGTAAATATCTGCTCGGTATAGGCTTTGTTGCTGCTGCTGACGGGCGCATTCTCGCCCGTGCAATACCATTTATGCAGACGCTCATCGCTGTCGTACGTGTAATGGTCGCTGCGGTGCTCCTTGTCATCGACCCTTAGCACGAACTGCTTCAGCCGCCCATCGCTGAGCAACGTTCGCTCAAGGCTTAGGGTAGGAAAGCCGTCGCCACTGAAAGTACGCGTAGTTTCATTGCCTGACGGGTCATAGGCGTAACTCACCGTCATCAAGGCGCCGCTGCAGACATCCTTGATGGTTTCCTGAGTGAGTTGGCCTTGGTCGTTGTAGGTGCTGGTTGTCTGGCATGCCGAACTGGCTGAACTGACGACGCGGTGGTTGGTGTCGTAGGTGAACGTTGTGGTAGTCCCCGTAATGTCGTCGAAGCTGAGCAACTGGCCGGCCGCCGAGTAGATGTGCAGGGAGGTGGCCGTTTGCTTCCTACCCTTGAAGGTGGGCGCGCAGGCTTCACTGAATTGGCGCTTGGCAAGGTCCAGCGTGACACTGTAGCCAGCAGCAAGGTAATCAGGCATGTCCTTAGGCTCAGCGTCTTGAAACAGCGCAGTGGGCGAGCCACCATTAAGTGGCCCATCGCTGCCAAGGGTGAGTGAATGGTGGCTCGCAAACTCTAAGCGCACGTCACCTACTGCACTATTAACAAGATGCGGCTTACTTTCTGCAGATTGATTGTCCATACCCAGCTATCACCTTTAGCACAAGAAGGATTTCGTCACCTTAGAAACAGTTACCACCTCAACTTTTTACGCACAGTTCCACAACGTTTATAGCGTCAGTACACCGTCAACCCGCTGCAGCACTCAGCACCTCGCTGCAGCGCTGAACACCTGTTTGATCTTGCGAATAATAAGAAAAGGAATTATACGCCATTAAACCTTCAGCCCTAGGCGCAATGCTTTTGACTGCCGCCCTCAACGTGCCATGTTCAAAGGCCATGTCTTTTAGCGTTGGATACACTTCAGCCAGCGGTGGGTTAACGTTTTCGATCGTGTGCTCGAAGGGCTCGAGATTTAACAAAAGTACAACCCTGCGCAGAATAGGAACCTCACGCCCCGTCACGTGCTTGAATCGGCACTGATTAAATTGTGCAATGGGAAGCCCAATTAATTTATCTTCGTCATTATAGAAAAAAGCTTCAACGGGAAGCGCGCCGGCTGTTTCAGCCGTCCACGAGGTCACCTTGAAGTCATTAGGCACGGTGGTCTTTTCGGACGCCCGCTCAACGACCGCCAGTGCCGTCATGAACGCCTCCGTTACATCTGGCCCCTTAAGGGAGAACGCGCACCGCTTGTCGTAGGCCTTATCATCAATGGGTGAATGGGCCTCAAACCAGGCCTTGGCACCTGTGACAATGTCACTCGACACCACACATGGCGCACTGCTGTCCTTCTTGTCCTCATACGCTCCACAACCCTTGTCTGAGCGTTTGTCCGAGGCACCATCAACGGGATAGAAGCAGGTTGGCTGCAACTGCAATTGATCCGGTTGTTCTTGACCTGGCGGTGACACAATATAACCATTGGTGTATGCATACGCTAACCGTTCAAAGGATATACCGATGCGCACGTAACTAAACGAGGTATCGTGCGTTGCTCCCTTTCGGGGGGGATCCCACGCGTTAAAATGCTTTCCACGCGGATCGCCCACACCTCTTATCAATAGACCGGAGCATTCGTACGCCGGGCGATTATTCGGACAGGACTGCACATAAGCTTGATAGCGCAATGTAACTTTTTTCTCTACTTCCTTACCGTACTTATCCAGCTCAGGCGATGCCTGTACAGGCCCGATCATCGCCAGCATTATCAACCCTGCACAATGTACACGCATCTATTAACCTCCATTTCTCAAGAGATAATGCACTCCACTGTGCGCTTCGCACACCCTTGAATGACACACCGGATGGTGATTATCGTCTACTGGTAAAAATGATAGGTTGACGCGAATCGACTATGAGCTGGACTCCGTATAAAGGTCCGAGAAACCCGCTCCCCCTGCCTCATCCTCCGGTCATGCGCGGTCTGGGTAGGAGCAGCCTTGTGCTGCGAAGAGGCCGGTGGCAGCCCTGAAGATTCCCGGTTTGGTCACGGGCCTCTTCGCAGCACAAGGCTGCTCCTACACTGAAATGCGTAAGCCTCTTACAGGTCATCCACAAACGGCAGCGGTAGTTCGGCCATTTGCAGGCACTGCAACCGGTACTCAAAACGCAACCACAGGTGGTCAAAGAAGTACGCCGCCGTCTGACGTTTGCGCCGGTAGAACGGTTGCTCCACTTGCATCAACGCCAAGCGTGCCGCCCGGGCCCAGGCATGGCCGAGCAACACCATCGCTAACGCTTGCAGGAAGTCACCCGCTGCCCGGTAGGCATATTCCCTGTCATCATGCCGCACAAGCCCACGCACCCAAGCGCGCAATCCGTCACTGGCTACGTGCAACTGCTGCGCCCAACGCCTGCCTTCGGCGTCACTCGCCAAGCCCGCATCTTCCAGCACGTGGTCGAGCAGCGATTCCAGCGCCTCGCCACGGTCGCCCAACACCTTGCGCACGAGCAGGTCGTTGGCCTGAATCTCGTTGGTGCCCTCGTAAATCATGGCCACGCGGCTGTCGCGCACGGTCTGCTCGATGCCCGATTCGGTGACGTACCCGTAGCCGCCAAACACCTGCAACGCGTCACTGGCCAGCTGGAACCCTTGCTCGGTGAAAAAGGCTTTGACCACGGGCGTGAGCAAGCCGATGCGGGCCTCCAGGGTGTGACGGGCCGCCCCTTGCGACTGCTCGGCAAGGTCGAGCAGGTGGGCACTCCAATAGCCGATGGCGCGCATGCCTTCGGTCAGCGCCCGAGACTGCCATAACACCCGCCGCACGGCCGGGTGGAGGGCCACCGGGTCCGCTGCGGCAGCTGGAGCACCTTCAGGGCGCACCACCGCACGCATTTGCACACGCGCCTGTGCATAGGCCAAGGCACGCTGCCCGGCACTTTCGGCATGGGCCAAGCCCTGTTGCCCCACGTAGGTGCGGGCACTGTTCATCATCACGAACAACGCAGCCAGGCCGCAATGGGGCTCGCCGATGAGCCAGCCTTGAGCCTGGTCGAAGCTGAGGCTGCAGGTAGCGCTGGCGTGAATGCCCATCTTGTGTTCGATGCCGGTGCAATGAACGCCGTTGGACTGGCTTTGCTCAGTTAACTTGGGAACCAGGAACAACGACAGACCACGGCTGCCTGCAGGCGCATCGGGCAGCCGCGCCAGCACTAGGTGGACGATATTGTCGGTGAGGTCGTGCTCGCCACCCGAAATGAATACTTTGTTGCCCGTCAGCCGATAAGCCCCTGCTTCATCCACCCGCGCCTGCGTGCGTATCAGCCCCACATCGCTGCCGGCCTGGGGTTCGGTCAGGCACATGGTGGGCAGGCATTCACCGCTGACGATCTTGCCCAGCCAGGCCCGGCACAGCTCGGCAGAGCCAAACGTACGCAGGCACTCGTAGGCGCCATGGGCGATGCCGCTGTACATGGCCCAGCCATGGTTACAGGCGTAGATCACTTCGTGCAGCGCAGCCCCGAGCAGCAGCGGCAGGCCCTGGCCGCCGTGCTCCACTGCGCAGGTCAACCCTGGCCAGCCGCCCTCCACGTAACGCTGGTAGGCCTGGCGGAAACCTTTCGGGGTGGTCACTTTGCCGGCGTGGAAGCTACAGCCTTCGCGGTCGCCGCTCATGTTCAACGGCAGCAACTGGTGTTCTGCAAAGCGCGCGCCCTCCTCCAGCAGTTGGTGAGCCAACGCGCTGTCGACGCCGGCGAATCGCTCGGATTCAGCCCAGGCCGCAGGTGCTTGCAGCCAGTGATCGATCACGAAACGGATGTCTTGCAGCGGAGCGCGATAGATAGACACGTGAACCTCCTTTTCAGGTCTTGGCCAGTGGGTTTTCCAACAGCAGGGCCATGCCCTGGCCACCGCCGACGCAGGCAGATACCACGCCATAGCGCTGGCCACTGGCGCGCAATTGCCGCGCAACGCTGATCACCAGGCGCAGGCCGGTTGCGGCCAGCGGGTGGCCAAGGGCGATAGCGCCGCCACAGGCATTCAGCCGTTCCGGCGCGATGCCCAACGACTGCTGCACCGCTACAATCTGCGCGCCCTGGGCTTCGTTGATTTCGAAGCAGGCGATGGCGTCCAGCGGCAGGCCTGCACGCTTCAGCAGCAAACGGATGGCCGGCACCGGGCCCAGCCCCATCACCTCAGGCGCGACGCCCACCACACTGCTGGCCCGCAACCAGGCCATCGGCATGCGCCCAGCCAGCTGGTCTGCCGAACACATCAGCACCGCCGCTGCGCCATCCACCACCGCACAGCTATTGCCCGCGGTTTGCACCCCCTGCGGGTAAATCGGGGGCAGTTGCTGCAAACGCTCGAACGCGGTCGCGCGCGGGTGGCTGTCTTCGGAGACGGCTTCAACGCCACGCGGCAGGCGAATGCCGCGTGGCTGCAAGCCGGGCGCTTCGAACACTTCATTGCCAACGCTGACGCACTCGTCGGCAAACCACCCTAGCGCCCGCGCAGCCATGGCCCGCGCGAAGCTCTGGGCCGCCCAGGCGTCTACGGCAGCCCGGGGGATGTGACAGTGCCGGGCGATGTTCTCAGCGGTCTGGATCATGCTGATGCCAACAGCGGGGTCGAACAGGGCTTCCCAGAGAAAGTCCTTGAAGCCGACTTCGCCGCCCAAGCGAAAACCGCCACGGTGGGTGTAGGCCACGATCGGATTGCGTGACATCGACTCCGCCGCCACACACAGCACCGTGCCCGCCTCCCCCGCCTGGATTTGCTCACCCGCCTGGCGCAGCAGTTCAAAACCGGTCGCGCAGATGCGTTGCACCATCAGCGCGGGTACTGCCTGGTCGACGCCACAGTACAGCCCGATATGCCGGGGTAGCATGTAGGCGTCGAAGTCAGCCTGGGCCATGGAGCCAGCCAATACGCTGTCGACAGCACGCCCCTCCAGCCCGGCGCGCTGCAACACTGCGCGGCCGGCCTTGATACCCAGGTCGGTCGGCGAGAGCAACCCGAATGCGCCATTGAGATCGACCCACGGCGTGCGGATACCATCGAGCAACGCGGTCGCCGCAAACGCGCGGAATTGCCCCCGGGCCGTCATGGCGCGTCTACACGTAACGGCCCCGACCCGGCGTACAGGCTGTCGATCAGGCCCTGGCGCAGTTGCAGGACCGCACGCTGGTTGATAGAGCCTTTGTCGGTGATCTCGCCGCGGTCGATGGACGGCGCTTCGTAGGCCAGGCCCGCGAACTGGATGAAGCTGGCGTTACCCGTGGCGCCTCGGTTGAGGCTGGCCAGCAGACTCGACAGCCAGTCCCGCACGGCAGGCGATGCCAGCACCTGGGCATCACTGGCCTGGTCGCCAAGCCCGGCCAACTGCCGGCACTCCGGCAACCGCGGGAAGATCAGCAAGCCCAGGCATTCGCGGTCAGGGCCCAGTACCACGACGTCCAGCACATATGGGGCACCCTGCAGGATCACCTGGGTGCGCATGGGCCCGACGCTGACGAACACCCCGGAGGACAACTTGAAGTCCTCGGCAATACGCCCGTCGAACATCAGCCCAAGCTACGGGTTGTCGGGGTCGCACAGGCGCACGGCATCACCGCTGCGGTAGAACCCTTCTTCGTCGAACGCCGCTTCGGTTTGCTGGGATGAGCGCCAGTACCCCGGCATCACATGCGGCCCGCGAAACCTCGCTTCGAGTTTGCCGTCCACCGGCACCAGCTTGACCTCGCAGCCCGGGGCCGGCAGGCCAATGTAGCCTGCGACCGACAGCGGCCCCGTGGTGAACGTGCACGACGGCGAGGTCTCGGTCATGCCCAGCCCCGCCATCATGCGGATGCGTTCACCGCAATGGGCCACGGCCACCGCGTCAAGCCGGTCCCAGATGGCCTGTGACAACCCGGCGCCGGCAAAAAAGAACAGCTTCATGCGTTGGAAAAAGCGTTCGCACAGGCTGCTGTCCTGCTCCAGCGCCTTGACCAGTTCTTCCCAGCCCTTGGGCACGGTCAGGTACGCCGTGGGGGAAATGTCTTTGAGGTTACGCAGCGTCTGGGCAAAGCCTTGCGGCGTCGGCTTGCCATCGTCGATATACAGCGTGCCGCCGTTGTACAGCACGATGCCCACATTATGGCTGCCGCCAAAAGTGTGGTTCCACGGCAGCCAGTCGACCAGCACCGGCGGCACCTCGGCGAATTCCGGAAAGGTCTGCAACAGCATCTGCTGGTTGGCGCAGAGCATGCCCTGGGTGGTGACCACAGCCTTGGGCAGCTTGGTGGAGCCGGACGTGAACAGGAACTTGGCCAGGTTTTGTGGGCGCAACGCGGCAAACGCTTGGTCGGCGCAAGGGTGTGCGGCAGTGGCCAACACCTCGGCGAACGGCGTGCTCGCCCGGCCTGGCAGTTCGCCCTCGCCCAGCACCAGTGACACCGAGGGCTCGAACACCGCATCGATGGCTCTGCCATAGGCAGCGTCGGCCGCGAAGACCAGGCCCGGTTGGAGGGTCTGGACGATATGGCGCAGCTTGCCAAAATCCTGGGACAGCAGTGAATAGGCCGGCGATACCGGGCAATACGGGATGCCGGCATACAGTGCGGCCGAGGCCAGTTGCACATGCTCAAGGTCGTTGCCCGAGAGGATCACCAGCGGGCGTTCGGCGCTCAGGCCTTGATCCAGCAACCAGGTGGCGATGGATCGAACACGCTGCAACATGGTGGCGTAACTAATGTGCTGCCACTCGCCATCGGCACCACGGCGGGCAACGAACGTTTGCTCGCCGCGCTGTTCGGCCCAATGCAGCAAGCGCTCCATCAGCCGTGCCGGGTAAGCAGCAAGTGGTTCCACAGGGTTCAGGTAGAGGATGTCGCCTTGTTGGCGCACCTGTACCTGAGGCTGCCCGATCTTGACGGCGCGCAAGGGCGCACGCTGGGCAACGGAGAGGGTTTCGCAGACCATGAAGGCTACCTCTGCCTTAGTGCGCCCGAGGGCCGAGAGGCCCCCAAGTGCATTCGCTATTGTTGTTGTGAGTGCGTGGGTTAGATCGGGTAGTGCCGGGCGCCTTGCTGCACGGTGACCCAGCGCAGCTGGGTAAAGGCGTCGATCGCCGCCGTGCTGCCGAAGCTGCCGTAACCACTGGCCTTGACCCCGCCAAAAGGCATCTGCGCCTCGTCATGCACGGTCGGGCCATTGATGTGGCAGATGCCCGACTCCAGGCGCTGGGCAAGGGCCAGGGCGCGCTGGGTGTCACGGCTGAAAATCGCCGCGCTCAGGCCAAACTCGGAGTCGTTGGCCAGGGCCAGCAGCGCTTCGTCACCGCTGGCGCGCAGCACCACCGCGACGGGGCCGAACGACTCTTCGCGGTACAGCTTCATGTCGGCGTTGACCTGGTCGAGCAGCACCGGCTGCATAACGCTGCCCATGCGCTCACCACCCGCCACCAGGGTCGCGCCCTTGCTGAGGGCGTCATCAACCAGCGCCTGTATGCGCTCACCGGCCCCGGCATCGATCAATGAACCCAGCGGCGCATCGGTTTGCGCAGGGTCCGCTGCGCGCAAGCTGCGGACTTTTTCACCGAGCTTGGCGACGAAGGCATCGGCCACGGCCTGGTCGACGATCAGCCGCTCGGTGGACATGCAGATCTGGCCCTGGTTGAAGTAGGCGCCAAACGCTGCGGCATCCACCGCGGCATCCAGGTCGGCATCGGCCAGCACCAGGAACGGTGCCTTGCCGCCCAGTTCGAGCACCGCGGGCTTCAAGTGACGCGCCGCCAATTGCCCAACGATGCGCCCTACATGGGTAGACCCGGTGAAGTTCACCCGGCGCACCGCCGGGTGCGCGATCAGCCGCTCGACCACCGCCGGCGCATCGTGCGGGGCGTTGCTGATCACGTTGACCACGCCATCGCCCAAACCGGCCGCCTGCAACACCTGGCCGATCAGGCCATGCACCGCCGGGCTGGCTTCGGAGGCCTTGAGTACCACGGTGTTACCGCACGCCAGGGGCATGGCGATAGCGCGTGTGGCCAGAATCACCGGTGCATTCCACGGCGCGATGCCCAGCACCACGCCGCAAGGTTGGCGCAGGGCCATGGCAAAGCTGCCGGGCACGTCGGAGGGGATGACGCTGCCCTGGATCTGGGTAGTCATCGACGCCGCTTCACGCAGGATGTTGGCCGCCAGCATCACATTGAAACCGTACCAGTTGGCCTTGGCCCCCGTTTCCCCGGCCATGGCCAGGAATTCGTCACGCCGGGCGTCCAGCGCATCGGCCGCCTTCAGCAAGCGCGCGCGGCGCTCGCCTGGCCCCAGCGCAGCCCACGCGGGGAACGCCGCCTGGGCCGCTTCGACCGCCGCATCGGCGTCGGCCAGGGTGGCCGCAGCCACCACCGACACCACCTCGCCGCTGACCGGATGGCGACGCTCGAACGTGCCGCCGTCGCTGGCCGCACGGGCCTTACCGCCAATTAACAATGGCACCTCGAACATCGGGCATTCCTCTTTTCTGATTATTCGGGAATGAACGCCAAGATCACTCAGCGCTTGTAGGCTTGCAGGCCAGGCTTGATGCTCTTGTCGTCAAGGAACTGCTTCAAGCCCTGCGCACGCCCGTGCTCGGGGTCACGCAGTTGCGCCTGGTCGAGCTTGGCGTACAGGTAGTCTTCGTTCTGCTCCCAGGTCAACTCGCGGCAGCGCTTGAAGCCGTTTTTGGCGGCGCGCAGCACCACCGGGTTTTTGTCCAGCAGGTCCTGGGCCAGCAGTACCACTTCATCGCGCAGTTGCGCCAGCGGCACGCTTTTGTTGACCAGGCCCATTTGCGCGGCTTTCTGCCCGTCGAAGGTCTTGCCGGTCATGATGTAGTACAGCGATTCACGGTGGCCCACGGTGTCGGCCATGGCTTTGCTGACCAGGTTGCCCGGTGGGATGCCCCAGTTGATTTCAGACAGGCCGAAGGTGGCCTCATCGGCGCAGATGGCCAAGTCGCAAGCGACCAGCGGGCTGAAACCGCCGCCGAAGCACCAGCCGTTGACCATGGCGATGGTTGGCTTGCTGTAGAAGCGCAGCAGCTTCCACTGCCATTCCGAGGCATCGCGGCGGATGCGCTCTTGAAGAATTTCCGGGCCGGCGTCCACCTCGCGGAAGTACTCCTTGAGGTCCATGCCCGCGGTCCAGGCGCTGCCTTCGCCGGTCAAGACCAGCACACGGGCGTCGGCGTCCTGCTCGATGGTTTCCAGCACATCGCGCATTTCACGGTTGAGCGTCGGGCTCATGGCATTGCGCTTTTCAGGACGGTTGAAGCTGACCCAGGCGATGCCTTGCTCGACGGTAACTTTCACGGTCTGCCAGCGGTTGTCGTATTGGCCCATCACACACCTCTTGTACTGATTGTTCGTTGTGGTTGGCCGAACATTAGCCCGGCCATTTAGTTAAGTCAATTAACCATTAATAAAATTATCTATTTGACTTCGAAGGCGTCGTAGACGACGGCATTGCCCAGGCGCATGGCACTGCCAACGCCCACCGTGCGGTTGAGCCAGGCGTACTGAGGGGCCGAGGTTTCAAAGTGCATCGTGATGCGGAACTGGTACAGGCTGGGGTCGACATCCTCGCCGGCGGCGACTTTTTTCATCACCTCGGGCGGGCCGAAGCGATAGCCTCGGTACGCAGGTAGATCAACGCACCGTCGTCGGTCTGCAGCAGGTAACGGGTGTCGATGATGGCGACCCCCTCGGGGGTGACCACCTGCCAGTCCGCGCCATTGTTGAGGATGGTGCCCTTGAGCCGGGGGCCCTCGAAATGCCCACCCGTGATGGGGATGATTCGCCGTTTGCCTTGTCCGCTGGTGGCGCCCAATTCCCAGATCGGTGCCACCAGGTCAACGCTGAAGCGCGCCAGCGGCTCGAGCTTGAGCGGCGGCGGTTCATAGCTCGCGGCCTGGGCCAGTGCGGCGCAGCTGCTCAAGCACAGGGCGATAAGCCCTTTACGCAGGCTCATGGCGCCACCCCTTGCGAAGCCGCAGCCTCGGTGGGCGTTGCACGCCGCCCCAGCAGCGCCATCGCCGCCACAGCCGCTACCACCAAGCCCGGCGAGGCCGCCAGCAACAAGCCCCCTACCCCGGCGCCAGCGGCAAGAATCTGCCCTGCCGCCAAGGGCCCGGCCATCGACCCCAGTCGGCCCACGGCCACCGACGCGCCCACCCCCGTGGCACGCACGTGTGTCGGGTACAGCGTGGGGGCCAGCGCGTACAGCACCAACTGGCCGCCGATGGCGCAATAGCCGGCGGTAAAACCGGCCAGCAGGATCAAACCGAAGGTGGTGGACAGGCCCAGGCCCGCCAGGGAGGCGAGCATGCCAGCGTAGGCGATCAACACCGCACGCCCAGCGTGCCCACGGTCCATCATGCGCCCGGTCAGGAATGACCCCGCCGCGCCGCCCAGGTTGAACAGGATCTGCACCGCGCCGGCCTGCGGCCGCGAATAGCCCTGGCCGATCAGCAGCGAGGGCAGCCAGTTCAGCAGCATGTACAGCACGGTCAAGGTGAAGAAGCATGCCAGCCACAGCAGCAGCGTGCGGCTCGCCCGGCCGGGGCCAAACAGTTGCGCTGCCAGCCCGTTCTGCGTGCCGCTGGCGGCAGCCTGGGCGCGAAACGCTTGGGACTCCGGCAGCCAGACCATCAGCACGAAGGCAATCGCAATCGGCGCAAAGCCGCCCACGTAGAACACCGTGCGCCAGCCCTCGCCCAGGCCCGCCATCCCAATCACCGAAGCGATGGCGCCACCCAGCGGCACGCCGCAGTAAGTCAGGCTGACCGCCGTGCTGCGCAGGCGCTCGTGGGCGGCTTCACTGGCCATGGCGATAAGGATCGGCAGCGCCGCGCCCAGCCCCAGCCCGGTCATCAGCCGCGCCACCAGCAGCGATGGGTAGTCCCAGGCATGCGCGGTGGCCAACGAGAACCCCCCGAACAGCAACACGGCCAGGATCAGGATGCGTTTACGCCCCATGCGGTCCGCCAGCCAGCCGCCGACGAAGGCGCCCGGCAATAAGCCGAGCAAGCCGGCACTGAACACCCAACCCAGCATGGCGGGGGTCAAGGCGAATTCCTTGGCCATGTGGGGCGCGGCAATGCCGGTGGCTTGCAGGTCGAGCCCTTCAAGCAGCGCGACGAGAAAACACAGGCCGATCGTCAGTACCGGCCGGTGCGATGGTGCGATTGAACCACTCATGTGCAGCCCTCTTGTTGTTATGCGAATAGGAGTCAGAGCCTGAAGGTCGCACGTACCGACACCAGCGAGGCGTCGTCGCCCCCGGCATCGCGGATGGCGGCGCCTATGTCGTAGTACTTCAGGTCCAGGTCGAGCGTCAGGTTAGGCGTCGCCAACCAGCGGGTATTGACGCGGTAGATGGTGCCCACGTGTCGGCCGGTGTCGCGGGTGTTGGCAAGAATGCTCATGCCAGGCATGTATACGCCGTCGTGGGTGTTCTGTTTCCACACCTCGAAGATACCGGGTTCGAAACGCAGGGTGCGCCAGGGTGAAAAGCCAAAGGTCGGGCCGATGACGAGGATGTTGCTCAAGGTGGTCAGGCTGGCCTCGCCGTACACGCCGTTGCGCGGGTATAACGGGTCGAAGGTACCGACCTTGCCATCGCCCAGGTCGCCGTCACCGCTGGCCGCGTCCAGACGCATGGCCAGGCGTGGGGCCCAGGGGTGGTTGAAGGTGTAGCCGGTGTCGCTGGACACCGCCCAGGCACGAATGGAGGCGTTGCCCAAATGCCCGCTTTGGCCGGCCAAGTCCCAACTCCAGTCCAGGGCCTGGTAACGGCCGAACAGGCGGGTGCCGAACGTGTAGCGTTGTTCATCACCGGTTTCCCCCGCCAGGGCGCGGTCGTCGGTTTCCAGGCCAAAGGCGAACAAGTCGATGTTCCAGGCCTGGGTCAACGGCAGGGTGCCGTACAGGCCATAAAACTTGACCCCATTATTGCTGCCGTCATCCCAGCTGTCCTCGCCGGTCTTCACCGGCCGTACCGCAAAAGCATCGAGCTTACGCCCGTCCTTGAGGTTGAGGCTGGTGCGCAGGCCGTCGAAGGTCTGGCGGATGTTGGGGGAGTCGCGGTAGGTGACGAACACCTGGTTGCCGAACGCCATCTCCTGGCGGCCGACACGGGCCGTGTAGCGCCCGCCGTCAATGTCATGGTTCAGGTCGATAAAGGCCTGGCGCACTTCGTTGCGGCTTTCGTCGTTCGGTGAGTACAGGTCCTTGCCGAACGCGCGGGTGTTCTCGACTTGCACAAAGGCACGCAGCGCATCGTCGAACAGGTGCAGGTCGGCATGGGCTTGCAGGCGCTGCATCAGGTAGGAGTCGTCTTTGATCCCGCGCAGGCCGAAGAAGGGTTTGTCCAGTGAATCGGCGCGGTAGCGCGCTTCCGCGCCCAGTTGCAGCCATGCGCTTTCGGACAGGCGATGGTAACGCAGGCCATCGAAAGGATCGCGGGCTTTACCTGGGTCATCCAGAAAGCGGTAATCCTCGACCCAGCGCGGCGCGCCAGGCCGCCCTGGGCGGCTGTCTTCCAGGGGGCTCGCCGCTTGTGAAAGCTGGGCGATTGATAACAGCGCCAGGGACAGACATGCCCCCGTCAGCGGCTTCGTCATCAGAATATCCTTTCTTGTTGTTGTGAAAATGGATAACTCTGTTAACGATTATTTTGTTTAACGATGATGGCGTCAATAGCCGTCAGCGCTTATCGCATACAACGAGGCGCGATCACTGTTCGCTGATCGAACAGTTTTTAAACCCGCTATTTAGGTGGATTGCCTGGATGAACCCGGACAGAAGCGTTTCAGCCAGGGTCGCCGCCGGCCTTCATTCCTTGACAAGATAATTAAATAAAAAAATCATGTAGTGCACCCAACCCACAATAATAAAGAGAAACCCATGATCCCCTCCAAGCCCTTGCTCGCTTTCAGCCTGCTGCTGCTCGGCGCCAGCCAAGCGTTCGCCGCCCCAACCGTTAAACAACCCAACATTTTGCTCGTGGTCGCGGATGACCTGGGGTTCTCCGACCTGTCTGCGCTGGGCAGCGAGATCGCGACCCCGCACCTGGACAAGCTGCTGGCCGACGGACGCCTGATGCTCGACTTCCATGCCTCACCCAGCTGCTCGCCCACCCGCGCCATGCTGATGTCCGGCAACGACCCGCACCTGTCCGGGGTCGGCATGATGGCCGAGTCGCGTGGGCGCCTGCCGGCGGGCAGCGAGGTGCAACCGGGGTATGAAGGGGTGCTGGGCGCCAATGTGGCCACGCTCGCCGAGTTGTTGCGCGATGCCGGTTATCGCACCTACATTGCCGGCAAGTGGCACCTGGGCATGACGCCCGCGCAGCAGCCGCAAAACCGCGGCTTCGACCAGGCGTACGTGTTGCTGGAAGGCGGCGCGGCGCATTTCAAGCAAACCAACATGGGCCTGCTGCCCAACTACAGCTGGAGCTTCCGCCACAACGGCGAGCCGGTGGAACTGCCCAACGACTTCTACTCGACCCGCTGGTTCACTGACCGCCTGATCGACGTCATCGACCAGGGCAAGGCAAGCCAAAAGCCCTTCTTCGCGTTCGCCGCCTACACCGCACCGCACTGGCCGCTGCAAGCGCCCGACGCGTACCTGGCGCAGTACCGTGGCCGCTATGACCAAGGCTACGAACAGATCGCGCGCGAGCGGCTGCAGCGCCAGCGCAAGGCCGGGCTGGTGCCTGCGGACTTCCCGATGGAGCCACAACTCGAAGGTGTGCCCAGCTGGGCGTCGCTGACCCCGGAGCAACGGCAACAGTCAGCACGCACCATGGAGGTGTATGCCGCGATGGTGGCGGCACTGGACGCCGAGGTGGGCCGCCTGGTGGACCACCTGCGTGAAACCGGCGAGCTGGACAACACCTTGGTGTTGTTCATGTCTGACAATGGCCCGGAAAACGCCAACCGCGTCGACCCAGAATGGATCAAACGCAATTTCGATAACCGCCTGGACAACTACGGCCGGCCTGATTCGTTCCTGATGATCGGCTCGGCATGGGCCCAGGTCAGCGCCCTGCCCAGCCGCCGCTACAAGATGACCACCTACCAGGGTGGCATCCGCGTACCGGCCTTCGTCCACTACCCTGCCACGATAAAACCCGGGCGCAGCGAAGAACTGGCCAGCGTGCGCGACATCATGCCGACCTTGCTGCAACTGGCCGGTGCTTCACTGCCTGGCATCAAGTACCGCGACCGTGACATCGTGCCACCGCAAGGCACCTCGGCCCTGGCTTACCTTGAAGGCCGGGACACGCAGATCCACCCCCGCGACGAGGCCATGGGCTGGGAAATCAACGGGAACGCTTCACTGCGCAAAGGCAACCTCAAACTGCTGTTCGACACCACCGACGCAGCACCGGCGTGGCGCTTGTTCGATTTGAGCAAGGACCCAGGCGAGCACCATGACCTGGGCGCACAACAGCCCCAGCAAGTGGCCGAACTGCTGCGCGACTGGAAAAGCTACGCCCAGCGCAACAACATCGTAATCACGACCGAGGGCCGGCCTGTTTCCCCCGCGCTGGTCAGCAAACCATGACACCCCGGCTGCTCGGGGGCGCGGCACTCGCCCTCGGCGTGCTTGCCGCCGCCTATGCGGCATGGCCCGCAGCCCCTGCACCGGCGCTGCTGTGCAGCGGTTACAGCGGTGTGCCCGCGCCCCGCGAGGGGCCGTGGCGCGACGGCATGGTGCAGCTGCCCGGTGGCACCTTCAGCTTCGGCTCAAGCCGCTTTTACAGTGAAGAAGGCCCACCGCACCCGGCCAAGGTTTCGGCCTTCTGGATCGATGTGCACCCGGTCACCAATGCCCAGTTCGCCCGCTTCGTGCAGGCCACCGGTTACGTGACCCAGGCTGAACAGGGCATCGACGCGCAAGCGGCCCCTGACCTACCTGGCACGCTGCGGGTGCCGGGGGCGATGGTGTTCAAACAGGGTGCCGAGGTATTACGGCCGGGCTGGCAGTTCGTTGCCGGGGCGAGCTGGCGCCACCCGCTGGGGCCCGATAGCCATTGGCGTGAGCGGGCAAACCACCCGGTCGTGCAAGTGACCCTGCGCGATGCCCAGGCTTACGCCCAATGGGCCGGCCGCACACTGCCCACCGAGGCTCAGCTGGAATACGCCATGCGCGGTGGCCTGCAGGATGCGGATTTCAGTTGGGGCGCTACCGAGCAGCCCACAGGCAAACCCATGGCTAATACCTGGCAGGGCCAGTTCCCCTATCACAATCAAGCGCTCGATGGCTTCACGGGCACATCCCCGGTGGGCTGCTTCGTGGCCAATGGCTTTGGCGTGTTCGACGCGGGGGGCAATGTCTGGGAGTTGACCCGCAGCGGCTATCGCCCTGGGCATGATCAGGCCCGCGATGCCGCACTCGACCCACAAGGCCCGGCGCTGGACGACAGCTACGACCCTGCCCAACCCGGCACACCAGTGGCGGTGATCAAAGGCGGGTCACACCTGTGCTCGGCGGACGCGTGCATGCGCTATCGGCCTTCGGCACGGCAACCGCAGACGGTGTACCTGGCCACGTCCCATGTCGGGTTTCGGACGGTACGGCAAGCAGAGGGCGAGTGAAGCTACCTATAGCGCTGCCGCCTGCGCCAGCCGCTGGGTGGCAAGGCGGATTTCATCCACATCCAACGAGGCAAACCCCAGCCGCAAGGCATTCTCGCGGTGGCCAAACGGTGAAAACTGGCCGCCGCCACGCACCACCAGGTCCAGCTCCAGCGCGTTGGCCGCTAACTGGTCGACGTCGAGGGTGTCGGCAAACTTCACCCAAAGCGCCAACCCGCCTTCCGGCTCCTGCACCGTTATCTGCTCGCCAAAGGCATCGCGCAGGCCACTCAACAGGGCTTCCCGTCGCCGCCGATACTCCGTGGACACCCGGCGCAGGTGCTTTTTCAGTTCGCCGTCATTGATCAGGTCGGCCAACATCCGTTGCATCACCGCATCGCCCTGCCCCAGGGTCAGCACCGCTGTGCGCTCAAGCACCTCGATCACATTCGGTGGCGCCACGATAAAGCTGCAACGGAAGGTACTGCCCAACGACTTGGACAACGAGCCGATGTAGATCACGTGGCGTTGCGAACGGTCGCTGGCCAGCGGCAGATAAGGGCGCCCGGCAAAGTGGTACTCATGGTCGTAGTCTTCTTCGATCACGCAAAAATCATGCAGCCGCGCCAACTCCAGCAGTTGCTGCCGGCGTGCCGCATGCAGGCTGACCGTGGTAGGGAACTGGTGATGAGGGGTGAGGTACATCATGCGCACGTCATGCACTCGGCACAGCGCGTCGATCTGATCGACCCGGCAGCCTTCCTCGTCCAGGTCAACGGTGACCAACCGCGCGCCCAGCTGGCGGAAAATCTCCCACGCCGGCGGGTAGCTCAGGCGCTCGACCAGCACCACGTCACCCGGCTTGAGCAAAGCGCTGGCCGTGAGGTACAGCGACATCTGCACGCCTTGGGTCAGGCAAATATGCTCGACCCCCACATTAAGGCTGCGGTTATGGCGCAGCATGTCGGCCAATGCACTGCGCAGGTACTGGCTGCTGCTTTCGCAACCATGGCGCACGGTGTTGGTGGTGAAACTGTTGCGCAAGGCCTTGCGGTAATAGCGGTGCAGTACAGCCTGGGGCAACAGGCGGTGGTCACAGGCGCCGTTATCGAAAAACAGCGCGCCAGGCCGATGTTGCAGCGCCGTCACCTGCTCGCTGTTGGTGAAGTAGGGAACGGCAGGCGCCTCGTGCAGCGCCAGGGCAAATGACGGCGGCGCGCTGTGGGCGGCCAGGGTGCCGGCAGCGAGCCGGGTGCTGACGAAGGTGCCCCGGCGTTGCACGCTCTCCAGCCAGCCTTTGGTAACCGCCTCTTCATAAGCGAGGATCACCGTCTTGCGGTTGACATCAAGCAGTTGCGCCATTTCTCGCGTGCCGGGCAGCAGTGTGCCGGGGCGCAGGCGGCCCTCGACGATCGCGGTCACCAGGCCCTCGACGATCTTTCTGTACGAAGCCTGCGGCTGAGCCCCGTCGAGCTTGAGCAACGGCCGCCATTTGCGAAGCTGGACCATGTGAATTATCCAGAACTGGAGGTTCTTATGGTCCTAGTCTAACGCAACAATCAGGCCTCTCTCGCCCCCAATTCAGCCCTGAGGTGTGTATGCAGCAACGCCATGTCATTGAACTGTCGCCCTCGGGCAAACGCTTCGAAGCCGCAGAAGGCTTGCTGCTCGACGCGATGCTCGCCAGCGGCCTGTCGGTGCCTTTCTCGTGCCGCCGCGGGGCCTGCGGGTCGTGCAAGGTCAAGGTGGTGTCGGGCCAGTACCGGGACAAGCAGCGCAGCGCAGACATGCCCGCGCCCTGCTACCCCCTGGCTGCCAACGAGATGCTGCTGTGCCAGAGCCATGCCTGCAGCGACATGCGCCTGGAAATCCCCGGCTGGTCGCTGGACACGCCAACGCTGGCCATCACTGCCCATGTGCTGAGCCAGCGCGCGCTGAGCGTCGACATCATCGAACTGGTGCTGCAGCCCACCCAGCCTCTCGAAGTGCGCGCCGGCCAATACGTCAGGTTCTGCCTCGACAATGGCGACAGCCGCTGTTTCTCCATCGCCAACCTGCCAGCGCAGGACCAGGGGCGCTTGGTGTTTCATATGCGCAAGGTCAGCGGCGGGCTGTTTACCGAGCGCGTGCTGCCCGCGCTGCAGGTGGGCGATGCGCTGCAGTTGGAAGGGCCGGTGGGCGCCTGCACCTGGCAGCACGAAGAACAACGCCCGGTCGTGCTGTTCGCCACCGGCACGGGCTATGCCGGCATCAAGCCGTTGTTGCTGACGGCGCTTGCGGGCCATGCCCCGGTTACGCTGTATTGGGGCGGTTCATCGCTGGCCGACTTCTATGACGGCGCGTTCCTCGACCAGGCCAGCCTTGCCCACCCACACTTTCGCTGGCACCGCGTGCTATCGGCCCAAGCCCGCGTACAACAGGTCGCACTGACGCATGCCCACCGGTGGGCCGATACCCAGGTCTATGCCTGCGGCAACAGCGCGATGATCACCAAGGCCCGCGAACAGTGCCTGGCAGCGGGCGTGCAGGCTCACCGCTTTGTCGCCGAGGCTTTCGTTGCCAGCGGCGCATCGGCGCCGGCGGCTGCGTCGCTGAGCACGCTGGACCCGGTGCTGGAAAAAGTCGGCCCACGTTACTCGTTGGACGGCATGCTCGCAGCCCGCGAGCAATCGGTGCGGGCCCTGGCAGCCATTGTCAGCCAACTGAAAGTCGGCATGACCACTGCCGAGGCGTTGCAGATGGCGGCCGAGACGTTGCAGGCGATGGGCGCGTCGCACACCTGGCACCCGACCTATATCCGCTTTGGCGACGACACCGTGCGCACACCCCGCCAAGGCATCGACCCACAGCGCCAACTGCGCGCCAGCGACATCGCCGTGGTCGACCTCGGCCCGGTGTGGGATGGCTACGAAGGCGACTACGGCGACACCTTCGTGTTTGGCGAGCACCCGCTGTATCACGCCTGCGTCAAGGCCCTGCACGACGTGTTCGAAGAAACGCGCCAAGCCTGGTGCGCGGGGCTGACCGGCCGTGAGCTGTACGACTTCGCCGAACGCAGCGCCCTCGCCAAAGGCTGGCAGCTGGAGCGCAATCTAGCCGGGCATCGCATTGCCGACTTCCCGCATGCCCTGTTCGGGCAGGACAAACTGGCCGAGTTGGACATCGTGCCGAGTGAGATGGTGTGGGTGCTGGAGATTCAGCTGTGCCACCCTACCGAGCCGGTTGGGGCGTTTTTCGAGGACATTCTGGTTGGCCAAAACAGCCCACTTATCAATGAACAAAGGTCATAAGTACGTGCCGACTCAGCTTGCCCGATTAGCCTGACCCAACATCATGAAAACAAGGCAAACAACTGACTGCGAAAGTGAATGCCAAGCCGGTCAAACGCCCGGTTGCGGTAGGTTTTCACCGTGCTCTCCTTGATGCCCAGGTCGGCGGCGATGCCGGCGTGGGTCATGCCCTGAAGCAGGCGGATGCAGATGTTCAACTCTTGCGTGGTCAGGTCGGGGCAGCGCTGGAGCAGCTGCTGCCGAGGGTCCTTGACGGGGTGCAGGGCTTTCAGCGCCAGGTGCCCACGCAGGAGCTGCAACAACGCCGGGCTGAGCGCTTCGCACATCTGCAGTTCACGGTCGTTGAAATAGCCTTGGTCGTGGTGGCGGTAGAGGTTGAACTGCACCGGGCGCGCCTGCTCGTCCAGGTACACACTGGACAACCGTTCGATCATGCCGTTGCGCTGGTAGATCGCCTCGCGGTAGGGCCCGTGGCGGATGTCCTGTGCGACCAGGTGGCCGACTTGCCCAGGGGCCGCCTTCAAGGGTTCGAACAGCGGGTCGTAGCGATGGTAGTGCTCGATGTACGCCTGGCCGCACCGCAGCACCAGGTTGGTGTCCGGGTGGCGGGTGCCGGCCGCCAGTAGCTGCGGCCGCGCGCCGTCCATGCGCAGCACGGAAAAATGCTGGCAAGCCGCCCATTGGCCCAGGCAGTCCAGCAACGCACCGGGAAAACCGGGCGTCCCCAGCGTACGGGTCAAGTCGCTAAATGGGCGTATTTCCGCGGGCAGGGTCGATGCCTGTGGGGTGCTGAGACGAATCATGGCGGCACTCGGCTATTTATTGTTTTTGGATCGAGCGAACAGGGCCCGACAAATAGTTAACCTATTAACTATCAGTCTGCCGCCAATCATTGTCCTTGTCCACCTCACGGGTGACAGCCCTGCCAGACGCTCGTCCGTAAGCTGGCCCGACAACGACAATGAGCGCAAACACCCATGGACCTCCACCCCCTCGACCTGCGCGTCACGCGCTACGCAGCCGAAGCCAAGGACGTCGTTCTGATCGAACTGCGCGCCGCCGATGGCCGGGCGCTTCCGCCCTTCAGCGCGGGTGCGCACCTGGAAATCCGCGTCGCCGGCGACCTGCCACGCCACTACTCACTGCTCAATGCCCCCCATGAACGCGACTGCTACCAGATCGCTGTCGGCCTGGCGCCTGACAGCCGCGGCGGCTCGCGCTTCCTGCATCAGCAACTGCGCCTAGGCGACACCCTCGCCTGCAGCCTTCCCCGCAACCATTTCCCGCTGGACGAGCACCTGCAACGTTACTGCCTGGTAGCAGGCGGCATCGGCATCACCCCGATACTGGCGATGCTGCGCTGGTGCCAGGCGCACGACAAAGACTGGCGGTTGGTGTACTGCGCCCGCAACCGGCAACGCGCCGCGTTCTATGAAACGTTGCGCGAACTGGACCCTGCGCGGGTGCACCTGCACTTCAACGACGAAGCGGGCGGCCATCTGGATACCGCTGGGCTGCTCGACACCCTGCGCGACGACGAGCACCTATACGCCTGCGGGCCGGCGCCAATGCTCGATGCCCTGCAAGCCGCTGCGGGGCCGCGCGCCGAACGCCTGCACATCGAACGCTTCAACGCCGCGCCGGCCAGCACCGAGGGTGACAGCGGCTTCACCGTGCACCTCAGCCGTAGCGACCGCAGCCTCTGGGTCGCGCCCCAGCAAACGATCCTCGAAGCCCTCGAGCACCATGGCATCGAGTTGCCCTTTTCCTGCCGCGCCGGCCTCTGCGGCAGTTGCGAAACCCGCGTCTGCGCAGGTGTGCCAGACCACCGCGACCTGATCCTCTCGGACGCCGACAAGGCCGAAGGCCGCAGCCTGATGATCTGCGTTTCTCGTGCCCTCGGCGACAGCCTGGTGCTGGACCTCTGAACCGCCCCACCCTTCTTGAAGGAGCAACCCCATGTCACTGCCAAGCAGCAACCTCATCGCGCATGCGCGCAAGGCCAGCGAACCGATGGCCAACCGTGAAACCTCGTTCATCTACAACGAATGGTACGTTGCCGCCTTCGACGATGAAGTCGGCCGGCATTTGTTGGCCCGGCGCCTGCTCGGCCGCCGCGTGGTGATGTACCGCACAGAAGCGGGTGAACCGGTGGCCCTGGAAGACCGCTGCGCGCACCGCTCGTTCCCGCTTTCGCGCAGCCACCTGCAAGGCGACACCATCGTCTGTGGCTACCACGGTTTTCGCTACGACGCCGCCGGCGACCTCATCGAAGTGCCCTCCCAGAAAAACTGCCCGCGCGGCATTGGCGTACGCCGCTATCCGCTGGTGCGCCAGGGGCCGCTGCTGTGGATATGGCTGGGCGAGCAAGCCCTCGCCGACCCGGCGCTAATCCCCCATCAGGCGTGGATCGACGACCCAGCCTGGGCCTGCACCTCCGGGTATTTCCATCACCCGGGCAACTACGTCAGCCTGCATGAGAACCTCATGGACCTGACCCACCTGAGCTTCCTGCATGCCAACACTATCGGCACCCCGGACTACGCCAGTGCCCCGTACAAACTGGACCTCAAGGAAGGCCATTACACCCTGATCCGCGAAGTGGTACCGACCACTCTGTCACCGGTCTGGGGCAAGACCACAGGCCTGGAAGGCTGTGCCAGTGCAGCCCGCATTGCCACCTCGGAGTTTCTCTCCCCGGCCCTGCACCGGGTCAGCGTGACCTTCTACGACAGCGCGCAACCGGCCGAGCAACGCCAGCAGTTTCACATTCGTACCGCGCACATCCTGACCCCGGAAACCGCCAACAGCCTGCACTACTTCATCGTCCATGGCCGCGACTTTGCGCAACACGACGAAGCCTTGGGCGACTACATGCACGAGCAGCTGTTCGCCGCCTTCAACGAAGACGTCGAAGGGCTCGGGGCACTGGAAGCCGCGCTCGACGACCGTGACGACCACCACTACGAGATTTCCGTGGCCAGTGACGCGCCGGCCGTCGCCACCCGCATGTACCTGAAGAAACGTGCCGATGCCGAACGCCTGCACACCAGCCGCAAGGTCGGCTGAAGGCAGCGCAGGCCGCCGTCCATAACAACAATAAAAGGGACAACACATGTTCAAGCCTGAACGGGGCATCACCTGCCTGCGCCTGGCCCTGCTGGCAGCACTGGCTTTGCCAGTGCATACCCGCGCCGACTTCGTCGCCGACAGCCAGGGCAGCCTGGAGCTGCGCAACTTCTACCAGAATCGCGACTTTCGCCAGAGCGGTGCCAAGGCCTCGCAAGTCGGCAACTGGTCGCAAGCCTTCATGCTCCGAATGCAGTCGGGTTTCACCGACGGGCCTGTCGGGTTCGGGCTGGATTATCTCGGCCTGCTGGGGGTCAAGCTTGACTCAGGGCGTGGCCGCAGCGGCGACGGCACGCTGCCTTTTGGCTCGCAATCACGCCGGCCGGTGGACGACTTCAGCCACATGGGGGTTACCGGCAAGCTGCGCGTGGCCAAGACCCGACTCGACGTCGGCATCCTCACCCCGACCTTGCCCGTGGTCTTCCGTGATGACATGCGCCTGATGCCCCAGACGTTCGATGGCGCGCTGCTGCAGTCGCAGGACGTCGAACGGCTGACCCTCACCGCCGGGCAACTCTGGCGCTCGCGCACCCGCGAATCGTCAGGCAGCGACCGCATGTACCTGGCCGGGCGAAGCGCCGACTTCGACAGCGGCGCCTTTGATGTACTCGGCGCCAGCTATGACGTGGGCCACGGCTTGATCGCCAGCGTCTTTCGCGGCGAACTGCACGACGTCTACCGGCAAGACTACTACGGCCTGGTGCACACGCTGCCACTGGGGCCAGGGATGTCGCTGCTCACCGACCTGCGCTACTTCGACAGCAACAGCGCCGGCACTGCCAAGGCCGGCAGCGTCGACAACCGCAACTTCAACATGATGAGCACCTTCAGTGTTGGCGCGCACAAGGTTGGCGTGGGCTACCAGCGCATGTACGGCAATGACGCCTTCCCCACCCTGAACGGCTACACCCCGCCGTACACCGCCAACCTGGTCACGATCGGCACCTTCAGCAGTGCCGGCGAGGTCTCCTGGCAGGCCCGCTATGACTACAACTTCGTCGCCCTTGGGCTACCGGGGCTGAGCTTCATGACCCGCTACGTGCGGGGCGACGAGATCCGCACCAGCGCTGCCGACGGCCATGAGTGGGAACGCGACACCGACCTCACCTACGTGATTCAGGCCGGCTACTTCCAGGGCCTGGGCCTGCGTTGGCGCAACGCGGCCTATCGCTCCAGCTACGCCAGCGACATGGACGAGAACCGGCTGATCCTCAGCTACACCCTGAAACTCTGGTGAATCCCCCTACACCTGCCCTTCGAGGTACTTCCATGAGCCAGACCTTCGAGACGCTGCAACACACGCAGAGCACTGCCAGCACCCACCGCCAGGTCAGTTGGCGGATCATGCCGCTGCTGCTGATCAGCTACGTGTTCGCCCACCTGGACCGCATCAACATCGGCTTCGCCAAACTGCAGATGAGCAACGACCTGCAATTCTCCGACACCGTGTACGGCCTGGGGGCCGGGCTGTTCTTCGTCGCCTATGCGATGTTTGGCGTGCCGGCCAACCTGGTGCTCGACAAGCTCGGCCCGCGGCGCTGGATCGCCCTGATGATGGTGACCTGGGGGCTGCTCTCCAGTGCCATGCTGCTAATTGAAAGTGCCCAGGGTTTCTACGCCCTGCGTTTCGGCCTCGGGGTGGCCGAAGCCGGTTTCTTCCCGGGCATTCTGGTCTACCTGTACCGCTGGTTCCCGGCTGGGCGCAGGGCGTCGATCACGGCCCTGTTCACCCTGGCGGTGCCCATGGCCGGCGTAGTCGGCGGCCCGGTATCGGGCTGGATCCTCGAACACATGCAAGACACCGCCGGGCTGCGCGGCTGGCAGTGGATGTTCCTGATCGAAGGCCTGCCAGTCGTGGCGCTGGGCCTGGTGATACTGGCGCGGCTCGACGACCGCATCGAAGACGCACGCTGGCTCAGCGACGCGCAGAAGCAGACGTTGCAGCAAACGCTGGCCGGCGAAGAAGCGCGCAAACAGATCAGTTCCTGGCGCGGCATCTTTGCCAATGGCCAGGTCTGGCTGCTGGTGGCGATCTATTTCGCGGTCATGCTGGCGGTCAACACCCTGGCCTTCTGGATGCCTGCGCTGATCCACGGCTCGGGGATTGCACACGACAGCCAGGTTGGCCTGCTCAGTGCCCTGCCCTATCTGGCGGGCTGCTTCTTCATGATTGCCGTGGGGCGTTCTTCAGACCACCACAAAGAGCGGCGCTGGCACTTGTGCGTGCCGATTCTGATGTGCGCGTTGGGCTTGACCCTGACCGGCCTGCAGCCGCAGTCACCGCTATGGGTCATGGCCGGCCTGGCCATTGCCGGCATGGGCGCCAGCAGCGCATTGCCGATGTTCTGGCAGTTGCCACCCGCCTATCTGGCCGGCCCGATATTGGCGCCGGGGCTGGCGCTGATCAGCTCGCTGGGCAGTGTCGCCGCTTTCGTGGCGCCTTACCTGATCGGCTGGATGCGCGACAACACGCAAAGTGCCAGCCTGGCGCTGTACCTGTTGTCGCTGGTGATCGCCTTGGGGGCGCTGCTGGTGCTGCGTACCTCGGCTGCGGTGGTCAACCCACGCTGAGGCGAGGTACGCAGGCAGGCGTGGCTAGGCCGCGCCAGCCTTCAGCAACTATCCCTCTCAGGGACGAACTGCAGTCACTTCGATCTCAACACGCCAGGCTGGGTGAGCCAAGCCTGCAATCTGGAACGCGGAACGTGCAGGCAGGACTGGCTGCTTGGCGTCTGGGCCGAAGAACTGGGTGTAGCCGGCCATGAAGCCGTCGAAGTCCATCTTGCCGCCGTTCTCCGGGCCGCCTACCAGGAATACCTGCATCTTCACCACATCCTTCAGGCCCAGACCGAGGTCTTTGAGCTGCTTCTGGATGTTCTCGAGCACATTGATGGTTTGTGCTTTGGTATCACCGAAGGATTCCAGCGAATCCTTGGCTGCCTCTGGGTGGATAGCCGACGGAACCGAGCCGCTCAGGTAAACGACGGTCTTGCCTGCGGGGACTTCGACAGCTGCCGAAATGGGGAAACTGCCTGCGCTATGGCGCACGACATCCTGTGCATGAACGCTCCCGGCACCAGCAATTGTCAGGGCCAATGCAGCAACGGTCTTGAAAGCGACCTTCATGTGTTTCTCCTAATTGATTACCACGGGTGATGTGCACGCCTCGACGAGGCGTGCACGGTCATTCCATTGTCGTAGCGGGGTTTAGAATCGATACAGGCTAAACGGTGTTGGGTCCAGCACCGGGGCTTTGCCCAGCAGCAGGTCGGCCGTCAACTCGGAAGACACCGGGCTTTCTGTCATGCCCCAACCGGTCGCGGTATTGATGACCAGGCCAGAGTATTCCTTGACGGTCGAAATGATCGGGTTTTCGTCCGGGGCGATCGCCATGGCGCCGCTCCACTGATCGATCAGTTTCGACTCGGCGAAGGCTGGGAATTCGACCTTGAGTTTTGCCAGCGAGGCATTGAGCTCTGGAAGATCAGGGGCCGCCGTCATCAGCCTGTTTTTCTCGAACGGCGACACTTCATCCAGCTTCCAGCTGGTTGGCTGCAGGAACGAATCGATCAACTGCTTGTTGAGCGAGACGTGAACCGGGAAGTCCGGGATGGCCAGCAGTGGCAGGTACTTGTAGCCATACATGAAGGACTCTTTGACCACCGGCGCAACCACGACGCGCGGCGAGGTGGCGTAGGTGCCGTCAGCTTGCTCGCGGAAGTAGATGTTCCCTGGCAACGCAACGTTACCGCCCGGTGCACGAGGTGCCGCGCTGATGATCTGCTGGGACTGGTAGGCAGGCAAGGTCGGTACATCGACACCCAGGTTCTGCATGAACAACCTGGACCAGGCACCGCCGGCCACGACGACGCGAGAGGTCTTGATGGCGCCCTTCTCGGTGACCACGTCGGAGATGGCACCTGCTTGGGTTTCCAGCCCACGCGCAGCGCAGTGGGTGTAGATGCGCACGCCCATTTTCTTGGCGTACTCGGCCATAACGTACGAGGCACGCTCGGCGTCCAGGCTGCCCGAGTCTTCCTCGAAGCCTGCGATCTTCCAGCTGGACGAGGCACCGCGCAGGCGCTGCTCAAGTTCAGTGCCTTGAATGATGCGGGTCTTGAAGGGGATGTCGGAGCCAACCTCACGGGTTTTGAGGTCGATCCACTTTCTGACGCCTTCCAGGTCCTCTTCATCGAAAGGCACTTCGACACGGCCTTGGGTGCGGTAGCTGGTGTCAGCACCCACCTTGGCATTCATCTCGCGCCAGCGTTGCTTGGCAAGGTGGTGCAACTGGAAGGTCGCATCCGGCATCTTGTAGGTCATGACCTGGCCATAGAACCGGCAGGACTGCTCGCCGGCAATATCACCTTTCTCAACGATGACGACCGACAGGCCACGCTCGACCAGGTTGATCGCGGTGGTAAGACCGAGAATGCCCGCGCCGATGACGACCACGTCTGCTTGCTTGGGCAGCACACCCTCGGTGCCTTCGACAAAACCGAACCGCGGTTTGCCGGGAATCAACCGACCCTCGCGCGTCAGCATAGGGGTAAGAATCCCCGCACCTGCCGCAGCTGCCACAACGCCGCCGCCAATCAAAAACTTACGCCTGGTCATTCCCATGACACTTTCCTTACCTAGCATTCAGTATCGGTTACATCAGCCCGAACAACGGGCGCATGCAAGGCCGACAGCCCACCTGGCCAACTATGCGGCCATTGTGTGAGGCTGACGGTTCAAATTGAGGGCGGCTATTCTGGTGATGCAGCACTGCGGGAGGAATCGCTGGGGGCAAATACTTAGTTCATGTATTTCGTAACTTTCACACAAAGGACATAAATAGTTGATATGGCGACGCGGCGACTGCGTAAGTGGCGCTGTCCATACGTTGGCAATTAGCCGACCACACCTTCTTTGAACTAATTGGTTAACCCTGCGCCCTAAGCCTGAGCAGCAAGACCATTGCCACTCACTAGAAAGGTTCGATCATTTATGAAACGTGAACAGATTGAAGGTGTTGCAGAGCAGGTAACCGGTAAAGCACAGAGCGCGGTGGGTCGGCTGATTGACGACCCTGCCCTGGCAGCTGAGGGTGATGGGCGCCAGCTCGCAGGCCAACTCACCAAAAGCTACGGTGACGCATTGAATAACGTTTCTACTTTTGTGAAAGAGAAGCCCATCGCAGCGCTGGCCATTGGCGCAGCCATCACGTTAGTTCTGAGCCGCCTGTTGCGGCGTTGAGGTTCAAGCGCGTGATGTTCAGCTTCCTGGGTTGATGAAGTACCCACGGCAACTAAGCCCCTAACCAAAAGGCCCGCCATTTCAGCGATGCGCGGGCGCTCTATCGTGGTAACAGGCCTTGCCGCAGAATGGGGGCTGCTGTGCAGCCCATCGCAGCGGCCCCCAGGCCCTAACTGACTGAAACCCAAGGAAGAAAGAATGTCGGACCACTGTGGGATGCTTGCTCAACAAAAATACCAGCTGACATCAAAAAAACTGTTCCTCGTTTTACTAGGGGTTTTATCGCACACGCAAATACCCCACGCCTTCGCAGAAAACGCCAATGGCAAAAATCTCTATGTGCAACGATGTGCGGTATGCCACGGAGCAGATATCAAGGGAACCGGGGCGTTAGCCACTAAAAGCAACCCTCCCACACCTGACCTTACAACGGCTGCCTTCAAGAAACGCCTGAACGATTAACCAGGCGTTATTGTGGCGTCAGTGATACTTCGACCAAATTAAAACGCCGGCACCACATCACCGTGATAGCGATCGAGGATGAACGCCTTCACCTGCGGCGAGTTCAACAACGCCCCCAGCTTTTGCACCGCAGGGTCGTTGGCCTTGTCCCGGCGCACATACAGGTAATTGGCATACGGCGACTCAGCACTTTCGATAAACAGCGCATCCTTGTGCGGCACCAGCTTGGCCTCCAGCGCGTAGTTGGCGTTGATCAGCGCCATGTCTACCTGGCCCAGTACGCGCGGCAGCATGGCGGCTTCAAGCTCCTTGAACTTCAGGTGCTTGGGGTTGCTGGTGATGTCGGCGGCGGTTGCCATGATGTTGCTCGGGTCCTTGAGGGTGATCAGCCCCTGCTTGGCGATCAAAAGCAGTGCGCGCCCGGAGTTGGTGGGGTCGTTGGGGATCGCGACGGTAGCGCCGTCCTGCAGTTCGGCGACCGATTTGATCTTGCTGGAGTAGGCACCAAACGGTTCGATATGCACGGCCACGACCGGTACCTGATCGCTGCTCGGGCGGTCTTTCTGGTACGCCTCGTAATAAGGCTTGCTCTGGAAGTAGTTGGCGTCCAGTCGGCCCTCGTCAACCTGGCGGTCCGGCTGGATGTAGTCAGTGAACACCTTGACCTCAAGCTCCACCCCCTGTTTGGCCAATTCGGGCTTGAGGAACTCGAGGATTTCGGCGTGAGGCACGGGCACCACGGCGATCTTGAGCGTTTCGGCCTGTGCAGTACCGAGGGTGGCCGCCAGCAGGGCAAGCGAAAGTGCAATGCGCTTCACGAGAGTGTTCCTTCGAATCGTTTGAGGGTGAAAGAGGACAGATCAAGGTCGGTGGAGCCGCGGGTGCACCACTGTGCAAAGGCTTCGCCCAAGGCAGCCGAGTGTTTGAAACCATGACCAGAACAGGCCGACACCACCAGGGTGTGCTTGAGCGTGGGGTGTTGGTCGATGATGAAGTGCCTGTCCGGGGTGACGGTGTAAGCGCACACGGCCGACTTGAGGACTTTGTCGGTAACCCCGGCAATACGGCCTTGCACTTGCTGCTCGTACATTGCGCGAGCTTGTTCGGCAGACACACTGCGGTCCAGCAAGTCGGGCTGCGAAGCCGTGTGGTACTGGGCCGTGGCAATTTTCAAGCTGCCCTCGCCGGGCTGCGCAGGGAAGCCGTAGTTGATGTTGTTGTCGCCGCGCCCATGGGTGAGGATGAACGTGGGCGTTGCGCCCTCCAGGCCTGCACCCGGCTCAAGCTCAAACCAGAACAGCATTTGCCGGTAGACACTCAGCAACCGGTCGAAGGGCTCACCCAACAACCCGCCCGCCCAGTTACCGGCGCTGAACACCAGCTTGCCGGCCTTGACCGTGCGCAGGTTGGTGGTAACCGTGACGCCGTGCTCATCCGAGCGGATGCCGGTCACCGTTTCGCCGGTGTGCAATGTAGCGCCGTGCTGCGCTGCCAAACGCAACTGCACCTCGATGCAGCGCTCGGGGCGCACGAAGCCGCCACCGGGCTCGAAGTAACCGATCGCGTCATCGCGCACGTGTGCGAATTGTGGGAAGCGCTGGCGGATTTGCTTGGCATCGAGCACTTCGTGTTCGATGCCATAGGCCTTGGCCAACCCGATGGTGCGCAGGGTGAAGTCGCTTTTATCGTCGGGGTCGAAGTCGGGGCTGGACGTCAGTGCGAGCAGGCCAGACTGTTCGAACAACGACTCGCCGGACAGCGCTTCCAGTTCTCGCCAGAGCTGCTGGGCCCGTTTGACGATGGGCACATACTGCGCGCCCTCGCCTACAGAAAGCCGGGTGATGCGTGTATCGCCGTGGCTTGAGCCAAGGGTATGCGGGGGGTGATAGCGGTCGATACCGACCACATCAACACCCGCCTTGGCCAACTGATACACGGTGGCGGCGCCCATGGCGCCCAGACCGATGACGATGACTTCACAGTGCTCCACGGGCAGCGCTCGCTCAAAAAGGCGCTAGTTGAAAGCAGGCAGGCTCGGGAGACAAAGAATTAAAGGGTATATCGTTATGCCTATGTGCTCACTGGAAGGCCTGAGCCAGAGCGGGTCAAGACTTTCAGGGGCCGGCTTGCCCCACAGGTAACTGCGCAGGCTCAGACCTTGTGAGGACTCTGTGGGAGCGGGCTTGTCCCGCGAATGGGGCTACGCGGTGCATGGCACCGGCTTCGCCGGTGTTCGCGGGGCAAGCCCGCTCCCACGATGCGTCAATTTTTAGAAATTGCGCAAGACAGTTGCTCCCATAGGCCTCACCTGAATCAATTCTTGGGGCGGATGCTCTTAACCGTGGCGCCTTCAATCCAGGTGGTTGATGCACACCACCTTAGGCTGGGTCATGTCCTCATAGGCAAACCGCACCCCTTCGCGGCCCAGGCTGCCGTACTTGAAGCCCCCAAACGGCATGGCGTCGAAGCGGTAATCGGAGGAGTCGTTGATCATCACGCCACCGGCCTCGATCCGCCGCGCCAGCTTCAGCGCCGTCGACAGGTCTCGGGTGAATACCCCTGCATGAAGGCTGTATTCCGGGGCATTGGCCAGGGCAACGGCCTGGTCGAGGGTGTCGAACGGCTCCAGGATTACTACGGGGGCGAACACTTCCTGCAGCCAGATACGGCTGTCGTGGCTGACCGTTTCCAGTACCGTAGGTGCGTACAGAGCACCTTGCCGGCGATGACCGCAAAGCAGCGTCGCCCCCTGCCCCAGCGCTTCGTCTACTAGTTGCTCGGTACGGCGAGCCGCCTGCTCGGTAACCATCGGGCCAACATCCGTGTCCGGGCTGGCGGGGTCACCCAGTTGCAAAGCTTTGGATTGCGCGACGAACTGCTCGCGGAAGGCTTCGTACACTGCGCGCTGCACCAGAATCCGTTGCGTGCCGATGCAGTTCTGCCCCGCCGCCCAGAAGGCCCCAGAGACACAGGACTCCACGGTCGGCCCCAGGTCGCAGTCCTCCAGCACCAGTACAGGCGCATTGCCGCCCAGGTCCATGGCGAGCTTTTTGAGCCCTGCGCTGCGGGCGACCGATTCGCCGGTGGCAAAACCGCCGGTGAACGAAATCATGCGCACCTCACGCAGCTCGACCAGCGCCTTGCCCAGTTCGACTCCACCGGTTGCCGTGGTCACCACGTTTTCGCCAAGCCCGGCCTGCACCAGGCAATCGACCAGTTTCAACGCCGACAACGGCGCAAGTTCAGACGGTTTGAGGATCACCGCATTGCCCCCGGCAATCGCCGGGCCCAGCTTGTGCGCCACCAGGTTCAGCGGGTCGTTGTAGGGCGTGATCGCGACAATCAGGCCCAGCGGTTCGCGGCTGAACCAGCCTTGGCGGGCTTCGGACCCTTCATAGGCTTCGAACGGCACCACCTCCCCGGCATTGCGTCGGGCTTCTTCGGCGGACAGCTTCAGCGTGTTCACACAGCGCTTCACTTCCTTCTGGGCCTGACGCAGAGTTTTACCGGCTTCGGCCACGATCAAGTTGGCGAACACAGCCGCATCGGCTTCGACCAACCGCGCCGCTTCTTCAAGAATGCGCGCGCGACGGTGCCGGGGCATCGCTGCACTTTCAAGGCACCCCGCCCGTGCGCGTGCCAGCAAGGCGGGCACGGCCGTAGCGTCCAGATTGGGCACACGCCCCACCAGACGGCCGTCGAAGGGGCTGAACACGTCGATGTGGCTCGGCGCTACAGCGTGAACACTGGCCATGCGAGATACGCTCATAAAGGCTCCGTTACTGACGCGGGGTGGTGTGCAGGGCGATGATGTCGGAGAGCAAGGCATAGGCGGTTTCGATACGCCCTGCGCCCGGCCCGGACACCGTGACCGCCCCCAGCAGCGCGCTGTTGAACGACACCGCATTGACCGCGCCATTGATGCCGGCAAGCGGATGATCGAGCGGCAACAAACGCGCTTCGACACTCGCGGACACCGTGCCGTCAGCGCCCTTGCTGGCAGCGCCGATCAGTTTCCAGCACTGCCCCGTGGCATGCGCCTTGACGATATCCGACGCACTGATGCCGCTGATGCCCGAGCACATCACGTCGCTGACGCTCAAGCGCGCATCCAGCAACTCGTTGGCCAGGATCACCACCTTCAGGCGCACGTCAAAGCCTTCGACATCTGCCGTAGGGTCGGCCTCTGCGTACCCCAGTTGCTGCGCCTGGGCCACCGCATCCGCGAACGACATGCCGTCTTTCATGCGGGTCAGCACGTAATTGGAGGTGCCGTTCAGAATGCCTTCGAAGCCATGAATCTGCGAACCTGCCAAGGCCTGCTTGGCCAGGCGGATCACCGGGGTGCCGCTCATGACCGCGCCTTCGTATTCGAACGCGACATTGTGGCGGCGCGCCAGCGCCTTCAGTTCGGCGCCGTGCAATGCAATCGGCCCCTTGTTGGTGGTCACCACATGGATGCCACTCTCCAGCGCCCAGCGGCAGAAGGTGGCTGCCGGCTCGCCATCGACCGGGTTGGTGAAGGTAGCCTCAGCGATGATGTCCGCGCCGGACTGCTTGATGACGGTCTCGTTGAACGCCTCGGCAGTGCCCCCTGCAATCAGGGCGAGCGCGCCCTTTTCGGCGGGCAAGGCTGCCAGCGCGGCAGCGTCCAGGCCATTGCGGTCGACCACCGAACCGAGGAACAGGTCGGTGACGCCGACGATCTTCAGGCTGAAGCCGAGGGTGGCCTGCCAGCTGTCATTATGCGTTGCGATCAACTGGGCCAGGCCTCTATTGACACCGCCAAAACCGACCAGGGCAATGTTGTATTCAGTCACGAAGGCATTCCTTTTTGCTGTTGTTTGATGGGCCTAGCGTACGAGCCAGCTACGGGCAGTTGAATAGGCCAAAGTGCCGTATTTATTGGGCGTTCTGCCCACACGCGAAATGGCCACTTTACGGATGCCACAGGTAGCTCGCGTTCCCTGTAGGAGCGGCCTTGTGTCGCGAAAGGGTCGCAGAACGCCCCCCAGGTTTCAGCATCGCCGCCTGAATTGTGGGGGCTGCTCTGCAGCCCTTTCGCGACACAAGGCCGCTCCTACAGAAAGGGGCACGCGCAGGGGAGAATGGGGATTAGAAGACAGCGGAGAGAACAAACGAGGTAACGGTGTTTTCAACACCCGGCATGCCGGCGATTTCTTTCCAGACGGCGTGGACCCGTTCCGGGGTCGCCGCAGCAACCCTCAGCATCAAGTCGAACTCGCCACTGAGCACTTCGCACTGGATCACTTCAGGTAAGGTGCGCAATTTGGCCAGCACGTCGTCCCCGCGCATGCGGTCGTAGCGATAGACGAAAATCGCCGCGCTAATCAACGATGAAGGGCGGCGGGAATCCCCCAGCCGAACGGTGTAGCCCTGTATCGCGCCATCGCGTTCAAGCCGTTCGATACGCTGGCGCACCGCATTGCGCGAGAGGTTCACCTTGGCCCCGAGTTCGGCATGGGCGATCCGCGCATTGGCAGTCAATTCGGCAAGAATGCGCTCGTCCAGCGGGTCGAGGATGCGCTTCATGTAGGCCTCGACTGCGCTGCCAGCAGGGCCTGGCACAAGCCATCAAGGTCCCCTCTGCACAGGGCTGGCGGCCCGTCTTGCACCTCGGGCTGCGGTGCAAGCTCACCCTCCCACACGCCCAACTGCGCCAACAGCGCAGCCGACTTGGCCGGCGCGATCTGGCCCAGGGTCACCATCGGTGCGCCCAGGCTGCGTCGATGCATGCGGCCGGCCAGCGCGCCGACAGCCGTGTGCGGGTCGACCAGCGCTGCGGCTTGCGCGCGCAGCTTGATGACTTCGCGGCGCACCTCGGCCTCATCCACCGCATAAGAGTCGAACAACACCCGCGCCTGAAGCCATTGCGCATTGCCGATGCTTAATTCACCGCAAGCCTCGAACTGCGCCATCAGTGCCGCAACGCTGCTGCCACTGCGCCCGTACAGCTCCCAGATGAAGCGCTCCAGGTTCGAATAGAGCGAGAAGTCCATGGCCGGTGACAATGTGCGCTGACTGGCGTGCGGCGCGTAGCGATTGCGGTGCAGAAACCGGTGGAGGGCATCGTTGCTGTTGGTCGACACGATCACCTGGTTGATCGGCAGGCCCATTTTCTGCGCAATGAAGCCGGCGTAGATCTCCGCGAAACTCGCTGCGGGCACACTGAACCCGACCGGGCGGGTGCCGCCCCCCAGTTGCAGCCCCGCGTGGAAGTAGAACACGATCTGGGCAAGTACCCCGACCCAGTTGGTGGAGTTGAAACACACCGGTATCAACCCTTCCAGCGGCCAGGCACGGAACAGCCGCGCCACCAGGGTCTGGCAGTCATCGAAACTGCCATCGACGGGTATCAGCTGAACACTGGCGGGGTCACCCGCCTGCAAGGCGGCCAGGCGGTCTGCCGGGATCTCGTTGCGGGGGTAGAGAATCGCCAAGCGCACCTTCGGCCTGGAAGCGAAGGCTTGGATGGCGGCAATGCCGGTATCGCCATTGGTGGCACCGACCACCAACGCCGCTTCGTCCGACTGCTCGAGAAAGTGGCTGACCAGCCGCGCCTGAAGCTGTGCGGCAAAGTCCTTTGAGGTGTGGGTAGGGCCATGAAACAGCTGCAGGATCCATTCGTTATGGCCAATCTGCTGCAGCGGCGTGATGGCGCGATGGCTGAAGGCCTTGTAGCTGTCGCTGAGCAGCGCACGCAAGGCTTGATTATCGATGGCATCGCCGACAAAAGGCGCGATCACCCGCCAGACCAGCTCATCGAACGGCAGCCATGACCAACTGGCGATCTCCTCAGGGCTGATCACCGGCAAGTGTGCTGGCACATACAGCCCGCCATCAGCGGCAGGCCCCGACAGCACCACCTCACGGAAGTCCGCCCGTACATCACCGTTGCGGGTACTTACGTAGTGCATGAAAACTCCACAGGGTTACGAAGGCCGGTGCGCGTGTGCCACCAGCCAGGAAGAAAACAGCGCGGCATCGGGCGGCAATGGGCGGCCCTGCTCGCGTACCAGGTAAAACGACTCGCTCGCTTCGATGCGCTGGCTGAACGGCGCGACCAATTGGCCGTCCCTGAGCAGGTCCTCGACCACCGAGGACCGCGCCAGCGCCACCCCCTGCCCCAGCTCGGCCATGCGGATGGTCGACACCAGGGTGTCGAACTGCAGCCCGCGCGAATAATCGACATCGTCCGCGCCCACCCGCTTGAGCCAATACCCCCAGCCCTCCTCATAGCCCAGCACATGCAGCAGCGGGTGGTGCCTGAGGTCGCGTGGTTCGCGAATGGCCGAGCGCGCCATCAGTGCCGGCGAGCACACCGGCACCAACACGTCCCAGGTCAAGCGTTGGGCATGCAGGCCGGGCCATTCGCCATTGCCCCAGCGCACTTCCAGGTCGTCCTCGCCATCGGGCGCCTTGACCCAGAGATTGCTGATGTAGCGGATATCGATGTGCGGGTGCTGGCGGCTGAAGTCCGGCAGCCGCGGGGCAAGCCAGTACTGCAGAAACGACAGGCTGCCACGCACCTTCACGGGGCCGCGCTTGTGCTGGCCGAAAATCTCGTTGGTGCCCACCGCCAGGCGGCTGATCGCATCCTGCACCACCGGCAGGTACGACTGCCCTTCTTCGGTCAGGCCCAGGCCCCTGGGCAAGCGCTTGAACAAGGCCACGCCCAGGTGGCTTTCGAGTTGCCGAATCTGCTGGCTTACCGCGCCTTGGGTAAGGTGCAGTTCCTCCGCCGCGTGGGTAAAGTTCAAGGCGCGTGCCGACACTTCGAACGACCGCAGCCAGTTGAGCGGCGGCAGGGATTTTTGCTTCATCGACACGACCTCGTTCACCGTTGAATCTGTGCATCATGAACCGGTTTGTTCAGGTCGCGCCAACACCCGCGCCTGCCGATGCCGCAGCCGCCAGGCGCTGTGCACGTTTGTTGCGGGTCACCCAGTAGACGAAGTAGCACCAGGCAATGAACGGGATGCCGAAATACAGGGCAACGCGCTGCTCCGGGTCGAAGGCAATGCCGACACACGCCAGCACGCAACAGGCAATCGCGCCCAGCGGCACCCACGGGTAGCCGCGCACCCTGAAGTGCAGGTCTTCGACCCGGCCACCATTGGCCACATAGTGTCGGCGGAAGGCGATCTGGCTGGCGGCGATGCTCATCCACACCACCACCACCGCCAGGCCGGAAATCGACACCAGCGCCAAGTACACCGTGTCTGGCGCCAGCACGCTGCTGAGCAACGACGCCGCGGCGCCGGCCATGCTCAGCATGATGGCGTTGACCGGCGTGCCGCGTGGCGACAGGCGGGCGAAGCACTTGGGCATATGGCCCTGGTCACTGAGCGTCCACAGCATCCGCGAGGCCGCGTACAACCCGGAGTTTGCGGCCGACAGCAGCGCGGTGAGGATCACGAAGTTCATGATGTCTGCCGAGTACGGAATACCGATCAGGTCGAAGACCATGACGAACGGGCTTTCGACCAGGCCTGCCTGTTCACGCGGCAGCAAGGTGGCCAGGACAATGATGGTGCCGACGAAGAACAACGCCAATCGTACTACCGTAGTACGTATCGCCTTGGGCACGCTGTCCTGTGGGTCTTTTGCCTCACCGGCGGCAATGCCGATGAGTTCGGTGCCGGAGAAGGCGAACGACACCGCCAGCAACGTCATTGCGATCGGCAGCAAGCCGGTCGGGAACAAGCCTTCGCGGGTGAAGTTGGACAGCCCGATGCCCTGCACGTGCTGCACATCGAGCAGGCCAAAAATCGCCGCCCCGCCGATGGCGATGAAGGCGATCACCGTCAGCACCTTGACCAGCGACAGCCAGAATTCGGTTTCGGCAAACAGGCGTACCGACACCACGTTGCTGACCAGTACCGTGATCGCGAACAACGCGCTCCAGATCCACACCGGCGTGTCGGGGAACCAGCGCACCATCAGGATACCCGCCGCGGTGAACTCCGAGCCGATCGCTACCGTCCAGGTCAACCAGTACAGCCAGGCCACCGTGTACCCGGTGCCAGGCCCCAAATAGCGGGTTGCATAACTGCTGAACGAGCCGGTTTCGGGCATCTGCACCGCCAGTTCACCCAGGCAGACCATCACCAGGTAGACCATGACCGCGCCGACGATATAGGCGATGACCGCGCCCAAGGGCCCGGCCTGGTTGACCGTGTAGCCTGACGTCAGAAACAGGCCAGTGCCGATCACGCCGCCCAGCGCCAGCATGACGATATGGCGCGTGTGCATCTCTTTCTTGTACCCGGCCGGGTGGCCCGACGCCGCGTTTGAGTGTTCGGTGGACATAGTTGAGTTCTCATGAAGTGGCTGGCACAGCAGCCGGCAGGCGACCCTGAGGCCGCCACCGTCGCTGTGTCAGCGGCTGTTATTGTTATGGCTTTCATGAATCATGAAGGGCGTGCCCGACGCCTCAGGTGGACACTTCGACGTGCCGGCCACAGGTGTCGCTGCCCTGCCCCTGCGCGCGTTCGACCTGCACAGCGGTGAACGCCTGGCGCAGGTCTTCCAGCAGGTCGGCGGTATCCTCGATGCCGACCGACACCCGCACCAGGCCTTCTGAGATGCCCAGTGCCTGGCGCTCTTCCAGGGTGTTTTCCACGTGGCTGGTTGTCCGTGCCGGCCCGTAGATGGTTTCCACTGCACCCAGGTTGCCGGCGCGGTGGGCGTAGCGCAGCTTGGGCAGCAACTTGACGACAGTGCCCATCCCGCCCACCAGCACGAAACTGACGATGGCGCCAAAGCCGCGCATCTGCGCACTGGCGATCGCGTGGCCTGGGTGCCCAGGCAACCCGGGGTAGTTGACCGACTCGACCAACGGCTCGCTGCACAGGTACTCAGCCAGAGCCTGGGCGCTGGCCTGCTGCTGGCGCAGACGCAGCGCCAGGGTCTTGATGCCGCGAATGATCAGGTACGCGGAAAACGGGTCCAGCGAAGCGCCGTTGATTTCGCGGTAGTGACGCACCTGCGCCATCAAGGCTTCGCTGCCGCAGACCACCCCGCCCAACACATCGCCATGGCCGGAAAGGAACTTGGTCGCACTGTGCACCACCACATCGACGCCCAGCAGCAGCGGGTTCTGGTTCAGTGGCGTGGCGAAGGTGTTGTCGGCAACGACCAAGGCACCCACACGCTTTGCTGCAGCCACCAAGCGGCGGATGTCGAGGATTTTCAGCGTCGGATTGCTCGGGGTCTCCAGGTAGACCACATCGCAACCCTGGGCGATTTGACGCTCCATGGCGTCGGTGTCGAGGGTGTCGCACAGCGTCACCTCGACGCCCTGACGGGGGAGGAATTCTTCGAAAATCTTGTTGGTGCCGCCGTAGCTGTCGCGGGTCGAGACCACGCGTTTGCCATTGCACAGGAAGGTATGCAGCACACCGCTGATGGCCGCCATACCGGTGCTGAAGGCCACGGCCGACTCGGCGTGTTCCAGTGCACAGAGCTTGTCCTCGAGGACCGCAACCGTCGGGTTGCTCATGCGGCTGTAGATGAAGCCCGGCTGCTTGCCCAGCGCAATGTCGTACCAGGCGTCGATATCCTGGTAGCCGTAGGCGGCACTGGCGATGATCGGGGTTTGGGTGGCATTGAAGGGGTGCTCGACGTGTTCCCCCTCCCACACCACCCGCGTCCCGATACCCGGCTGCACGCCGTTAGCGACCTTTGCTTGGTTATTCATGTCATTGTCTCGCATCGATGAAACACGGCGGTGTTTCGACTGGTCTGCGAGGACTATAGAGCGCACCTGCGCCCATGAAAAACGATGCAATTGGGCCCTAAGGGGCGCTTATTTTAATGGCTTACCAAGCCGCCTGAGCCGGGCATGCCATCCGGGTTTTACGCATTACCCGGTAGGAGCAGCCTTGTGCTGCGAAGAGGCCAGTGATAGCAACGAACATTGTTGTGTTTTCACCGGCCTCTTCGCAGCGCAAGGCTGCTCCTACACAGATTGGGGGCGCAGCGCTATTGCACATGAGCCTGCAGCGCTTGCTGGTCGGCATGGTAGGAGGAACGCACCAGCGGCCCGGACGCCACGTTCTTGAAGCCCATCGCCAAGGCCTGTTCGGCAAACCAGGCGAAGGTGTCCGGGTGCACGAAGCGCTGCACCGGCAGGTGGCTGCGCGACGGTTGCAGGTATTGCCCCAGGGTCAGCATGTCGACCTGGTGCTCGCGCATGCGCTGCATCACCTCGATCACTTCTTCATCGGTTTCACCCAGACCCAGCATCAGCCCGGATTTGGTCGGTACGCTGGGCACACGGCGTTTGAAATTCTCCAGCAGGTCCAGCGACCACTCGAAGTCCGAGCCCGGCCGTGCCGCCTTGTACAGGCGCGGCACGGTTTCCAGGTTGTGGTTGAACACGTCCGGCGGCTCCTGCGCGGTGATGGCCAGGGCCACGTCCATGCGCCCGCGGTAGTCCGGCACCAGGGTTTCCAGCTTGACGCCCGGCGACAGCGTGCGGATTTCACGCAGGCAGTCGACGAAGTGCTGGGCGCCGCCGTCGCGCAGGTCATCGCGGTCCACCGAGGTGATCACCACGTACTTCAGGCGCAGGTCGGCAATGGCAATCGCCAGGTTCTTCGGCTCATCGGCATCCAGCGGTTTCGGCCGCCCGTGGCCGACGTCGCAGAATGGGCAACGGCGGGTGCAGATGTCACCCATGATCATGAAGGTCGCCGTGCCACCGGAGAAGCACTCGCCCAGGTTCGGGCATGAGGCTTCTTCGCAAACACTGTGCAGCTTGTGCTTGCGCAGCAGCGCCTTGACCCGTGCGACCTCGGGTGACGTGGCAATGCCCACGCGAATCCAGTCAGGTTTGCGCGGCACCTCCTCGGTGGGCAGGATCTTCACCGGGATGCGCGCCACCTTGTCGGCGCCGCGCAGTTTCACACCGGTTTGCAGGGGCTGCGGGCGCGTGGCGGCAGGCAGGGTCTGGTTCATGTTCATGCTCCGGCAATCAAGGCTTCAGCCACGGTAATAACGTTGAGCCACAAAGGGTGTGCGTACCACCTGCATCGGCACCCGCTTGCCTCGCACCAAGGCGAAGACTTCGGTTTCCAACGCTGCGTGCGCACTGTGCACGTACCCCATCGCCAACGGCCCGCCCAGGCTGGGGCCGAAACCGCCGCTGGTGACACGGCCGATTTCCTGGTCGTTGGCATCGACGATCAGCGCCCCTTCGCGCACCGGTACACGCGCTTTGGGCATCAGGCCCACCCGTTTACTGGCCACGCCCTCGCGTTGCTGGGCAAAGAGGCGTTCGGCCCCCGGAAAACCGCCGGCCCGCACGCCCTCGGCACGTCGAGCCTTGGATATCGCCCAGGTCAGGCTGGCCTCGATCGGTGTGCTGCGCGCATCCATGTCATGGCCGTATAGGCACAGCCCGGCCTCCAGGCGCAGCGAATCGCGGGCACCCAGGCCGATGGCCTCGACCTCGGGCTCGGCCAGCAGCGTGCGGGCGAGCATTGCCGCCGCCTCGGCCGGCACCGAGATCTCGAAGCCATCCTCACCGGTATAACCCGAGCGGCTGACGTAGCAGTCAACACCCAGCAGCTTCACACGGGCGAACTGCATGAAGGTCATGGCGCCGACCTGGGACGCCAGGCGGCCCAGCACCTTGGCCGCCGCAGGCCCCTGCAGGGCCAGCAAGGCGTGGCTTTCGAACAGCGATTCGACCTCGCACTGCCCTTCCAGATGCTGCTTGAGGTGCAGCAGGTCCTGGTCCTTGCAGCCAGCGTTGACCACCAGCAACAGTTCGCCACCGCCCAGGTTGGCCACCATCAGGTCGTCGAGGATGCCGCCGTCGTCGTTGGTGAACAGCGCATAACGCTGCATGCCCACCGGCAGGTCGAGGATGTCGACCGGCACCAGCGCCTCCAGTGCCTTGGCAGCGCCGGCGCCGCGCAGGCGAATCTGCCCCATGTGCGAAACGTCGAACAGGCCGGCCTGCTCACGGGTATGCAGGTGCTCCTTGAGCACCCCCAGCGGGTATTGCACCGGCATGGCGTAGCCGGCAAAGGGCACCATGCGCGCGCCGAGTTTCAGGTGCAGGTCATGCAGTGGCGTTTGTTTGAGTTGTTCTGTGGACATGAACGATTCCCCGTAGTCGATTCAGGCGCGATAGACCGGATATTCCGCGCACAGCCTGGCCACCGACGCGGCAACTTGGGCCTCGACATCGGCATCGCCAAGGTGGTCGAGGATGTCGCAGACCCAGCCGGCCAGGGCCACGCATTCGGCCACCTTGAAGCCACGGGTGGTGACCGCCGGGGTGCCGATACGCAGGCCCGAGGTCACGAACGGCGACTGCGGGTCGTTGGGCACGGCGTTTTTGTTGACGGTGATGTGCGCGCGGCTCAAGGCGGCGTCGGCATCTTTACCGGTGAGGCCCTGGCGGATCAGGCTGACCAGGAACAGGTGGTTGTCAGTGCCGCCGGAAACCACGTCGTAACCGCGGTCGATGAACACCTGGGCCATGGCCTGGGCGTTTTCGATCACTTGTTGCTGGTAGGCCTTGAAGCCTGGCTCCAGCGCTTCCTTGAAGCACACGGCCTTGGCGGCGATGACGTGCATCAGCGGGCCACCCTGGGCGCCGGGGAACACGGCAGCGTTGAGCTTCTTCTCGATCTCTGGGTTGGACTTGGCCAGGATCAAACCGCCACGTGGGCCGCGCAGGGTCTTGTGGGTGGTGGTGGTGACCACGTCGGCGAACGGGATCGGGTTCGGGTACAGGCCCGCAGCAACCAGGCCGGCAACGTGGGCCATGTCGACGAACAGCAGCGCACCGACCTTGTCGGCGATGGCGCGGAAGCGTGGGAAGTCGAGGGTCTTGGAGTAGGCCGAGAAGCCGGCGACGATCATTTTCGGCGTGTGCTCGACCGCCAGGCGCTCGACTTCGTCGTAGTCGATCAGGCCGGTCTTGGTGTCGATGCCGTATTGAACCGCGTTGTACAGCTTGCCCGAGGACGACACTTTGGCGCCGTGGGTCAGGTGGCCGCCGTGGGCCAGGCTCATGCCCAGGAGGGTGTCACCGGCCTGCAGCAGGGCCAGGTACACCGCGCCGTTGGCGGAAGAGCCGGAGTGCGGCTGGACGTTGGCGTAGTCAGCACCGAACAGCTGCTTGGCGCGCTCGATGGCCAACTGTTCAACCACATCGACATGCTCACACCCCCCGTAGTAACGCTTGCCTGGGTAGCCTTCGGCGTACTTGTTGGTCAGCTCAGTGCCCTGGGCCTGCATCACTTGCGGGCTGGTGTAGTTTTCCGAGGCGATCAGCTCGATGTGGTCTTCCTGGCGTTGTACTTCGCGGCTGATGGCCTCCTGCAGCGCAGGGTCGAAGTCGGACAGGGTGAGGCTTTTATGGAACATGTGGGTGCTTCCTTATTGTTGGGGGCAGGCAAGGCCCGGACGGGGTCCGGGCATGGGCAGTCAGGCGTCTTGGTAGACCGACATGGGCGGGCAGGCACAGGCCAGGTTGCGGTCACCGTAGACGTTGTCCACGCGCCCCACCGGCGGCCAGTACTTGTTCTCGCGCAGCGTTTGCAACGGGTACACCGCCAGCTCCCGGCCGTAGCGATGGGGCCATTCGCCCACCAGTTCGCTGGCGGTGTGTGGGGCGTTTTTCAGCGGGTTGTCGAGCGCGTCGAAGGTGCCATTTTCCACGGCGCGGATTTCCTCGCGGATGCAGATCATCGCCTCGCAGAAGCGGTCCAGCTCTTCCTTGGACTCGCTCTCGGTCGGCTCGACCATCAGCGTGCCAGCCACCGGGAACGACATGGTCGGGGCATGGAAGCCGAAATCGATCAGGCGCTTGGCCACGTCCTCGACGCTGATGCCGCTGCTGTCCTTGAGCGGGCGCAGGTCGAGGATGCACTCGTGGGCGACCAGGCCGTTCTCGCCGGTGTACAGCACCGGGTAGTACTCCTCCAGGCGCCGGGCAATGTAGTTGGCACTCAAAATCGCCAGCTGCGAGGCACGCTTGAGCCCTTCGCCACCCATCATGCGGATGTACATCCAGGTAATCGGCAGGATGCTCGCACTGCCATAAGGCGCTGCGCAGACGGCACCTTGTTTATGTTCCAGGTGCGCGTGGCCAGGCAGGAACGGCGCCAGGTGCGCCTTGACCCCGATCGGGCCGACACCGGGGCCACCACCGCCGTGGGGGATGCAGAAGGTTTTGTGCAGGTTGAGGTGCGACACGTCGCCGCCGAACTTGCCCGGGGCGCAGAGACCGACCATGGCGTTCATGTTGGCACCGTCCAGGTACACCTGGCCGCCGTGCGCATGGATGATGTCGCAGATGCGGGTGATGCCCTCTTCGAACACGCCGTGGGTCGAGGGATAGGTGATCATCAGCGCGGCCAGTTGCGCCCGGTGCTGCTCGGCCTTGGCTTGCAGGTCGGCCACATCGACGTTGCCGCGCTCATCGCAATTGACCACCACCACGCGCAGGCCGGCCATCTGCGCCGTGGCCGGGTTGGTGCCGTGGGCGGACGACGGGATCAGGCAAACATCACGGCCCGCTTCGCCACGGCTGGCGTGGTAGGCGCGGATGGCCAGCAGGCCTGCGTATTCCCCTTGCGAGCCGGCGTTGGGCTGCAACGACATCGCGTCATAACCGGTGGCCTCGCAGAGCATCGCCTGCAGTTCGTCCGTCAGTTGCCGATAGCCGAGCGACTGTTCGGCCGGGGCGAACGGGTGCAGGTTGGCGAACTCGGGCCAGGTGATCGGGATCATCTCGCTGGCGGCGTTGAGCTTCATGGTGCACGAGCCCAGCGCGATCATGGTGCGGTCCAGCGCCAGGTCCTTGTCGGCCAAGCTGCGCAGGTAGCGCATCAGTGCTGTTTCAGAATGGTAGCGGTTGAACACCGGGTGCTGCAGGAACGGGGTTTCGCGCAGCAGCTGCACTGGCAAGCAATCGCCACAGCCCTCTGCCAGGGCGACGAAGGCCGGAAGCGACTGGCCCGGGGCGGCGAACACCTGCCACAAGGCCTCGACACTGGCCTGCTCGCAGGTTTCATCCAGTGACAGGCCGACCCGCTGGGCGTCGATCGGGCGCAGGTTCAGGCCGGCCCCTTGGGCGGCGGCCAGCACATCGGCCGCAGGCCTGGCAGTGACCACGCTGACGGTATCGAAGAAGTGCGCTTGCTCCACTGCGTGCCCGAGCTGCAGCAGCCCTTGCACCAGCACTGCCGTTAACCGGTGCACACGCTGGGCGATCTGCGCCAGGCCTTGAGGGCCGTGGTACACCGCGTACATGCTGGCGATGTTGGCCAGCAGCACCTGCGCGGTGCAGATGTTGCTGGTCGCTTTCTCGCGGCGGATGTGTTGCTCGCGGGTCTGCATGGCCAGGCGCAGCGCCGGCTTGCCAAAGCGGTCGATGGAGACACCGACCAGGCGGCCGGGCATGTCGCGTTTGAACGCATCGCGCGTGGCGAAGTACGCCGCGTGCGGGCCGCCAAAGCCCAGCGGCACGCCAAAGCGCTGGGCGCTGCCCAGCACCACATCGGCATCGAACTCGCCCGGCGGGGTCAGCAGGGTCAGCGCCAGCAGGTCCGCGGCCACCGCCACCAAAGCGCCGACGGCATGGGCGCGTTGCACCAGGGCGCCGTGGTCGGCGATAGCGCCAGTGCTGGCCGGGTACTGCAGCAACAGGCCGAAGTAGGCCTCAAGGCCCTGGCCTTCCAGTGCCGCTTCATCACCGATGACCACCTCGATACCCAGCGGCTGGGCACGGGTGCGCAGCACGTCGAGGGTTTGCGGGTGGCAGTGGCGGGAGGCGAAAAAGGCCGGTGCCTTGCTCTTTGCCAGGCGCTTGCAGAAGGTCATGGCTTCGGCCGCAGCGGTGGCCTCGTCGAGCAAGGAGGCGTTGGCGATCTGCATGCCGGTGAGGTCGCAGACCAAGGTCTGGAAATTGAGCAGTGCTTCCAGGCGGCCTTGGGAAATCTCTGGTTGATACGGCGTGTAGGCGGTGTACCAGGCTGGGTTTTCCAGCAGGTTGCGCAAGATCGGCGTCGGCGTGTGGCACGGGTAGTAGCCTTGGCCGATATGGTTGCGAAACAGCTGGTTCTTCGCGGCGATGGCCTTGAGCGCAGCCAGGGCCTCGGCCTCGCCCTGCCCTTTGCTCAGTTCAAGCACGCTGGTGCCTTTGATGCTACCTGGGATGACGCTGTCGACCAGGGCCTGCAGGGAGCCATGGCCGGTCAGCGCCAGCATCGCCTCGATATCGTGCTCACGCGGGCCGATGTGGCGGGCGATGAACTCATTATCCGTGGTCAATGGAAACGGTGCGTTGTGCATGTCGATACCCTGGCTCAGGCGTTGTCGGCCAGGAAGCGGTCGTAGCCGTCCTGGTCCATCAAGGTGTCGAGGTCGGCGAGGTTGGCCACCTGGATACGGAAGAACCAGCCATCCTGCATCGGCGAGGCATTGACCAGTTCCGGGTCGTCGGCCAGGGCCTGGTTGACCGCCACCACCGTACCGTTCAGGGGCATGCTGATGTTGCTGGCGGCCTTCACCGACTCCAGCACTGCGACTTCATTGCCCTCGCCGTACTCGCCCGGCTCTGGCAACTGCACGAACACCACGTCCCCCAGCGCCTCCTGGGCATAGGTGGTGATGCCGACGGTCAGTTCGCCAGTCGCTTCCAGACGCAGCCATTCGTGTTCGGGGGTAAAACGCAGCATGCTCATGGATCTTCCTCTCTTGTTATCAGGTAGGTCCCGGTACAGGACTGATAACTACAAGAGCAAGGGCGATGCCAACTTGATTAAATTCTTTTATTTCAATGGCTTGAGATACAAACCGGCGCCAATCCAGTCGGCCCAGATGGAACGAATAAGCTCCAGTGCATCGCCCCGGCAGGCCTGCGTGCCGGGGCGTGCCAATGAACGCGGGGACCTCGCCGAACTGGAGTGCAATCACTCCAATGGAACGTATTGGCACCACGGCGCTACGCCCGGGTGGCAATGCCGTATTTGCGCAAGCGCTGGCCGATGGCCGTGTGCGACGTCTGCAAGCGTGCGGCCAGTTGCCGGGTCGAGGGATAGGTTGCATAGAGCTTTTCCAGCAGGGATTTTTCAAACCCCTGCACGGCCGCTTCCAGGCTGATGATTTCGTGTACGTCGGCCTGCTGGCTGCTCAAGGCGGTGCCGGCCAACTCCAGGTCGTCGCAGTCGATCACCTCCCCTTCGCTGATGGCCGCGGCGCGGAAAATCACGTTCTGCAACTGGCGCACGTTACCCGCCCAGCGGTTGCCCAGCAGCAGCGGATGGGTCGCCAGCGCCAACCGGCAGGGCGAGCGCTGTATCTGCGCGCAGGCCTGGCGCAGGAAGTACTCGGCCAGCAGCAGGATGTCCTTGCCTCGCTCGCGCAAGGGCGGCACCTTGAGGTTGAGCACATTGAGGCGGTAGTACAGGTCTTCGCGAAAGCTGCCTTCGACCACCATGCTTTCGAGGTTGCGGTGAGTGGCACAGACCACCCGCACATTCACCCGCACTTCACCGCCACCGCCGACGCGGCGGAAGCTGCCGTCATTGAGAAAGCGCAACAGCTTGGCCTGCAGGTAAGGCGACATCTCCCCCACTTCATCGAGAAACACCGTGCCGCCATCGCCCAGCTCCAGCAGGCCGGGCTTGCCGCCGCGCTGGGCGCCGGTGAATGCGCCAGCGGCGTAGCCGAACAGCTCGCTCTCGGCCAGGCTCTCGGGCAAGGCGGCGCAGTTGAGGGCCAGGAACGACGCATCGCGCCGGGCACTGAGGGCGTGGCAGGCGCGGGCGACCAACTCCTTGCCGGTGCCCGTCTCGCCCTGGATCAGCAGCGGCGCCTCAAGGCCAGCCACCTTGTGCAGGCGCACCTTGAGCTCCTTCAGCGCCGTGGAATCGCCCAGCAGCCCCTCCAGCCCTTCGGTGTGGTCGTGCAGCAACGACGCCAGGCGCTCGCCGATGCGGCTTGGCGGGTACAGGGTAAGCAGGCCGCCCACCAGGGCATCGGCACCGCCGCTGATGGGCGTGGCTTCCAGCAACAATGCCTGGCCCTGGAACCCGACCTCGCACATGGGCAGGCGAAAGCCCTTGTCGATCAGGGTTTGGGCCAAGTCGGCCTCAGCAAACAGGCGCGACAACGGCTCGCCGGCCGGCTCGCGGCCAATGAGGTTGACCAGGGTGGGGTTGGCCAGCAGCACATGGCCGCCCGGGTCGACCGCCAGCACCGGGTCACTCATCGACGCCAGCAGGGCCTCCAGTTGCAGGCGCCGGCGGTGGCCAGGCAGGAAGTCGACCAACTCGACCGCCTGCACCCCGACCACGCGCAACAGCGCACCGTAGAGCTCGTCCAGCACGGCCTGTGACAGCGCCGGGGCGTCGATGTAGACGTTGGGCGGGATCATTTCCACCGCGTCCAGGTTGAGGTTACGCGCCCCTAGCAGCGCCAGGATTTCCTGGGTGATGCCGACGCGGTCGATGAAGGTGACGTGGATTCTCATCGTGATTCCCTAGTTGGCGAAACGACAACAGGGGGACGGCGCACCCGGCGCTGTCCCCCTGGTTAAAACGTGAAGGCGGCGGTTACTCCGCTTCGAGCGACAACGCGGCGTGCTCCTGTTTTTTCTGGCGAATGGACCGGTAGGACAGGCCCAGCACGGCAAACCACACAGGCACAGCGAACAACGCCATGCGGGTGTCCGCCTCCAGGGCCAGCAGGCCGAGGATGAAAGCGAAGAACGCCAAGCAGACCCAGCACATGATCGTGCCGCCCGGCATCTTGTATTTCGACGCACGGTGCAGGTGGTCACGCTGTTTGCGGTACGCCAGGTAAGACAGCAGGATGATCGACCAGACGAACATGAACAGCAGGGCCGACACCGTGGTAATCAGCGTGAACGCGTCGAGCATGTTCGGTACCAGGTAGATCACCAGGGCGCCAGCGGTCAGGCAAATACAGGAGAAGATCAGGCCGTTGGAGGGCACTGCACGGCGTGACAACGCGCTGAACCGGCCCGGTGCATCACCCTCCACCGCCAGGCCATAGAGCATGCGGCTGGTCGAGAACACGCCACTGTTGGCCGAAGACGCCGCAGACGTCAGTACCACGAAGTTGATGATCCCCGCTGCAGCAGGCAGCCCGGCCAGCACGAACAGTTCGACGAAGGGGCTCTTGTTGGCCACCACTTCTCGCCACGGGGTCACGGCCATGATGGCAATCAACGCCAACACGTAGAAGACGATGATGCGCAGCGGGATGGAGTTGATGGCCCGTGGCAGGTTGCGTTCCGGGTTCTTGGTTTCGGCCGCAGTGGTGCCGACCAGTTCGATGCCGACGAAGGCGAACACCGCAATTTGGAAGCCGGCGAAGAAGCCCATGGCGCCGTGGGGGAACATCCCGTCGTCGTTCCACAGGTTGGCCAGCGAGGCGACGTTACCGGTCGGCGACTGATAGGCTGCCGCCACCATGTACACCCCGGTGCAGACCAAGGCGCAGATGGCCACGATCTTGATCATGGCGAACCAGAATTCCAGTTCACCGAACATCTTCACCGTCATCAGGTTGAGCGACAGCAACACACCGACGCAGGCCAGTGCCGGTAACCACAAGGGAATATCCGGGAACCAGAACTGCGAATAGGCGGCAATGGCAATAACGTCGGCAATACCGGTGACGATCCAACAGAACCAGTAGGTCCACCCGGTAAAGAACCCCGCCCACGGGCCTAACAGGTCCGCCGAAAAGTCGATGAATGACTTGTACTGCAAGTTGGACAACAACAGTTCGCCCATCGCCCGCATGACGAAAAACAGCATGAAGCCGATGATCATGTAGACGAAGATGATCGAAGGCCCAGCCAGGCTGATGGTCTTGCCAGAGCCCATGAACAGGCCCGTGCCAATGGCGCCGCCGATGGCGATCAACTGGATATGGCGGTTGGACAGGTTACGTTTGAGTTCGTGGGTGTCACCCTCAGGCGGACAGTGACCCTGCGGCAGGTTCTTCATTGTTATTTACCTTGCTAGTTTAATTGTTTTTATAACGTCACAAGTTCAACTTTCTAACCGGACATGCGTTGCAACAGCCGGCCGAACGCAAGGGAAAGAGCAAGGACTATGCCAAAGGCTAGAGCCCGCTAAATACGGGGGTCCATGTAGGTATTAACGTTTATTGCTGTAATGAAGCCACTCCAGGCAGTGGCGGTAATGGCGCGGTGTACGACACCGAAGCGTCGTATACCGTGCCCTGCCCTGTGCTGTATCGATATCACTACAATGGAGCGCTATCGGTCCAGGTAAAGCGGTGCGCCCACAACGAACTCTATTTCATGGGTTCAGCCGCGACCCTGTGGGAGCGGGCTTGTCCCGCGAACACCGGCAAAGCCGGTGCCATCCACCGAGTCGCCCCATTCGCGGGGCAAGCCCGCTCCCACAGGGACCGCGTAGGCTCACCCACGCTTGATCACGCACGCACCTCGCGCCGCGGCGCGCGGCTGCGCTGTTGTTCTTCCCACCCGTCAACCAAACCGACCGGCACATCGACCGGTGCCAGCGGCTCACGCCCGCGCACCAGGTCGGCGGCACGCTCGGCCAGCATGATGGTCGGCGCGTTGAGGTTGCCGTTGGGCTCGCTCGGGAACACCGACGAGTCGATTACCCGCAGTCCCTGCAGGCCATGCACACGCAGCGTCGAATCAACCACTGCCATGTCGTCCTCACCCATGCGGCAAGAACCGCACGGGTGCATGGTGCTTTCCATGTTGGCACGCACGAAGGCATCGATCTGCTCATCGGTCTGCACCTGCGGCCCAGGTGCCAGCTCCTCGCCGCGGAAGCGGTCCATGGCCGGCTGGGCGATGATCTCGCGGGTCAGGCGCACGCAGCGGCGGAAGCCCTCGCGGTCCTCCTCGCTTTGCAAGTAATTGAAGCGGATTTCCGGGTGCTGGTAAGGGTCGGCCGACAGGGCCCGCACATGGCCGCGGCTCTTGGGCTTGTTCGGCCCGGTCAGCACCATGAAACCGTGGCCCTTGAACGGTTTGTCACCGTCGTAGCGCATGGCCGCCGGCAGGAAGTGGAACTGGATATCCGGCCAACGCAGCCCCTTGGACGAGCGGATAAAACCACCCGCCTCGAAGTGGTTGCTGGCGCCCAGGCCATCCTTGAACAGCAGCCAACGCAGGCCGATCATCGCCTTGCCCAGCAGGCTCATCTTGCCGTTGAGGGTCACTGCCTCCTTGCACGCGTACTGGATGTAGATTTCCGAGTGGTCCTGCAGGTTTTCGCCCACACCAGGCAGGTCGTGCAGCACCTTGATTCCGGCCTTTTTCAGCACCGCCTCTGGGCCGATACCCGAGCGCTGCAACAGGTGCGGCGAGCCGATCGGGCCGGACGATACCAACACCTCGCGGTTGCAATGCACCGTGTGGGTCTGCCCGCCCTCGTCGTACTCCACGCCCACTGCGCGCTTGCCGTCGAGCAGGATGCGGCGCGTCATGGCGTGAGTCACCACGGTCAGGTTCGGCCGGCTCATCGCCGGACGCAGGTAGGCATTGGCGGTGGACCAGCGCACCCCGTCCTTGACAGTCATGTGCATGGCGCCGAAGCCTTCCTGCATGTAGCCATTGCAGTCGGCGGTCTTGATGTAGCCGGCCTCGGCCCCGGCCTCTACCCAGGCACCGTACAGCGGGTTCTGCATGTTGTTGCCGTTGTTGGTGGCCAGCGGCCCTGCGCCGCCGCGGTAGTCATCGCCACCAAACTTGAAATGCTCGGCGCGCTTGAAGTACGGCAGGCAGTTGCGGTAGCTCCAGTGCTTCGCGCCCAGGCTTTCCCATTCATCGAAGTCGCAGGCATGGCCACGGATGTACACCAGCCCGTTGATCGAGGACGATCCCCCCAGCACCTTGCCCCTCGGGCAGTGCAATCGGCGGCCGTCCAGGTGGGCTTCGGCGGCGGTCTCGTAGCGCCAGTTGTACTTCTTGGTATTCATCGGCAACGAGAACGCACTGGGCATCTGGATGAGCACGCTGCGGTCACTGCCGCCGAACTCCAGCACCAGTACCGAGGTGCCGGCATCTTCGGTCAGGCGGTTGGCCAGGACGCAGCCGGCAGAGCCTGCGCCGATGATGATGTAGTCGTATCGTTTTTTCATTGTTCTAGTCCTGTACGCGAAGGCCTGCGGCCTCGATGTTGCGTTCATTGCCCTTGGGGTAGCCGCCCCAGCCCAGGCGTGTGGCCAGCAGGCGGGTCAGGCCGTAATGCACCAGCCCGGCCAGCAGGCAGGACGGCAGCGAGGCGGTGGCGAAGGTGAAGAAATCGGTATGGGCCAAGGTCTGCGGGTTGAACACCACCACGTAGATGGCAAACCCTGCCACCAGCGCCAGCAGCGCGATGGGGTTGAAGCCTTTGCAGAAGCGCAACGGCGAGCCGCTTTGCTCGGCATACAGATGCCGCAGGTTCAGGCGTTGCTTGCGCAGGAAGAAGTAATCGGCGATGCCGATGCCGGCCAGCGCGCTGTTCAGCGCCGACGTCCACACCAGGAAGATGAAGAAGCCGTCGTAGATACCCGGGAGGCACACCACGATGACCACCGGGATGATGCAGAAGAGCCCGATCAGCATCCCCCAGCCCAGGCTGCGCAAACGCTCCCCGGCCAACTGACGCAGGCCGATGACGGCTGTGTAGAGGATGTTGACCATGCCCGTCAGGTTGGCCAGCGCCAGGAAGCTCAGGGCGATCACGCCGAAGGTCATGCCGCCGGCCAGCCGCATCCAGGCGGTGGGGTCGCTGCTGCCCAGGGTAGTGGCGGCGAACAGGCTGACCGACTCACCCAGCGACGCGGCGCCGAAGATGCCCACCAGGTTGGGCCAGAACGCCGTACGCTGGTTGCTGCACAGGCGCGACAGGTTGCCGATGTAGGGCCACCAGGAGAACCCCGCAGCGATGTTGATTTCTACCGCGATCATGAAGTTGACGTGCGGGTTTTCGAACGGAGGCTGCAAGGGCGGCATGGCCAGCAGTTCGCCGAAACTGTAGCGGCGGGAGATGAAGTACATCAGCGCCAGCATGATCAGAATCAAGCTGGGTGCGATCACCGCGCTGAGGCGGCGGATCATGTCTGGCCCGCGCATGGCCACCAGCGCCGCCAGCACGATGGCCAGCAAGGCCCCAGCGGTCACCAGCCAGTCGTTGCTGTCGGGCTGGCTGTGTTGCACGAGGGTTTCCAGGTTGTCCAGCGCACGCCCGCACATCAGCCCCAGCACCGCCAGCCACCCCATGGTCAGGATCACCACCGAAAGGATATAGACCAGCCGGCTGCCATTGAGGCCAAACATGCTGCGCAGGAAAGTGAACTGCTCGACGCCGTACTTGCCGCACGGCAGGCAGGTGGACGAGGCCGCGAGCACCACGCCGATGATGTTGCCGATGATGATCGCGGCAATGCCTTGCAAGGGCCCGACGAACAGCGCAGTGGCACCGCCGATCAAAAACACCCAGGTGGCCACCGCCAACGCCGAGTTGGCGTAGGCATAACCCCAGAAGCCCCAGACCCGCTCGCCCGGCAGCAAGGGTGTATCGCCGCGTTCGGCGGCCAGGCGAAATTCCTGCTCTCTGGAGCGGCTCATGGCTGGCCCCCCAGGCAATACGCGCCCACCACCATGACCAAGGTCAGCACGGCCAGGGCAACAACATCCGCCGCGCTCAGCGCGCCGGGCCAGTGCGCCCTGCCCTCCAGTTCTTCATAGGCGCGCAGGCGCCGTTCCAGGTCTTGTGCACGCTCGGTATCCACTTGGCTGTTCATTGGCATCACCTCGACGGGTTCTTGTTCTTGAAATTCGATGCGTTAATGTGGCCCCGCGTCGCTCGCCAAACCAGGCGACGCGGGCCAGCCCTGTACCTCAGGGCAAGGTGATCCAGACCGCCTTGGTCTCCAGCAAAAACTCCAGTTGTTCAGCGCCCATGTCCTTGCCATAGCCCGATTGTTTGTAGCCGCCAAACGGCATGGAGGGGTCCAGCGTGCTGTGGGCGTTGACGTAGACGGTGCCAGCGCGCAGGCGCGGGATCAGCCCGTGGACCTTGCCCAGGTCGTTGGAATAGATGGCCGCCGCCAAGCCGTATTCCGAATCGTTGGCCAGCGCCAGGGCCTGCTCCTGGGTATCGAAGGGCAAGGTCACCAGCACCGGGCCGAAGATCTCCTCGCGGACGATGCGCATGTCGTTGTTGCAGTGGGCGAAGATGGTCGGCTGCACGTAGAAGCCCGGGCCTTCGACCGGCTCGCCACCGTAGTACACCTGCGCCCCTTCGGCCTTGCCCAGGGCGATGTATTCCAGTACCCGCTGCTGTTGCTGGCGCGACACCATGGGGCTGATGAAGCAGTCAGGGTCCAGGCCCGGGGCAATCTTCAGCGTGGCCGTATAGCGGGCCAGCGCTTCGAGGAAGGCTGGGTAGACGCTGCGCTCGACATAGGCACGGGTACCGGCATCACACACCTGCCCCGAGTTGAAGAACACACCATTGGCGACCGCCTCGGCCGCCGCGTCAAGGTCGGCATCGGCGAACACGATCACCGGCGACTTGCCGCCCAGTTCCAGGGTCAGGCGTTTCATCTGGTCCATCGCCGCCTTGCCCACCGAGCAGCCCACCGGGGTAGAGCCGGTGAAGCTCAGCTTGTCGATGCCTGAGTGGCTGGACATCGCCGTGCCCACCACGCTGCCGCGACCGGTGACGATGTTCAGCACACCGTCAGGGATGCCCGCCGCCTGCACCAGCTCGGCAAAGCGCAGGGCCGACAGCGACGTCAGCTCCGCCGGCTTGACCACCACGGTGCAGCCGGTAGCCAGCGCCGCGCCGAGCTTCCAGGCCATGGTTTGCAGCGGGAAGTTCCAGGGCACGATGGCCCCCACCACGCCGACCGCTTCCTTGCGGGTATAGGCCAGGTAGTTGCCCGGCAGCGAAGGCTCGACCGTGCGCCCATGAATCTTGCTGGCCCAGCCCGCGAAATAGCGCAGCGTATCGACGGTACCTTGGATGTCCACCGCGCGGGCCTGGGCGACCGACTTGCCCATGTCGATCGACTCGATCTGTGCCAGCTCGTCGGCATTGTCTTCTATGAGGTCGGCCAGGCGATGAATCAGGCGCTCACGTTCCAGGGGCTTGAGCTGGCTCCAGGGGCCGCCATCGAATTGCGCACGGGCGGCACGCACCGCGCGGTCGAGGTCGTCCTGCGTGCCCATCGGGATGCGCGTCAGCACGCCCTCGGTGGACGGTTCGATGACCTCGGCGCTGGCACCGTCACTGGCCTCGAGCCAGGCACCGCCAATGAACATGCGCTGGGGCTTGCAGAGAAAACGCTGGGTGGCCTCGGAAACGCCGAAGGCCTGCAGGTAGGTTTTTACCTTGTTGTCCACGGTACGGTCTCCGGATCAGCGGGCGTTGGCACGCGCGTGGAAGATGAAGCCGATGCTGTTCATCAGCAATTGCGCGGCCAGAATCGAAGTCACGCCTGCCGGGTCGTAGGCCGGGGCCACTTCCACCAGGTCCATGCCGACAATCCGCCCCTGGCTGCGTCGGGCCAACGCCTGGATGATCTCCAGTACTTCGTAGTAGAAGAATCCGCCATGGCTCGGGGTACCGGTGCCTGGCGCGATGGACGGGTCGAAGCCATCGATGTCGATGGTGATGTAGTAGTCGCGGCCTTCGGGGATCTTTGCCAGCACACCTTCGCAGCCCAGGCGACGCACGTCGCGTACCGAGAGGATCTGCGAGCCGGCTTCGCGTGCGGCATCGTAGTCGTCCCGGTTGGAGGACGACACGTTGCGGATGCCCATTTGGGTCATGCCGACGATGTGGTCCAGCTCCGAGGCGCGGCGCAAGGGGCTGCCATGGCCGTAGCGCACGCCATGGCGCTCGTCGACGAAGTCGAGGTGGGCATCGAAGTGCACGATGTGGATCGGCCCACGCCCTTCGAAGGCCTTGATGACTGGCGCATGGATCGAGTGGTCGCCGCCCAGTACGATCGGCATGGCACCCGCCGCGAGGATCTGGCGCACGGCCGACTCGATGTTGGCATTGCTGGTGGCCATGTCGGTGTGCACGATATCGGCGTCGCCGACATCGACCATGCGCAGCTGGTCATCGGTCAGGTAGGTGGCGTCATCTTCGAAGTCGTAGGCACCGGCGTGGCCGAACGAGAACAGGGTCGATGCCTCGCGGATGCCGCGCGGTCCGAACCGTGCGCCCGAGCGCCATTGGGTCCCCATGTCGTTGGGCGCACCGAGGATTGCCACATCGGCGTCGATGGCATTCCAGTCGGTGCAGATGGGTGACTTGGCGAAGGTGCAATGCCCTACGAAGGGCAGGTTCAGGCGGCCGGATTCATAACCGTGCTTTGCCATGTTCGGGTTTCTCCACTTATTGTTCTGGTCAGGAGACGGGGCGACTGCTCGACCGCCGTTGCAGCCACTATGGCGGCAGGCCAACGCGGGAAAAATGCGCAAGTGCAGATGCATACATCGGCCAACCCGAAGTAATCGCCCGCTGCCAGCGGCCAGGCGAAATGCCGGGTGTGCACCGGCAGTCATTTGCAGGTGCCGGGCATTGCAGTGATCACAGGGGCGTGGTTAGCTTGAAAAAAAACAATGGCCGGACGCTCATATCAGCCAGCGCGATGTGACGCACCGCCAGGAGGCCCCAGTGATCCAGCTCCACGACGTCGATCTGAAGCTCCTCAGGGTATTCACCACCATCGTCAGGTGCGGTGGCTTTTCTGCGGCGCAGGCCGCCCTCAACGCCGGCCAATCGACCATCAGCGAACAGATGACGCACCTGGAAACCCGCCTTGGGGTCAAGCTGTGCCAGCGCGGGCGCAGTGGCTTTCGCCTGACCGAACAGGGCGTGGCCATCCACGAAGCCACCTTGCGCCTGCTCAGCGCGGTGGAAAGCTTTTGCATGGATGCCGACGTGCTCAAGCAGCACATCAGCGGCAAACTCAACCTGGGCATCATCGACTCCACCCTGACCGACACCGCCTCGCCTCTGCCGCGCACCACCCAGCGCTTTGTTTCACGTGGGCACGATGCCCACCTGCACATCTACATCGGCACCCCGGCCGAGCTGGAAGAGCGTGTGCTGGACAGCCGGCTGCATCTGGCCATCGGCCATTTTCCGCTGCGCGTGCCGGGGCTTTCGTACCTGCCGCTGTACGACGAAGCCCTGGGGCTGTACTGCGGCCGCCGCCATCCGTTGTACGCCAGCAAGGCGGCGAACGGCCGGTTGCTTGAAGAGGTTCGCCAGTGCCATATCGTGGTGCGCGGCTATATGCAGCAATACGACCTGGAGCAACTGGGCATCACCAAGGCCGCCGCGACCGTGGAGAACATCGAGGCGGCCGCGATCCTGATCATTTCCGGTGCCTATATCGGGTTTCTGCCGGTGCACTTCGCCGAGCAGTGGGTGAAAACCGGCGAAATGCGCCGGCTGGGCGCGAACACCCTGGACCTCACCTCGCCCTTCGACGTGATCACCCGGCGCGGGGTGACACCACCGCCGATCTTGCGGGCGTTCCTTGAGGACTTGAACACCTGCATGCACCAGGCTGGGGGCGTTTGAGCCCGCAGGCTCAGGCAATAACCCGGGCAACCTGCTGCGCGCGAACAAGCCCAGTCGTCACCAGGCCATGAAGCCTTGCCACCAGCACGGCCCGTGCGATTGGCGAGGTGGCCGGGTCGATAATCCGATACTGGCGATCGCACCACCCGCTGATCTCCTTTAGCCAGCCGGCCTGCAAGACGGGCTCGGCGTCCAGGCGCTGCAACAGGTAGGCCACTTGCGGCCCTCCACCACGCTTGGGGGAGTTCCACCTGCAGCTCTGCGCAATTCGCGGTGGACCAAGGCATCACGCAGCAGGGTTGCAGGCTCGGTGTCGACTTCCAGCAAGCGAAAGGCTCAGGTTTCACGGCAGCTGATTTCGGAGCCTGGTTCAATTTGCTTCTGCAGCCAGCTGCCCCTCGATCCAGTCGATGAATGCCCGCGAAGTGGGCGCCGCGTTGGATGGCACGGGCTTCGCCCGTGTTCGCGGGGCAAGCCCGCTCCCACAGGGAATTGCGTCAGATATTAGGAGTTGGGCCAGAAGCGTTCACCTTCCAAACAGCATGGCGTCAGTGAGCTGTTTGCGACAACTTTTGCATCACCTCGGCAACCATCTCCTGCGTACTGTTAATACCGTCAACCCGCAACACTGCAGACGTTTGCTCTGCCAACCACGCCTCGTGCCACGCTCGGTTGCGCCCCGAGAAGTTAGGGTCGTCATACTGCGAGGCCCATTCGCGGAAGGCCGTGTGGATTCCGTGCATGTCACCACCCGGTGCAATCCGATCGCCATAGCGCTCTTTTTCACGCGCGGCCAGCCGCTCAAGGCGAATGGGCGTGGGGGTGACGACGAACACGATCAGGTCGACGTGCGTAAGCAAGGCATCGCCCCACACCATGCAGGAACCGGTCAGTACCCAATCTTGGTCACCGAGCTGCTGCTGGATCACTTTCACGCGGTCAGGGACAGGCCGCTTGGTCGTGAAAGGTGGGTCGGTGGGCATCCAGTAAGCATCGTCGACATCGACATGCCGCGCGCCAAGCACGGTCGCGAGGTTTTGACCCAAGGTGGTCACACCGGCACATGAAGCACCCGTAATGTAGATTCGCAATTGTTCCTCCATGAATGCACGCCGAAAACGGGCAGCACTATACACCCGACTTGCGCAAGACGCTGAAGCCGACGGCTGGCATCGGGTCAGCGTCAGGAAGAAATGGCAGGCTCAACGCTCCATGACATAAGTACCCGGCGCAGGGCAAAGCGGCCGGTACTTGCGCGAGCCCAGCTTCTTCGGCGGCGCCAGGCTTTCGCCGGAACGCTGCCCAATCCATTCGCGCCAATGCGGCCACCAACTGCCTTGCTGGCGCTCCCCGGCGTTCTGCAGCCAGGTTTCCGGCGCCTCGGCGGCGGCGGGCGCCGCGTAGTAGAACGACTTGGGGTTGCCGGGTGGGTTTACCAGGCTTTGCAAGTGGCCGGCATTGGACAGCACGTAGGTCGTGTCCTCGCCAAACAGCCGGGCGGTGCCGTAGCAGCCTTGCCAGGGGGTGATGTGGTCGGTAGTGCCGCCCACCACATAGGCGCCCACCGTTACCTGGGTCATGTCGATCAACTCGCCAGCAATCTCCAGGGTGCCGGGGTTGCTGTAGGGATTTTGCTGGATGAGGTCGAGGTAGTCCGCGTGCAGCTGAGCGGGGAGCCGCGTGGTGTCGTCGTTCCAGGCGAGAATGTCAAATGCCGGCGGTGGGTTGCCCAGCAGGTAGTTGTTGACCCAGTAGTTCCAGATCAGATCGTTCGGGCGCATCCAGGCGAACATGCGGCCCATGTCCTGGCCACTGAGCACACCCTTGCGCCGGGAGCTGGCCTTGGCCGCGCGCAGGGCGGACGGCGTGGTGAACAGCCCCAAGGTGGTGTCGTCAAGCGCCGACGCCGTGTCGAGCACGCACACGGCCCAGGTGGTATTGGCCACTTTGTGGCCCTCGCCACGGGCCGCCAGCCAGCCCAGGTAGGCTGCCAGGGTGATGCCGCCCGAGCAGGAGCCCCACATGTTCACATCCGGGCTACGGGTAATTCGACGCGCGACGTCCACCGCCTGATCGAGGCACAGCGCGTAATCGGACAAGCCCCAGTCGCAGTGCTCGCGGGTGGGGTTGCGCCAACTGATGACGAACAGGCTTACGCCGCTGTCCTGTATCCACTTGACCAGGCTTTTTTCCGGCGACAGGTCGATGGCGTAGTACTTGTTGATCTGCGGCGGCGACATGACCAAGGGCCGGGCAAAGACCTTTTCGGTGGTGGGCGCGAACTGCAGCAGCTCGAACATTTCGCAGCGAAACACCACCTCGCCCTTGGCCGTGGCGATGTTTTCACCCACCGTGAATGGCGTACTGTCGACCTGCCTCGGGAGGCCGCGGTTATTCAGCATGTCCTGGCCGAAGTGGCGGATGCCCCTGGCCATGCTCATGCCGCCTGTGTCCACCAATTTGCGCAGCGCCGCGGGATTGGTCAGCGGGGAGTTGCTCGGTGCCAAGGCATCGGCCAGCTGTGCTGCGACAAAGCGGGCGCGGCTTTTTTCCAGCGGGGCCAGGTCGGTGGCCTCGATGAAGCGGGTCAGCTCTGCCTGGCCAGCCAGGTAACTCTGCAACAGTGCGCGTAGGAAGGCGTTGGATTGCCAGGCCGGGTCGGCGAAGCGCTTGTCCTTCGGGTCTGGCGCGATGCTGGTGTTGCCTGCGACGATGCCGCGCAGCGCCTTCAGGTAGCCCCCCACATGGGCACCCGCCTTGAGCGGCGAGGTGCCCACGGCCTTGAGCAGGTAGCCGGCTGAACTGGCCAGGTCGGCTAAGCGCATGCTGACCAGGGGGTTGCCTGCCAGGGGCTGGCTGGGGGTGACGGTCTCGTTCGTTTGCGTGGATCTGCTCATGGCGGCTCTTGATTCCGGGCACGGTTGTGTGGTGCTCCGACTCTAAGGCAGCCGTGGCTGCGGCCACTTCTCATCGCACGACAGCGGTTTTTCACTTCATGACGGGGGAGCGATCTGACAGAAAGCACCGGCAAACTCGGTGCCATCCACGCTATGGTCAACACGACTCCCCGAAAGAGCAATCACGGCTAGGCACCTCGATGCCTGGACACAGGATGCTAGCGCTCACCGCACCTTCCAGAGGCTCCGTTCGTTGACTGACTCACAGCACAGCCCTACCTACGCAAAACGGTTCGAAGCCGTGCTTGCCTACATCGACAACCATCTCGAAGATGACCTGTCGGTGAATGCACTGAGTCGCATCGCCAACTTCTCGGCGTTTCACTTCCATCGGCAGTTCACGGCGTTCATGGGTGTTCCGGTTTCACGCTATGTGCAACTGATGCGGCTTCGACGCGCGGCGCACCAACTGGTCGCCTCGCCCGCAACGTCGGTGCTGGAAGCGGCATTCGGCGCTGGTTTCGAAAGCCCCGAAGCCTTTTCCAGAGCCTTCAAGCGTGCCTTCGGCATGACGCCGAGCGTGTTCGCCAAGGCCCCGAACTGGCAGGCCTGGAGTGCGGTATTCGTTGTTCCTCATCGTTCCAGGAGTATCACCATGCAGATCCGTATCGTGGATTTCACCGAAACCCGGGTAGCCGCGCTCGAGCACCGAGGTGCGCCCGCCCTGGTCGGCGAAAGCGTCGCGCGTTTTCGCCAATGGCGGATGCACAGCGGCCAATCGCCAGTGGCCAGCTGCCGCACCTTCGGCATCCCCTACGACAACCCCGACACCACCCCAGCGCACGCCTTCCGCTTCGCCGTTTGCGGCGAGATAGACGAGGCTGTGCAGCCCAACGATTTCGGCGTGCACGAACGGGTTATCCCGGCGGGGCGCTGTGCAGTGATTCGGCATAGCGGTTCGCCTGACTACATTGGCGAAACCATCTACCCGCTTTATCGTGACTGGTTGCCGTCGAGCAACGAAGAGCTGCGCGACCATCCGCTGTTCTTCCATTACCTGAGCGCGTACCCGGAAACGCCCTTGGAGCAATGGCAAACGGATATCTACGTCCCGCTGAAGTAGGCCGTGCCATGCCCGCCCGGTGCCAGGCCACCGAGCCCCCACCCATGAGCCTCTTCGATAAAGTGCAGCACTGCACGAGAACGCTCGTCAATCCGTGAAATCAGCGAAAGTTCACTGACCATTTCCGCTTGAGCAAGCGGCACGATGCGGATGCCCGGCATGGTCAGCCGGGTCATGGTTTCCGGCACGATGCTCAGGCCGATGCCGGCGGCCACCAGCCCGGGAATACTCATCAGCGACGGCACATACATGATGTTCTGCGGGTGCAACTGATGCTGCCGGCACGCCTGGAGGGTGTGGGAGGTCAGGCCGATGCCGGTGCTGTCCTGGAGAAACACGAACTTTTCGTGGCGCAGGGTCGACAGGTCCCCGCTGAAGCGGTCGGCCAATTCATGGTTGTCCGGGATGAGCAGGACGAGCCTGGACTGGCTGAATGGGTGGGTGCGCAGACGGTCCGGCAGGTGGTCCTTGAATACCCGGGCGAAGGCCAGGTCGAGTTTGTGGTCGAGCAACATGTCGAACTGCGCGCGAATCCCGGCGTCGACCAGCGACACCTTGACCTCGGGGAACGTGCTGAAGTAATGCCGGAGCAATTGCGGCAAATTGGCTTCGAACAATGCCGAGTGGTAACCGATGTTGATTTCGCCCACCTCCCCCCGCTTGGCACGCCGGGCCGCGGCCATTGCCCGTTCGCTGGCCTCGATGGACTGCCGCGCGTGAGGCAGGAACGCCTCGCCGGCAGCGGTCAACGCCACGCCGCGGTTCTCCCGCCGGAACAGTGTCAGCCCCAGCTCAGACTCAAGCGTTCGCATCAATTGGCTCAGTGCCGGTTGTGCAATGCCCAGTTGCTCTGCCGCCCGGCTGAAATGCTGCAGGTCAGCGGCGACCACAAACGCTCTCAGGTGACGCAGTTCCATAATCGCTACCCATAAGGCTAATGCCAGTCAGTTAGGGCCAAGGGGGCCGCTGCGCGGCCCTTCGCAGGCAAGCCAGCTCCTACAGGAATAGCGTATTTCTTGTGAATTTCGCTCACCTGTAGGAGCTGGCTTGTCGGGGCGCCGAACCGCTGCGATGGGCTGCACAGCAGCCCCAATTACAGCCGATGACGCTTAACTGACTGGCATTAAACCATAAGGCTGGCTTATCTATTTATCGTGATTTCGATAATTATTCTGCAAGCAGGATGCGCTAACGTCTATTCACTTCGACGATTCCTTTCCACTGCATAGCCCGAGCGGAATCGTATGGGTATTCCGACACCATAAAAACAATGACGAGCCCCTTATGAGCACAATCAGTGACGCGCCTCATGATTCGCGCATGCCTCGCAAAGCGGTGACCGCCGCGACCATTGGCACAGCCCTGGAATGGTTCGACTTCACGTTGTATGGCGCGATGTCCGCGACCATTCTGCCCAAGTTGTTTTTCCCTGCGATGGAACCCACCGCAGGCCTGCTCGCTTCGCTGGCAACGTTCGGTGTCGGCCTGGCCGCGCGGCCCTTGGGCGCCATTACCTGTGGCTACCTCGGTGACAAACTCGGCCGCCGCAACTTGATGCTGGCCACCGTAACCATGATGGGCCTGGCTTCGGTACTGATGGGGTTGTTGCCCACCTACGGCCAGGTGGGTATTTGGGCGCCGATCTTGCTGGTGCTGCTGCGGATCATTCAAGGCTTCGCACTGGGTGGCGAGTCCACTGGCGCGCAACTGATGGCGCTGGAGCACGCCTCCCCCGATCGTCGCGGGCGCTATTCCGGCATGCTCGGCCTGTGCTCGCCCCTTAGCCAGATTTTGGCCAACGGCGTATTGATGGGCCTGGCAGCAACGCTTTCAAGCGAGCAATTCGAAAGCTTCGGCTGGCGAATCCCGTTCCTGATGAGCTTCGTCCTGGTAATCGTCGCGATATTCATTCGCCTGAAAGTCGATGAAACCCCGGCCTTCGTGGCCTTGAAGAAGGCCCCGCTCAAACAGGAAAAGAGCCCACTCACATCAGCCGTGAGCAGCCATTACAAAACCATCCTGCGACTGATGCTGTTCTTCTGCTCACCCGCTGCGCTGTTCTACTTGATCGTGATTTTCTCCCTCAGCTACCTGACCAAGCACCTCGGCTTTAGCCAATCGACGGGCTTCATGTCACTGATGGTGGCTAACCTGTGCGCGATTTTCGGTGCGCTTGCCGGTGGTTATCTGTCCGATCGTTGGGGGCGTAAAAAGGCACTGGCATTGGGCTCGTGCATGACGTTGCTGATTTTGTTCGTCTATTTCCCAATCCTCAACACCCTGAACGTGCCCGCCATCATGGCAATCATGGGGCTGTTCCTGGGCTTCACCCAGTTCCAAAGCGGCATCCAACCTGTGGCCTTCGCCGAAGCGTTTCCTACCCAGGTCCGCTACTCGGGCTCGGCACTGGCCTACACAGGCGCCAATCTGGTAATCGGTGGCCCAATGCCGATGATCGCCGTGTGGCTGATGAGCCAGTCGAACAACTCGCCATGGCCGCTGGTGACATTGTGCGCGGTGATCAACCTGATCTCGCTGGCGATGATCATCACCGGCCGGGAAACCCGCGGCATCGACCTGAACGCTGTCGCCGAAGACGACACCGTCGAAGCCCGCGCTACCACCCTTCTTTCCAAATAACGCAGCAGGACAATCATGAATCGCACCGTTTTCATCCTTAACGGCCCTAACTTGAACCTGCTGGGTCGCCGTGAACCGCACATCTACGGCCACACCACGCTTGAGCAAATCCGCCAACGCAGTGAAAGCCTGGCGCTGGAACTTGACCTGATATGCGACTTTCGCCAAACCAACCACGAAGGCGTCATGGTCGACTGGATTCAGGAAGCCTTCGAGCAGGGCGCTGCAGTAATCATCAACCCGGCTGGCCTTTCGTTTCACTCGATTCCAGTACTGGATGCGCTGAAATTACTCGACACACCGCTGGTCGAACTGCACCTGTCGAACATTCATGCACGGGACGAACTGCACCGCCACTCGATCATGTCTGGCGTGGTCAATACAGTGATCTGCGGCATGGGCGCTGACGGGTATCCCCTCGCAATCCGAGCTATTGATGCTTTACTGCGGCGTCGGGCAGCCAATAATTAACCGCCCTTCACCGGACGCTGACTGGGTGGCCCTTCGGCAACTTCGGCACGTCGCGCTTACACCCTGAACCGCCCTACCAGCGCTGTCATTTCCCCCACCAGGCCCGACAGCGCCTGGCTCGCCGCACGGGTTTGCTGCGCCCCGGTCGCCGACTGGTTCGACAACTCGCGAATGTTCAGCAGGTTCCGGTCCACTTCCCGCGCCACCTGGGCCTGCTCCTCCGCCGCACTGGCGATCACCAGGTTGCGCTCGTTGATCTCGCCGATGGCGCTGTAGATACCTTCCAGCACCTGCCCTGACGCCAGGGTGACATCCAAGGTCGACTGGGCCCGGCTGGTGCTGGCCTGCATTGATGCAACCGCGGCTTCGGTGCCTTGCTGCACGCGCCCGATCATCTGTTCGATTTCCTGGGTCGATGCTTGTGTGCGATAGGCGAGTGTACGCACCTCGTCCGCTACCACCGCAAAACCACGCCCGGCCTCACCGGCGCGGGCGGCCTCGATGGCGGCGTTGAGCGCCAGCAGGTTAGTCTGCTCGGACACCGAACGGATCACTTCCAGCACCTTGCCGATGTCCCGCACCTGCCCCACCAGCTGCTCCAGGTGCCCACTGCTGGCCTGGATCTCATGGGTCATGGCCTCGGTACCGTCGATGTTCTCGTTGACTTGCCGGCGGCTTTTTTCGGCCAGCTGATTCGATGCCTGCGTGGTCTCGGACGTGGAGACAGCATTACGTGCGACCTCCTCGACCGCCGTGGTCATTTCGGTGACGGCAGTGGCAGCCTGCTCCAGCTCCTGGCCCTGCTGGCGCAGGTTATTGGCGCTTTCCTCGGTAACGGTGTTCAGCGCCGTCGCCGCGTCAGCCAGCTGTTGTGTGCAGCTGCTGAGCTTGCCGAGGGTTTCGCGCTGGCTCTGCTGCATGCGCTCCAGTTCGTAGAACAGCTGGCCGATTTCGTTACGCCGCTGCACCACCACTGGCACGCTCAGGTCGCCGCCGGCGATGCGCTGAAAGTGCTGGCCAGCTTCACGCAATGGGTGCAACACACGCTGCGCGATGAAGGCCCAGCACAGCGCCGCCAGCAGCAACGTCACGCCCAGCAGCCCCAGGCTCAGCAGTTGTGCGCGCTCCAGACGGCGGTCGGACTCGAGCATGATCTGCTGGCTGCGCTCGCTCAAGGTGGCAACCAGTTGCTGACGCAGCGCCTGCAGGCGGCCCATGGCATTGCCGGCATCGGTGTTGACCTGGAAGTACTGCTCCAGCGAGCGCTGCCGCACGGCCTCACGCTGCCCCGCCACCGCCTTGGCGTAGTCGGCGAAGGTGGCCTGCAGTTCCTTGGCCGCCGCATGCAGCGCCGGCTCGCGAGCGTTGTCGACGAACTCATCGACCAGTTTCTGGCTCTTGTCGTTCAATTCGACCGACAGCGCCATGCGCTTGTTCGCACTCTCGTCGTGGCCGCCCAGTTGCTCGATGAAACCCGAAGACACGTTAGCGCTGGCGCGGATCGCCATGAGCAACGCATTGTTCAACCGGTCCGACTGGTGCGCGGTCTGGTCCAGTTCGCTGATCTGCTCATCGCTGCCCACCGCCGCGCGCCAGGCACTTACGGTGGAGAACAGCAAGGTCAGGCTGAACAGCGACAGCACCCAGAACATTCCGGTGCGGATCTTCAGGTCGGCAAACATACGGGCAGTACTCCTCATGGTCCTGTTGGCACCCCTTCTCATCGGGATTTCGATGGCGGGTGAGCAGGTATCGGAGTGCCCGCTGCGGGCTTGAGTGGCGCTGAGGCGCTTGTGTGCGGTAACCGCACGATTGTTACTGGCGCCTTGCATGTGGCGGCGCATACGTGCAAGGGTAAAAAAGGAACGTCAGTCATCAGAACAGGAAGATAAGCACCTTATGCTTGGAATCACACGTATCCATCGCTACGTGCGCCCATTGCCTGCAAGCCAAGCAGCAGCCAGTGGGCGTGACGTCAACGTCAAACCAGGCGCCCGCCTGGCCGCGAAGCTTGCCACCCTCCTCTGCACACCCCGCGCCGTCCCGCCCTACCTCTGGGTCAACCCCGAGCGCCCCCCTGTCGATCGCATGCCCCCTACCTGACCGCCCACGCGCCGTCATCGCACCGGCCTCGCCATTCAGTGGCTGAAGGCGGGATGTTTCACGCAAAAAAAGGGGCAACACCCAATGATCATGTTTCAGGGCAAGAAAATTCACAGCGCCATCTTCGACATGGATGGCACGATGTTCGACACCGAGCGCCTGCGTTTCAGGACGCTGAAGCAAGCTTCGCTGGAAATCTTCGGCACCGCCTTGAGCGAGCAAACGCTGATCGGCTCGCTGGGCCTGAGCGCGAAAAAGGCCGAGGCCCTCGCCAAGGCTCACAACGGCGATGACTTCCCGTATGCGCAGATCCGCCAGCGCGCCGATGAGCTCGAACTGGCGTACGTGCGCAACCATGGCGTGCCGATCAAAGCCGGCCTGCTCGAGGTGCTGGAGCGCCTGCGCAAGTCTGGCCTGACCCTGGCGGTCGCCACGTCCAGCCGCCGCGCCATCGCCGAGGAGTACCTGATCAACGCCAACGTGCTCAAGTACTTCGACATCACCGTTTGCGGTGATGAAGTCAGCCAAGGCAAACCCCACCCAGAAATCTTCCTGCACGCCGCCCGCGCGCTCAATTGCCAACCCAGCCAGTGCTTCATGGTCGAGGACTCGGAAAACGGCTTGCTCTCAGCGATCCGCGCCGGGGGGCAGGCAATCCTGATCGAGGACATCAAGCCGCCCGCGCCCGAGGTCAAGGCCGGCGCGCTCATGGCCTACCGTGGCATGCACGCCTTCCTCGCCGACTTGAGCGAGTGCGTGCCCGACTTGGGCATGCCGGCGCTCGACGAGGCGTTCCCTGCCTCACTGAACCAGTTCCGCGTCGGCATCCACGGCTTCGGCGCCATCGGTGGCGGCTACCTGACCCAAGTGCTGTCCCATTGGGACGGCTACACGCGCCCCTGCGAAATCATTGCCGCGACCCGTTCGCGCATGCTCCGCGAATCGGTCGCTGCGTTCGGCCGCTACAGCGTGCGCTACGGCGCCACCGCGTTCGACCAGACCATCGACAATGTGCGCATGATCGACATGGACGACGAAGAGGCGGTAATCGAGATGTACAACGCCGCCGAAGTCGTCGGCATGAGCCTGCCCGAGCAGGCCATCCCGCATCAGGCCAAGGTCATTGCCAAGGGTTTGCTGCGGCGCTTCGAACGCAGGGGGCGCGAGCTGACCGTACTGATCGTGTTGAACAAGATCGGCGGTGCGGCGTTCGTCCGGCGCCAGGTGCAGGCACAGTTGGCGCTGCTGTGCACGCCACGGGTGTGCAAGCAGGTGCTGGAAAAGACCCATTTCGCCGAAACGGTGGTCAGCCGCATCGTTTCCAAGATCAGCAATGACGCGCTGGTTCGGCAGTTACGCATCAAGTCGCAGATCTTCAAGAACAGCCTGGAGGATGAGCCAGCGGTCACCCGCAAACCCGCCACGCCAGCCCCGGAATACGAGCGGCTTATCGGGCACTTCAGGCCCTTTGCACAATCCAGCAGTGCCATGAGCCAGTTGCACCTGATCCTGTTCAACAGCGAGCCCGACATGCCGCTGTACGTAGAGCGTGGCAGTGATTTGCTGGAGCGGCTGCGCCAGGTAAAAACGGTCGCGGATATTACCCAGATCCAGATCATCAAGAACCGCTTGTGGAACGGGCCGCACGCGATCATCGCCTGGTATGCGAGCCTGCTGGGGCACACCTGGGTCGGCCAGGGCATGGGGGACGCCCGCGTCAGTGCGCTGGCGCAGCGCCTGATTCATCAGGAAGTGGCGCCAGCGTTGATGGCCGAATACCCGCAGATGTCGGAGGTTGTCAGCAGCTTTGCCAATGCGTTTATCGAACGGTGCAAAACCTCGTTCAAGGACCCTTGCGTGCGGGTTGGGCGCGACCCCCTGCGTAAATTGCAGCGTAACGAGCGCATCCTCAGCAGCATCGACCTCGCCCGCAAGCATGGCATTCAGACCCCTGCGCTGGCGTTTGGGGCGGCGCTGGCCATTCACTATGCGCTGCACGGCAACGCCAGCAAAGATCGCGAGGCCCAGTTGATCAAGGCGCTGTACACGGCCAGCGGCGATCGTGTCGAAGCGGTGCTCACCCATGACGGGGAGTATCAGGGCAAGCCTTATCCGGGGCTGGACCCGGTCAGGGATGCCGAGCTGGTCGAAAGCATTTCGGCCAACTTCCGGCTGTTGCTGGAGCAGGACAGAGCTGACTGGGCACTGCCCGCTGCGTTGGCGCGGGGGTCGTCCGAGTGTGGGAGGGCGTCGGCCAAGCATAGGCTACCGGTTGTTTGAAGCGCATTGGTAGGGGCGGCGCTCGAGCTCACAGGCGCCGCAAATGTCGAGGTGAACGGCTGACTGCCTCAACACTGAGTTGAAACGCGACCTATTCACTTCAGAGACTTGTATCCCAACCGCGAAATTTGCTGGCAAGCATTTCCCGCACAGCACCAACCAGCTCAGGTTCCCCAGCACGCTCAGGTAAAAGGCTGAACTCAACTTCGGGCAATACTGGCAGAGGAAGGACCGGCCTGAAAACCTCTGCTCCCGGCGGCACGGCCGAAGCATTCAGGCAAGCGACTCCCAGTCCTGCCATCAGCGCTGATTGCAGCCCTGCTACGCCGGACGCGGAATGCGCAATGACATAAGGCACCTTGTGTGCGTCCAGCATCTCTCGGGCCAGGCGCTGAAGGCCGCATCCCTGGGGCAGTACCAGCAGTGGCAACGAACTCTCTCCTTCGTTCGGCGCTTCAAACCCAGGAGCCGATAGCCAATGCAACGCTTCTCGACGTAACGGGATACCCTCGGGCAGGCTACGGCCGTCTAGTATGCGCATCGAGAGGCCTATGTCGAAGTCAAACGGATCAGACCGGCTCTCTATTTCCATGCTCTTCTGCACCGAGACATGCACTCTGAGACGCGGATAACTAAGGCGTAGTTGTTTCAACAGCTCGGTAATCGAGCCAGGCAGAAAGTAGTCGGTGATTGCCAGTCTCAACTCGCCCGCAAATGTCACTCCGCGTACGTCTTCAAGCGCGCGATCACTCAAGGCCAGCAGCTCCCGGGCATGTACCAGTAATCGCTTGCCTGCCGGTGTGGGCCAAACGCCCGTTTTGCCTCGTTCCAGCAGCGTAACTCCGGCGAACGCTTCGAGCTTGCGCAATTGCTCGCTTAACGCCGATTGCGAGCGGCACAGGTGCGGTGCGGCCTGCGATAGGCTGCCAAGCTCCACGACGACAGTGAAGGAACGCAAGAGATCAAGATCGAAGGGACGCATATTCATCCTGCGGTTTTACTGATAGATAGATGCATATCTTCCGGCTTTTCATCATCATCGCAACCTCCTAGTCTGCGCGGGCCACCCATTTCCAGCAGAGGAGTCAATCATGCCTGGTATTACACTCAAGATTTCTGGCGAGCCGGACAGTGAGCTGATCCGCAGTATCGTCCCCAAACTTACCGCCCTCACCTGTGAAGTACTGGATAAGCGACCGGAGCAGACCATGGTGATGTTGCAGTTTCTGCCCCATGAGCATTGGTTCATCGATAGTCGATCACTAGCAGAACAAGGCCGTAACTCGTTCCGCCTGGAAGTCACCATCACCGATGAAACCAATACCAAGGCGCAGAAGGCACGCTTCCAACACGATGCGTTCGAACTACTGGCACACGAAATAGGAAATGTACATCCGCACTCCAACATCCATGTGATCGACTGCCGAGCCAGCGCTTACGGATACGGCGGTTTGAGCCAGGAGTACACGCTTCACCATCCATGATGGTGATTGCAAATACGCCTCGTGATGCCATAGGCTGCCTCATTATGAATCGCTGCTACGGACGTTGGATAAACGATGATCGAACTACAAGGATGTGTAGAAATTTGCGGTCTGGAGTGCCGGCGTGTTGGGCCCTTTGACATAGAAATGATCTGCTCACATCGCCAGGAAATGTTTCTTGAGGCGGGTGGAAATCCTGAAGAACTACAGATCATGACTCAGCACTTTCGCCCCTGGTTGGAGGAGCGGCTCGGTGACGGCAGGTATTACGGATTCAAACTCCTGGATGGTGATCAACCGGTCGCAACCATTGGCTTGATGAGTATTGATTGGCCTCCCCATCCATCGCACCCAACCCTGGATAAGCGTGGGTATGTGTTGAATGTGTTCGTCGAGCCGGCCTATCGCCGCCGAGGTTTAGCTTCGGCATTAATGCAAGCTGCTGACGCCGAGTTCGCTCGCCGAGGAATCACTTTCGCTGTCCTGCATGCCACCCAGACGGGTAAACCGGTCTATGAGCAGAGCGGTTGGACTGGAACGTCGGAAATGGCCAAATCCATCATCTGATAGTGACCTCTTTCGAACGAGAGCGGACGTGTGAATGCTCGGTGATTGCTTCGGTGCTTTTCAATGAACATCATCGGGGTTCGACAAGGAGAGTCTCTATGCCCAAACCAGTGCTGCATCTCATCTCAGGAAAAATTGCATCCGGTAAGTCAACGCTAGCCAAAAGCTTGGCAGTTGAAGTATCGACGGTTCTGCTGAGTGAGGATCATTGGCTCTCACGGCTATACCCTGAACATATCAAGTCAGTAAACGACTATGTGCGTCTTGCGCACCAGATTCGGCAGGTGCTGGGCCCGCTCGTCATCGATCTTCTTCGGGCTGGAGTGACTGTCGTTTTGGATTTACCTGCAAATACTCCTCAAGATCGACTATGGCTGCGCAACCTGGCTGACGCAGCCGAGGTTTCACATTGCGTCCACTACATCGAGGTGGACGATGACACCTGTCGAGAAAGGTTGCATCTTCGCAACCACCGTGGTGAGCATGAGTTTGCGGCGACTGACGCGGAGTTCGATCTGATCACTAGCTACTTTCGAGCGCCACATGAGGATGAAGGGCTTCAGATTAAAATTCACCGACAATGACGATCTCTAATGCGGACTTGGGCCGCTAGCGGCCCACATCGGATGGCCTCTATGGGTCGATAGCAGCCAGTCGCGAACAGCTGCTATCTACCCAAAGCGGCCATTCGTCAGGGCCGTTAATGGCTCAAAGGAGTGCCATTCCAATGCCTGTGACCTCGGGGTCATGATGTGGTTATGACCCCGACGCAGCTATGTACGCAATACCTGCTCACCAGCATTACCAGTCAGGCGGACAGCATCGACCAAAGCGACGCAAGCAATCAGGGCGATTCCAACAAGCGCCCAGTGAAAGTCATCTACCGTCAGCTCGCTTTCGCCCCCCGCATTAACATCGACACTCTCAGCAGCAGAGCCGCAATCGCAACCCCGAGTGCCATTGCCAGTTGGAAGAACATGCTGAACAGCGTCGACGCCTCGCCCATCTGTGCCTTTGGAACCTCCGCAAAACCGACAGCGTTGTAGGTGGTGAACTGCATCGAACGAGACAGGCCGCCGATGAACAGCACCAGCACCATCCAGTACCACGGCATACCCTGCTGCAGGAGCAAACACGCGAGGATGCAACCGACGCCGATCAAGCCATTGACCAGCAGCACACGACGAAAGCCGTGGCGGCGCAGAAGCCCGGTGGTGAACGGTTTCATCGCTAGGTTGCCGGCGAAAATTGCCAGCACCAGCAGGTAGGCACTGATGCCGATGTTCAAGCTGACCGGGTTCTCGGCGAAGTCACGGGCCATCTGCGGTAGCGCGGTTGCGATGACGGTGGCGTCGAGGTTTTCCATGAAGAAGGTGACGGCGACTAGCAAGGCAATCCAGATGGCTTGGCGGGTGGTATGGGTGACTGGAGGATTGGCCAAGGTTACAAGTCCTTCTGACAGTGGAGGGTCTTCAATGAGCGCGCGGGCAGCCCCGCGAATCCAGGCAAAGTAATATCACGCTTTGAGCCGCCTGATTCGCGGAGGTCAGCTAACCCCGAAAGGGCAGAGACGAGCCTTCAGATCATCTTCATCGCCGCACGCAGCGCCAGCAGGTAAGTCTCGACACCAAACCCGCAGATCTGCCCGCGCACGACTTCGGCAAACACCGAGTGATGACGAAACGGCTCCCTGGCATGGATATTCGACATATGCACTTCAACCACCGGCACTTCGACGATGGCCAATGCGTCACGAATACCGTAGCTGTAGTGCGTCCATGCGCCAGCATTGATCAGCACGGCATCCACCCTATCTTCATAGGCTTGGTGAATGCGCTCGCACATGGAGCCTTCGAAGTTGGTTTGGAAGCTCTCGACCCGAGCTCCCAGTTCTTCGCCCAGCGATTGCAAGGCCTGGTCGATATCGCTGAGCGTTGCCGTGCCGTATTGGCGAGGGTCTCGCTTGCCGAACATGTTGTGGTTAATACCGTGCAGCATCAGGACATTGGCGACCATTGCTTACTCCAGAGGAATGGTCAGTCGATCAATTACGGTACGGGTTTCAGGCCGCACCCCTCGCCACCAGGCAAAAGCTTCAGCCGCCTGCTCGACTAACATGCCGACACCGTCGGCCAGGCGCGCCACACCTTGCGCTTGCGCCATACGAAGAAATGGCGTCAGGCCTTTGCCATAGGCCAGCTCATACGCCAGGCGCGTCTCGGCCAGAACGCCCATGGGCAGCGGCGGCAGTTCACCCGTCAGGCTGGCGGAGGTAGCGTTGACAACGATGTCGTAACTGAGCCCTTCCAGTTCTTCGTAACGACTGATGCGCAGCCTTGGGTGATTCAGTTCGTTGCGTAACGTTAATGCCTTGGCCATATCGCGGTTGGCAATCACCAACTCGCGAGGTCCGGCCTGCAGAAACGGCAGCAACGCCCCACGTACCGCGCCGCCAGCACCGAGCATGAGCACACGCGTGTTGCGCAGAGGTTCGCCGAGATTTTCTTCGATGTCCCGCAACAAACCGATGCCATCGAAGTTTTCCGCAAAGATACGACCATCCTCAAACTTCAGTGCATTGGCCGCCCGTGCCAATTGAGCCCGCTCGCTGCACCGATCAGCCAGTTCGAAGGCGCGCAACTTGAACGGGGCGGTGATGTTCATACCCAGTCCGCCGTCACGACGGAAACGCAGTACCTGGGTCTCGAAGTCATCAAGCGTGCCTTCGATGGCGCCATACTCCAGCGCCTGGCCGCTGGCCTCGGCGAACAGACCGTGAATCAAAGGGGACTTGGTGTGGTTGATCGGCCGGCCGATCACTGCGTAGCGGTCGCTCATCGTGCATCTCCGTGGGTGAACAGTACACCGTCTGCCTGCATGGCGGTTATTTCCTCAGGGCTGAAGCCAAGTGCTGCGGCCACTTCGGCGTTGTGCTGGCCAAGGTCCGGGGCCACCTGGTGAATCGTCGTGTCGCAGTCGGAAAAACGGAACGGCAGGTTGGGCAGGCGCAAGGTGCCGTAACGCGGGTGCTGCTGTTCGATGACCATGTTGCGCGCCTGGATCTGCGGGTCGGCCAGCACCTCGTCGATGCGCTGCACCTTAGCACTAGGGATGTCGATGCCGTCCAGCAGTTGCAGGATATCGGCCACCTGACGGGCGCCGACCCAGTCGCGGACCACAGCCAGAATCGCCTGACGGTGGGCATTGCGACCGTTGAGGCTGTGGTAGCGCTTGTCGCTGCCAAACCCGGGCGGGCCGCCATTGGCTTCGAGCATGGCAGCAAAGCGTTGCCAGGCATCGTCGACCTGGGCCGCGATCACCAGGTCGCCATCGGCAGCGCGGAACACGCCGTACAAGGTCGAGGTGGGCATGTCATGGCCAGTCTGCTCCGGCAGCACGGTGCCATCGGACAACGTGTAGCACTGCACCGCGTACTCATGCATCGACACCAGCGTGTCGTAGAGGGCCATGTCGATATGCTGCCCCCGGCCGCTGCTGACCCGGCCCAGCAGCGCCGCATTGATCGCGGCCACGGCATGGATGCCGGTGTACATGTCGCCCAGTGAGATCCGCAGCAGCGGCGGCGCTTCGCCCGGCACGCCAACCATCTGCATGATGCCGCTCTTGGCCTCGGCGATCAGCCCGAAGCCGGCGCGGTAGGCGTCCGGCCCGGTATGGCCGTAGGCTGAAATCGAGCAGTACACCAGGCGCGGGTTGCGAGCCGACAGCTCGGCGTAGCCCAATCCCAGCTTGTCCAGCGCACCTGGGCGGTAGTTCTCGATGAACACGTCGGCCGAATCGGTAAGGCGCTGCATGAACGTCTTCCCGCGCGGGTCCTTCATGTTGACGCTAACGCCCTGCTTGCCCATGTTCAGCTGCAGGAAATAGCCGCTCTGCTGGTCGTCCAGGGTGAACGCATGCTGGCGACCAGCATCGCCGCTACCCGGCCGTTCGACCTTGATCACCTCGGCGCCCAGCGCCGCCAGACAGCGCCCCACATAAGGCCCGGCGAGGAAATGGCTGTAGTCGATGACGCGAATACCCGCCAATGGCAATGCCTGGCTCATGCCTCTACCCTCCGCGGTACCATCAGCCGGTGCTCGCCACGCTGCACGACGTCGCCGTGCTGGTTGATCAGTTCCGATGGCAGTACCACGATGCCCCAACCCGGACGGCTGTTACTCGGGCGCATCGCACCGACGCGCATGCGCACATGGAGCACGTCGTTGACCTTGATCGGCAGTACGAAGTCCCATGTCCAGCCCAGCGACATGCCCGGCAAGAAGCGGTATTCGCACTGGGTTTTCAGGCCATCAGCAATCGACAAGCCGAACAGCCCGTGGGCAACCAGGCAGCCGAAGTGGCTGGCGTTGGCGTATTCCTCGTCGACATGCACCGGGGTGTGGTCACCGGTGAGGTCCGCGTAGGCCAAGATGCGTTCCCGGGTCACGGTGTAAGTGGGGCTGATGCATTCGTCGCCTTCGCGTGCATCGTCCCAGTATTTCTCCACCACCCTCATGCCTGCACCTCCGCCCGCGGATCGATGGCCAGTGCCTGAGCCACGCATTTGGCCGGCAGCGCCTGGATGAACTCCACTGCCAGGCCATCGGGTAGGCGCAACCAGTTGCGGCCCAGGGGCATTTCGCTGACGCCGAAGCGCTGGGCGGCGGCCAGCGCTGCTTCCAGGTCCTCGCACATTATGCCCAAGTGAGCCATGCGCCCTTCCGGCCCGGCGAAGTCCGGCTGATGAATGAACTGCAGGCCGCCGAGGGTCCAGTACTGTGCCGGTTGCTCGACGTCGCCCTGCACTTCACGCATGGTCATGCCGCACACCTCGCTGAAAAAGCGGATATGCCACTGGATGTCCTGCACCCAGAACGCCACATGTTCGAGGTAGGCTTTTGGCTGGCTCATGAGGTTTCCTTTTTCTGATGATCGGCCATGGCGCGCTCGATGCCCTTGATGCAGGCCACCAGGGTCGCGTTAACCGGCGTGGCCACGCCATAACGCTGGCCCCAGCGCACGACGGAACCGTTGATGAAGTCGATTTCGGTGATGGAGCCCTTTTCCAGGCTCTGCAGCATCGAGGTACGGAAGCTCGCCGGCAGGCCTTCAGCGGCCAACGTCCAGGCGGCGTCAGAACTGCTCAGACTGAGACGGATGCCAGCGCTCTGGGCCACGGTGATGGCTTCAGCCACAGCGGCCTTGGCAGTACCTTCCAGCAGCGGCTCGCTGTACAGCTGGCCATAGCTGAGCATGGTGATGCCGCTCAACGCGCCGGTGGCGACGTTGACCAGCAACTTGTCCCACATGGTGCCGAGAATATTGTCGCTGACAGTGGTGGCCAATCCAGCACTGTTGAAAACATCGGCGATGGCCTGCACGCGCGGTGACAGCTGGCCATCTAGTTCACCGATGAAGGTCTGCTTGCCGGCCACCCCAGCGCGGATCGAACCCGGCGCCAGCAGCACGCCACCGACATAGGTCTTGCCGGCCAGCACCCGCTCACGACCGACGGCGTCGGCCAGTATGTCCTCGTGGCCGAGGCCATTCTGCAGCGACAGCACCAGCGTCTGCGGCCCGATCAGCGCGGCGGCACCGACGATGGCCTCGGCGGTGTGGAACGACTTCACCAACACCACCACTAAGTCAGCCACACCGACATCTTCGGCTTCCATGGCAGCTTTGACTGGCACCTGCCGCTCGCCTCGTTCGTCGTGCACCCGCAACCCGTTCAGTTTCATCGCCTCGACGTGCGCACGGCCGCGGTTCAATAGCCAGGTTTCATGCCCCGCCTCGCTTAGGGCCGCACCAATGGCGCAGCCCAGGGCACCGGCGCCCAGAATGCAGATTTTCACGTCGCAGACCTCCTGTGGTTTGCGACTACCTTATGCAGCGAGGGTTATTTGGGCTATACAATGACCTCAATACAACTATTGAGATTCGCAATAATGAATGCCTTGGAGGCTCTGCCCGAACCCAAGCTGCTGCAACTGTTCGACGTGCTGTACCACTGTCGCAGTGTGACCCGAGCGGCCGAGCAGTTGGGGCAGAGCCAGCCGACTATCAGCATCTGGCTGGCGCGCCTGCGCGAGCAGTTGAACGACCCGTTGTTCGTGCGCACGCCTGGGGGCATGGCTCCTACGCCACGGGCCGATCAACTGATCGGCCCGTGCCGCGAGGTGGTGGAGTCATTGCGCAGGCTAACGGCATGGGAGCCGCAGTTCTTGCCAGCCACGGCGCAGCGGCGTTTTCGCCTATGTGTCAGTGATGCCAGCCATATCACCCTGCTGCCGAGCATCCTCAACCACCTGCGCAGCCATGCGCCGGGCATCCGACTGGAGGCGGCGCGGATCGATGGCAATACCGAGAGCGCACTGGAGTCGGGAGAGGCGGACCTGGCCATTGGCTTCGTGCCCTGGCTGGGTGGGGGGATATACCAGCAGATGCTGTTCGAGCAGGACTGGGTGTGCCTGAGCAACCCGCAGCATCCCCGCCTGGGCAAAGGCATGGGCTTAACGCGCTACCGCACCGAGGGGCATGTGCAGATTAGTTTCGGCACTGGGCAGAAGCTGCTGGAGGCAGGATTGGCACGCGCCGGGATCGAACGACGGATCATGCTGGAGCTGCCGGGGTTTCTCGGGTTGGGGATGATAATCGGGACGACGGATCTGCTGGCCACCTTGCCGCGACATATCGGACAGACGCTGGCTGACATGCATGGACTACGGATGCATAACTGCCCAGTTGAAGTGGAGGGGTTCACCGTCAAACAGCATTGGCATGCCCGATATCATCAGGACAGTGGGAATCGGTGGTTAAGGGAAGTCGTTCGCGGATTGTTCCATTCACCAAGCCAATGATGATGTAGTTTCGACTTAGATAGGAAATGTGATTTAAGCCGTCCGCTTTGGCCACAAGCCTATCATCGCGAAGGGCGGCTTTGGGTCGAAAGCGGTCGGGCGCGAGTGACAGCAAACGACCCCATGCAGACATTCAGATGTCCGGGCCGATACCGAGGCTAGAGCCTTTGAGGGATTAGTTTCGATAGTTGATAACAGCCCTACATTTGATAGGGAAGTTGACCGAGTTGGCAATGAAACACTCGTGGTGAGCATCGTCATGCAAGCGCATTGCAAGCGCCCTATCTGATTGACTACTAATGATGATCTGAGGTCTTAGCTCTGCTTCCTTGAAATGGCCCCTGCGCTGGCCATCGCCTTCGATCATACAGCCCACCGGGTGGTCGACGTATTCCAGCACGCACACGTTGTTAACGGCGCACAGATGAAGATACCAGAGCTTGTGGCAGGCCGAGATCGATGCCAGCAACATGTCTTCAGGGTTCCAGCATTCGGGATTACCACGAAAAGCAGGGTCGGCGGAACCATCGATAGGCGCTCGCCCTGGTGACTCGACAGTGAAGTCTCTCTGGTAAGCCGTATAGCTGGCAGTACCCTCACCGGTGTTGCCTATCCAATTGATGGTGACAGCATAATTGTGTTCTCTCATCGCCACTCCTGTGTTGAAAGATGCCCAGAAGATAATCCGCTCTTCTCGCGTTAGCACTGCAATCATGCGCGCTCAGTGTGGCTCCCAACCAGCTTCTCTTGTTTGCATTGACGCATGCGCTGGTTGTGCGAAGGCAATGAGCCGGTCAGCGAGGTAGCCTTGTGGCTGGCCTGACAGTGCTTGCTGGCGTGTTTTGATTTGGAGACGCTAACGAACTCCCGAATCAGCCCTTTGCCTTGAATGTCAGCCATGGGTCGAAAACGGTAGCGAATGCATATCCGCCGTCTTCCTACGCCCCTCATCAGCCAGCCACCGCCGCTCTGCACAGCGCCTTTCATCGATCTCACTGATGAGTACTATCAAGCCGGGCGCCTGTGTGGTTGCCCACCCCCGCCCGTATAATCGCCTCCAATTTTCCCCCCTCCTCTTCGTCTTTCAGGCGACTTCCCCCTTGGAACCCAGCACCATGCCAAGCGACAGCCAGGCCCCTAGCGGCCTTCCCGAACATAATCAACAAAGCGTCAAACAGCAGTGGCTGGCGATTCTATCGGTCGCGGTGGGTGCCTTTGCCCTGGTGACCAGCGAGTTTCTCCCGGTCGGCGTACTCAACGATGTCGCCAGCGACCTGGGCATCAGTGCCGGCCAGGCCGGGCTGATGGTTACCCTGCCCGGCATCATGGCCGCCCTCGCCGCCCCCTTGTTGTCTGTAGGCATTGGCGCCTTGGACCGTCGTTACCTGTTGATCGGCCTGACGCTGATCATGATCATCGCCAACGCGGTGGTGGCCTACGCCAGCGACTTCAACCTGCTGCTGTTCGGCCGTGTGCTGCTGGGCATCAGCATCGGCGGCTTCTGGGCGACGGCCATTGCCCTCAGCGGCCGCCTGGCGCCCAAGGGCGTGGGCGTTGCGCAGGCCACGTCGATCATCATGGTCGGTGTGACGTTGGCCACTGTCCTGGGGGTGCCCGTGGGCACCTGGTTGAGTGGCCTGATGGGCTGGCGCATGACGTTTCTGGTGACCGCGTTGGTGGGCGTGCCTGTGCTGCTGGCGCAGATCCTGCTGCTGCCGCGGCTTAACCCAGACAAGGCCATTCGCATCAGTGACCTGCCGGCGCTGTTTATCAATCCGCAGGCGCGGGTTGGCTTGATCGCGGTATTGCTGATTGGCCTGGCGCACTTTGCCGCCTACACCTATGTCGCGCCCTTCTTCAAGCAAAGCGCTGGCTTCGATGGGCCGACCATTGGTTCGCTGCTGCTGCTCTATGGCGTCGCGGGCGTCATCGGCAATATATTCGCCGGCTTCGCCGCCAACCGAAGCGTGCGTCATACCCTGATGCTGGTCGCCCTGATGATAGGCGTCAGCACCGCGCTGTTCCCCTACTTTGCCACCGGCATGACCGGCGCGGCGATGCTGATTGCACTGTGGGGCTTCGCCTTCGGCGCCTTCCCGGCGTGCGCCAGTATCTGGATGTTTGTCGTAGCGCCCAAGGATGTCGAACGCGGCATGCCACTGTTCGTCGCCATGTTCCAGGTGATCATTGCCTTGGGCTCGTTCTTCGGTGGGCAGATCGTCGACCAGTTGGGCACCGCAGTACTGTTGAGCTTGGCCACGGCACTGGTGGGTTGTGGTTTTGCGACGGTGCTGGTGCTGGGGCGTAACGTGAGTAACCGATTGGCGGTTCAACCCTGCTGATAGGGGCGCACTCGTATACAGGTCCTTTTTGGGCAGGCAGCAGACGCCGCAGCCGCAGGGCGACGGCGGTGCGTCGCTGGCGCCCTTCAATCATGAGGCAAAATAAAGTTCATCTCAAAAATAATGAGTTTGCCTCATATTCCTTCACGCCTGAAAATCCCCCTATCGTTTTTTGCGCCGGCTCGCAGGTTACCTGGCGAAGCCCACACTGCGTAAACGCACCGGAAAGCTCTGGTGCACTGAACAATTAAGGGATTAAGGCACCGCACCAACATGAACACCACGCTTGCTTTTGCTATCAAGAGCGTCTGTTTCGATGAGCACTACCAGCCCTCGAACAACACACGCATCACCACCAACTTTGCCAACCTGGCGAGAGGCTCCAGCCGCCAAGCGAATTTACGCAACACCTTGAAGATGATCGACAATCACTTCAATGCACTGGCGCATTGGGACAACCCCACCGGCGATCGTTACACGGTAGCGCTGGAGATCATTTCTGTTGAGATGAACCTCGATGCTGAAAGCGGTGACCCGGCCCTGCCGCTGATCGAACTACTTAAAACGACCGTCATTGATAAAAAAACCAACACGCGTATCGATGGCATTGTCGGCAATAACTTCTCGTCCTACGTGCGCGATTATGATTTCAGCGTGCGCTTGCTGGCCCACAACAAAGGCCGGCCCACCTTCAGCACGCCAGAGGATTTCGGCGACCTGCATGGAAAACTGTTCCAGTGCTTCGTGAACTCAGCGGCCTACAAAGCGCATTTCAACAAGCCACCGGTTATTTGCCTGAGCGTTTCGAGCAGCAAAACCTATCAGCGCACTGAAAACCAACACCCTGTACTGGGGGTCGAGTACCAGCAAGACGCGTATTCGCTGACGGATGAGTACTTCAAGAAAATGGGCTTGAAGGTTCGCTACTTCATGCCGCCAAACAGCGTTGCACCGCTGGCTTTTTACTTCGCCGGCGACCTGCTGGGTGATTACAGCAACCTTGAACTCATCAGCACCATCAGCACGATGGACACCTTCCAGAAGATTTACCGCCCCGAGATTTACAACGCGAACGCGGTCGCTGGAAGGTCCTATCAGCCCAGCTTGCAGCACCAGGACTATTCATTGACGCGCATTGTCTATGATCGCGAAGAGCGCAGCCGACTGGCGATTGAACAAGGTCGGTTCGCCGAAGAGCACTTCATCAAACCCTACCACGCCGTACTTGAGCAGTGGTCCGCCAATTACGCTCATTGACGCTTCCCACGTTCAAGGTCTTTTACTATGAAAAAGCTGTTACCCACTTCAACCGCCGGCAGTTTGCCTAAACCGTCCTGGCTCGCACAACCTGAGACACTTTGGTCGCCTTGGAAGCTGCATGATGAGGCCCTGATCGAGGGCAAACACGATGCCTTGCGTTTGTCATTGCACGAACAGCAAGTTGCAGGCATTGACATTGTCAGTGATGGTGAGCAAACGCGACAGCACTTTGTCACGACGTTTATTGAGCACCTGAGCGGTGTCGATTTCGAGAAGCGTGAAACCGTTAGAATTCGCGATCGCTATGACGCCAGCGTGCCGACGGTTGTAGGGGCTGTGGCTCGCCAGAAACCGGTGTTTGTCGAGGACGCCAAGTTCTTGCGCCAGCAGACCAAGCAACCCATCAAATGGGCACTGCCAGGCCCCATGACCATGATTGATACGCTGTACGACAGCCACTATAAAAGCCGTGAAAAGCTGGCCTGGGAATTTGCCAAAATTCTCAACCAGGAGGCCAAGGAGTTGGAAGCTGCTGGGGTCGACATCATCCAGTTCGATGAGCCCGCATTCAACGTCTTCTTTGATGAGGTGAACGACTGGGGGGTGGCCACCCTGGAGAGGGCCATTGAAGGGCTTAAATGCGAAACGGCTGTGCATATCTGCTACGGGTATGGCATCAAGGCCAACACCGACTGGAAAAAAACCCTCGGGTCAGAGTGGCGGCAGTATGAAGAAGCCTTCCCCAAGCTGCAAAAATCCAGCATCGACATCGTCTCGCTGGAATGCCACAACTCCCGCGTGCCGGTGGATCTCATTGAACTGATTCGCGGTAAAAAGGTGATGGTTGGCGCCATTGATGTGGCAACCCATACCATTGAAACCCCCGAGGAAGTCGCCAATACCCTGCGCAAGGCCCTTCAGTTCGTCGACATCGACAAGCTCTACCCGTGCACCAACTGCGGCATGGCGCCGTTACCACGCCACGTTGCCAGAGGGAAATTGAGTGCGTTGACTGCAGGCGCTGAAATCGTCCGCAACGAATACGCCAACGCGTAGATTTAAGTTCCTCCCTCTGTGTTCTTCCCAGCCTTGGCCAATCCCTCTACAATCGAGAGTGTTTCGTATTTGCATCCTCCGCCGGCTGGGAGAGGGAATGTCCACAATGCCCCCCGACGCAGTACCTCATGAGCATCTGCATGTGCTGTACCGTGACCACAACGTGTGGTTGCGTAGCTGGTTGCGCCATCGGCTGAACAACTCAGCGGATGCCGCGGACCTGGCCCAGGATACCTTTGTGCGCGTGCTGCTGGCCCGCACCGCCAGCAGCCTGAAGGAGCCGCGGCATTACCTGGCGACCATCGCCCGTGGCCTGGTCATCGATTTGTACCGGCGGCGCAGCCTGGAACAGGCCTACCTCGAAGCCTTGCAACTGCGCCCCGAAGCCTATGCCCCTTCGGCAGAAACCCGTGCACAGATCCTGGATAGCCTGCTGGCCATCGATCGCCTGCTCGATGGCCTGGGCACGCGTACCCGGCAGATTTTCCTGGCGGTGCAACTGGATGGGCTGTCCTACGAGAAAGCCGCTGAACGCTGTGGGGTATCGGTAAGCACCGTGCGCAAGCACCTGGCCCGCGGCCTCATGCATTGCCTGCTGCTGGACGAGGCATGAAGCGCGCCCTGGCCCAGGCGGTGGACTGGTACGTGCGCCTTAACGAAAGCACGGTCAGCCCTGCCACCCACAGCCAGTGGCAAGCCTGGCTGGCGGCAGACCCGCAGCACGCACAAGCCTGGGCCCGGCTTGAGCATTTGCAGCAACGCTTGGCCCAAGCCCCTGCGGCGGTGGGTGCGGCGACCCTTGAACAAGCCCGGCAACAGCGCCGTGCGGCGGTCAAGATGCTGGCGCTGTTGCTCGGGGTCGGCGTGGTCGGTTGGCAGGGTTATCAGCTTTCGCCTTGGCAGGCGGACTACGCCACGCGCGTGGGGCAACGCCGCCACCTGACGCTGGCTGACGGCAGCCGCTTGGTGCTGGACACCGACACCCAAGTGAACCTGTATTTCGATGGCCAGCAGCGGCTGATCGTGCTGAAGCAGGGCGAAATTCTGGTGGAAACGGCCAAGGATACGCGCCCACTGAGCGTGCAGTCGGCCGAGGGCCGAATCCTCGCCCTCGGCACGCGCTTTGCCGTGCGCCAGGGGCACGGCAGCACCCGGGTCACGGTCGAGGCGCACGCCGTGGAGGTCCGGCCAAGGCTAGCGCAGGCTCAGGTGATGCGTGCCGAAGCTGGGCAAACCCTAACCTTTACCGCAGACCGAATCGGGCCACTGCACCCCGCCGCCGCGCAAAGTTCGGCCTGGGCGCGGGGCATGCTGGTGGTGGTCGACTGGCGCCTGGACGACGTGCTCGCCGAGCTTTCACGCTACCGCCCCGGCTACCTCGGTTGCGCGCCCGAGGTCGCCGGTTTGCGGCTGTCCGGCACCTTCCTGCTGGATGACAGCGAGGCGGTGCTGGCCAATCTGCAGGACTCACTGCCCGTGCACATCCGGCGCCTGACCCGTTACTGGGTGCGGATCGAGGCGGGTGCGGCATGAAGCAAAACTTTTTCGCGTGAGGGGTAACAGATTTCGATTTCTGCTTCGGCTCTAGCTGCACATGCGTAAAAAACGCAGCCACTGCCAACCCCAACAGGAAGTTGTTCATGTTCGTACCCCCCTCCCGACTCGCCTGCGGTATCCACCGCGCAGCGCTCACCCTGAGCCTGGCCGGCTCGCTGCTGGTGCTGCCCGCTGCCTGGGCGCAAGCACAGCGCTATGACATCCCAGCTGGCAGCCTGGCCGAGGCCCTCAGCCAATTCGCTGCCGCCAGCGGGGTCATGATCACCTTCAGCGCCGAAGATACCGCGGGCCTCGGCTCACCAGGCCTGCAGGGAGATTTCGAGCTGCACCAGGGGTTTGCCCGCTTGCTCCAGGGCAGCGGCCTGCGGCTCGTACAGGCGGGGAACAAACGGTACGTGCTGGCCAAGGCCGAGCGCGGCGCTGCCTTGGAACTGGGCGCCACCAGCATCAACGCCACAGGCCTGGGGGCCACCACCGAGGGCACTGGCTCGTACACCACAGGCCAGAGCAGCACGGCCACCAAACTGCCGTTGACCCTTCGCGAAACGCCGCAGTCGATCAGCGTGGTTACCCGTCAGCGTATGGATGACCAGGGGCTGAACGACATCACCGAGGTGTTGCAACAGACGCCGGGGTTGTCGGTGCAGAGCCTTGGCAGTGAGCGTTTCAACATTTATTCGCGTGGCTACTCGGTCGATAACTACCAGTTCGACGGCATCCCCACCACGCTGGATATCGCAACCCAGATGTCGGCGCAGAGCCTGGCCGACATGGCCATCTACGACCGTGTCGAAGTGCTGCGCGGTGCCACTGGGCTAATGACTGGCGCGGGCGACCCATCGGCCACGATCAACCTCGTGCGCAAACGCCCTACGGCCGAGTTCAAGGGCCACATCACGGCTGGCGTGGGTTCGTGGGACAAGTACCGTAGCGAAGTCGACCTGTCCGGCCCGTTGACGCCCACCGGCAACGTGCGTGGGCGCATGGTCGCGGCTTACCAGCAGAACAACAGCTTCATGGACCATTATTCCCAGGAAAAGCAGATTTTCTACGGGGTCCTGGAAGCCGACCTGACCGACACCACGTTGCTGACGGTGGGTGCCGACTACCAGAAAAACAACCCGCAAGGCTCGTCTTCGGTGGCGTTCCCGCTGTTCCACAGCAATGGCGAGCAAACGTCGTTCTCGCGCTCCACCAACAGCGCCGCGCGCTGGAGCCATAACCCGCAAGATGCCCTCAACACCTTCGCAAGCCTCGAGCAGAAACTGGCGTATGACTGGACCCTGAAGGCGTCGGTCAACCAAATGTATATCAAGCGTGACGACTACAAACTGGCCACCGCCAGTTGGGGCTTCCCCGACGAGAGCACTGGTGCAGGTGTACGCCTGTATGGTGGCGCAGGCAGCACTTGGCAGAAACAGACCGGCCTGGATGTACAAGCCCAAGGCCCGTTCCAGCTGTTCGGCCGCCAGCATGAGTTGATCGTCGGCTACAACTATTCACGTTACGAAAACCGCCATACACCGACCCGGGGTACCCGCATCGAAGGCACCTTCGTCAACGTCTACGACTGGGACAACTATACAGACAAACCGGTAATGGGTGGCGGCAAGCTCTATGATGGCGACACCGTCATTCACCAGACCGGCACCTACATTGCCACCCGCCTGCGCCCGACCGATGACCTGTCGGTTATCCTGGGTGCGCGAGTCAGCAAGTACGACTACGACTACGACCTGACCTACCCGGCGACGCCCCTCAGCAACCGCACGACCGACTACAAGGAAAACGGCGTTGTCACCCCTTACGCCGGTGTGGTCTATGACCTCAACGACATCCACTCGGTGTATGCCAGCTGGACCAGCATCTACAAACCACAGAGCCTGCGTGATGCCGACGGCTCGACCCTCGAGCCGCGTGAGGGCGACAACTACGAGGTGGGCCTGAAGAGTGAATTCTTCGACGGTCGCCTGAATACCAGCATCGCAGCCTATGAGGTCAAGCAGGACAACCTGGCCGTGCTCGACGAAGGCAAGACCGTCAACAATGATGGTATGACTGCCGCGTACAAAGCCGTGAGCGGCGCCACCACCCGTGGCTTTGAAGTCGAGGCCAACGGCGAGTTGATGCCCGGCTGGAACGTCTCGGCCAGCTATAACCACGGCATCACCAAGGACCGCGATGGCGAGCGCTTGAACACCGAAGCCCCGGCCAACATGGTGAAACTGTGGAGCACCTACCGACTACCGGGAGACTTCGACCGCCTGACCGTCGGCGGCGGTGCCAACTGGCAGAGCGGCACCCACATCACCGTCACGCCAAGCACCGCATTGGGCACGGTCAAAGCCAAGCAATCGCAGTTCACCGTGGTCAACCTGATGGCCCGCTATCAACTGACCGACCAACTTTCCACGACGCTCAACATCAACAATCTGTTCGACAAGAAATACATCAGTGCGTTGGATACCACCTTCTACAGCGGCTATTACGGCGAGCCACGCAACGTGATGTTAAATACCCGATACGATTTCTGAGCAGCCCCATGGCCTGAAATAAGGGGCCGCTGCGCGCCGAGTGTGTGATTTTTGCTGCTGAGCCTGCGTCTGAAACGCTACCCCTCGCTGTCGAATGGGGAGTGATAACAGGGCCTTCCATGCAAACGCTGTTGAACGAGATTCTCGACGAAGTGCGCCCCTTGATCGGCAAGGGCAAAGTGGCTGACTACATTCCTGCGCTGGCCGACGTGCCAGCGCAGCAATTGGGTATTGCAGTCTATGGCAACGATGGCAGTTATCACTGCGCGGGTGACGCCCTGGTGCCATTCTCGGTGCAGAGCATTTCCAAGGTATTCAGCCTGGTCCAGGCAATTGGCCATTCCGGTGAAGCCATTTGGGAGCGGCTTGGGCATGAGCCGTCAGGCCAGCCATTCAACTCGCTGGTGCAGCTGGAGTTCGAGCGCGGGCGCCCGCGCAATCCCTTTATCAACGCCGGTGCGTTGGTCATCTGTGATATCAACCAATCGCGCTTCGCAGCCCCCACGTTGTCGATGCGCGATTTCGTGCGACGGCTCTCGGCCAACCCCCATATTGCGATCGATACCCGCGTCGCGGATTCGGAGTATCAATTCCGCGCGCGCAACGCGGCCATGGCTTACCTCATGCAGTCCTTTGGCAACTTCCATAACGACGTCGAGACGGTGTTACGCAGTTACTTCAGTTATTGCGCGCTGCAGATGAGCTGCCTCGATCTGGCCCGCGCCTTCTGCTTTCTGGCCAACGACGGGTTCTGCAAGCACAGCGGCGAGCAAATCCTGAGCCGACGCCAGACCCAGCAGGTGAACTCGATCATGGCCACCAGCGGGTTGTATGACGAAGCCGGGAATTTCGCCTACCGCGTGGGGTTGCCAGGCAAGAGTGGCGTGGGTGGCGGGATTGTAGCAATCGTGCCGGGCCAATTTACCGTATGCGTGTGGTCGCCGGAACTGAATGCTGCGGGCAACTCCTACGCGGGCATGGCGGCGCTCGAGTTGCTGAGTTCACGGATCGGGTGGTCAGTGTTCTGACGCATTACGTGGGAGCGGGCTTGCCCCGCGAACACCGGCGAAGCCGGTGCCATGCACCGCGTAGCCCCATTCGCGGGGCAAGCCCGCTCCCACACAACTACTCCTACAAAGCCTAGTTTGCGTGCGCCCAAGCACTGGGCCTGCGCGAAGACGCTCCCGAACGCAATTTCTTGATGTCTTAAATCATGACTATATGCGTCGTTTAAGACATATCAATTTCTCTGCATCATGGCTCCACACCCAATCAACGGAGCTGGACCATGACTCAGGAATACAAAGGCACTGCCCTGATCACAGGCGCATCTTCCGGCATCGGCGCGATCTACGCCGAACGCCTGGCTCAACGTGGCTACGACCTGGTTCTGGTCGCCCGCAATCGTGATCGCCTCAATGCCCTCGCCAGCCGTATCACCAACGAGACCCAGCAGAGTGTGGAAGTCTTCCAGGCGGACCTGGGCAGCTCAGCGGACTTGGCGCGCGTCGAGCGCAAATTGCGCGAGGACGCCAGCATCAACCTGTTGGTTAATAACGCCGGCATCGGCACCCACACCAGCTTGATGGAAAGCGATGTCGAGCGCATGGCCGAGATGATCACACTCAACGTCACCGCACTGACACGGCTCACCTACGCCGCTGCTCCGGGCTTCGTCGCTCGCAAACAGGGCGCAGTCATCAATATTTCCTCCATCGTCAGCCTGGCCCCCGAATTACTGAATGGTGTGTACGGCGCAAGCAAAGCCTACGTAACCGCCTTCACTCAGTCGCTGCACAAAGAGCTGGCAGAACATGGCATCAGGGTTCAAGCGGTGCTGCCAGGCGCCACAGCGACCGACTTCTGGGAGATCGGGGGGCTGCCTGTCGAGAACCTTGATCCCAACATCGTGATGTCAGCCAGCGACCTGGTGGATGGCGCCCTTCAAGACTTCGACAACAGCGTCCTGATCTCCATCCCTTCCATGCACGACCTGCAGCATTTCGAACGCTACGAAAGCAGCCGCAAAGCGCTGTTCGGGCATCTTTCCAGCAACACACTCGCACCGCGTTATGGCGCTTGATCGATTGCGCCGGCGTAAAATACTTCGTCACCCACGTTGAACAGTGACACATCACTGCCCACTTCACGCACGATGCCAACAGTATCCCAACCAGCACCTGAACCGCTGATCAGCCATTCGCGCTGGTACGCCTTACCCAGGCGCCAACGCATTGATGAGGACGAAGGGTCTGCAGTGCCGCTTCGGCACGCACGTCAGTCGGTACTCGAGTAAGCTTGAAGCAGATGCGGGGCCCCCTGCCCCGCTATTCGAACCTAGGCGCCTGCAGATCATCGACTCGTATGATTTCCTTCACTTTGACACGTCATTTATTCAACGATGCTGCGTCTCACGCACAAACTCGATCAGCGCCTTTAGCGCTGGCGGTACGTGACGCCGGCTTGAGTAGTAGATGAAAAACCTGCTTGGCAAGGCTCTCCAGTCTTCCAGCACTTCCTCCAATTGCCCCCGAGCCAAGTATTCCCTTGCCATCTCCTCATACACGTACGCGATCCCGGCGCCGTCTTTCGCCGCTTGAATCATCATGGTGTCATCTTCCAGTATTAACGGCCCTGCCACGGCCAGGCGCATAGGCTGCCCCTCGGCAAGATATTCCCACTTGTACAGTTTGCCGCTGGGAAAGCGTCGGCCAATGCAGGCGTGCTCAAGTAGCCTTTGCGGTGTGTCCGGTGTCCCGTGCCTACTGAGGTAACTGGGGGCAGCAACGGTGACAAACCCCTGGGGTGGGCCCACCGGGACGGCGATCATGTCACCCGCCAGGCTCTCGCCGAAGCGCACGCCGGCATCGAACCCTTTGCCGACGATGTCGCTCAACCCATCATCGGCCACCAGCTCTACGTTGATGCGTGGGTAGGCTGCCGTGAATCGCGCCAGCAGCGGCGCAATAACAAGACGGGCAGCGGGCCGCGATACGTTCAATCGCAGCGTGCCGGTGGGGACTTCCTGTTTGAAGGTCAATTCATGCAACGCGTTGGCGACCTCCGTCAAGGCAGGGACCAACGTGGCGAGCAGTTGATTACCCGCTTCGGTAGGCGTGACGCTGCGCGTGGTGCGATTAAGGAGCCTGACCCCCAGCTTGCTTTCCAAGGCACGCATGGCGTGGCTCAGAGCTGACGCAGATACCCCTCGCTCGTCGGCGGCTTTGCGAAAGCTGTGATGGCGAGCTACGGCGGCGAAGGCGTCGAGTTCGGAAAGGTCGCAAGGGGATTTCATGAATACAGCTCAGCAGTTCAAACACGATTAGCTATCTTATCGTCGGCAACCTCTCAATGAATACTCTGCGCCTCAATCGACGAGAGGTTTGCATGCAAAAGAATCGACTAGGGACATCCGAGTTGTTGATTTCGCCAATTGGAATGGGCACGTGGGCCATTGCAGGACAAGGATGGGCGTTCAGCTGGGGGGCGCAAGATGATGGCGATAGCCTGGCAGCATTGGAGTATGCGGTAGAACGCGGCGTGAACTGGATCGACACAGCAGCGGTATATGGGCTCGGTCATGCCGAGACATTGACTGGGCAATTGCTGCGTCAGGTACCAGCTTCGCGTCGCCCGCTAGTATTCACCAAAGGCAGCCTGGTGTGGGACCGCACAACCCGTGAGATCTCTCATTCGCTCGCCCCCCAGTCATTGATGAAAGAAATCGAAGATAGCCTGCGTCGCTTACAGGTGAGTGTCATCGATCTCTATCAGATTCACTGGCCAGCGTTCCCGGCAGATGGAAACAGCGAAGGCATCGAGGAGGCTTTGGCGACCTTGGCCCAAGCCAAGACTCAAGGCAAGATAAGGGCGATTGGTGTATCAAACTTCGATGTTTCCCAGCTTGAGCGAGCCCGCTCCGTAACCGATATCGCCTCCCTTCAACCGCCGTATTCAGCTTTGATGCGTGATGTCGAAGACCAGATCCTGCCGTATTGTGCAACAGCGCAGGTGGGCGTGATTGCCTACTCGACGTTGCAATCTGGTTTACTGACGGGAAGCATGACCCGCGAGCGGATTGCACAGCTGCCCGACGATGATTGGCGAAAATCGCGGAGCGCCGACTTCCAGGAACCTCGCCTGAGCAAAAACCTCGCGTTGGTAGAAGTCATGGCAACTATCGGTGCCAGGCATGGGGTCAAAGCGGCGGCCGTAGCCATCGCTTGGGTATTGCGTCACCGGGCAGTTTCCGGCGCTATCGTAGGCGCACGCCGCCCCGACCAGGTGAATGGATTGATAGACGCCTGCAGAATTCGTCTTAGCCACGCTGAAATAGAAGAGATACGCCCCTATTTACCTGAAGGTATGGGCACGAATGTACCCAGCAGTGGGGCTTGAGCATCGGATGCCCATTACGCTTCTCCGGTCAGTAAAACTCAATCAATTGGGATGCAATTTTTGCCTCCGGCATCATCTGCTGAAGTCCGCTGCTCAGCTCATCCCCAGCAGCCCTGAGGGCCTCTATGGGCATTTCAGGAAGGCTCTCCAGAATGAACCACATCCGCTTCGTGTTCGAATCAAGCCGGGTGCGGGTGCCCTGACGCCAGTTCCAGCGTCGGCAAGTCACACCGTGATCATCGCGCCAAATGACTTCGCCTTTTTCTGGCGACTCGTTTGCCGCACTGCCATCTTTGGTTGTGTCAAACAGCTCAGTGCCATCGGCGATGGTTAAACGTGGGCCACCTATGTAGGCATCAAAATTTTCTCCGCCAACGGGTATGGCGTACTTGATGCTGATTGCGTTGTACAAATCGACAATGGGATCGATGCTGGGAAGGCTCCCTTCTCGCAGAACTCGCTTGCGCAATGCTTCGGCTGAGCACGGGGTGCGCTGTGGTTTAGCGCCGAACAGCCTGAATGCATTGGCCCATGCAGCCAAGTGGCTCTTAGCCCAAACCGGGGTGTCAGCGACCAACGACTCACAAGCCTTCTCAAGCGCGTCTGTAGAAACCTGGGGGTGTTCGATCTGCGAAGCTTCCACGCTGATACTCAGCGCTCGGAAACCTGGTGCAATCTCAGCCAGTTGGGGGTCAAGAACAGGAGCGACAAATGACATTGCTGGCCTCCACGGCTACTAACGCTGAAGGTTTCTCATGGTGTAGCTGCCCCATGCCGAGCACAGGGTATGGAGAGTGTGGACGAGCGACTTCAGTGTGCATGCCAATGTAGCTGTCTCCGCAGTGAAGGTGATCAATGCAGGGAGTTTTAAACCGTCCCCGCCATCAGATCTAATGATTTACCATCATGGCGCATAAGCTCTTCTTATTAGCCTAATCAACATCTGTAACCGGGGCCGCTTCGCGCCCCATCGCCGGCAAGCGCGGCTCCCACAGGTACAGCGCATGCCTGAAGGCTGGTGATATTCCGGTGGGAGCCGGCTTGCCGGCGATGAGGCCTGCACTGACAGCAGAGCGTTGGATCAGAGTACGCCTTGGGTCGATTGCGGCCAGTCATGACCGTCTGCTTACGACCCATTGCGGTCGTTCACGAGCGACGTGGGCTGCAGTTTCCGTTTCCCGGGCTGACAGTTCAGTTTGCGGCGTTGTTCAGCTGCTGAAGTTCAAGTTGCTTGGCAGCACTGGCCTCAAAGTTTGCACGCTCTTCATCCAGGTACCGATAAATGCTTTGGAGGTTGGCGATCTTCTGCTTGATCTCTGCCATCTTTTTTTCAATGAGCCTGGCGCCGTCAGCACAGTCAATCAGCTGGTTCCGCTGCGCATCCAGAATCTCGCCAATTTCCCCAAGGGAAAACCCCATGCTTTGCGCGCGCTGGATAAAGTCCAGATCGTGCAGCGTTTGCTCGGTGTAAACGCGATAGTTGTTGGTTTGCCGCAGCGGTGAGATCAGGCCAAGTTGCTCGTAGTAACGCAGCGTATGGCGGCTAGCGCCGCTGCGCGCCTCAAGTTCGCCGATTTTCATGACAATACCGCTTGACCCTAGAGTTGGGTCGATAGTTTACGCTGTGTTTCTCACCTTGAACAAGGAACAGGGAAATGAGCGTGGAGTGCTTTGTCACAGGCGGGACTGGCTTTGTTGGCCAACATTTGGTGGCGAACTTGAGTGCAAAAGGTCACACCATCAGGGTGTTGATGCGTCGCCCAGAGCAATTGTCTGCACTGCGCGAGCAAGTCGCTAATTTGGGAGGGTGCGCCAGCCGGGTGTTTGCCGTAGCGGGCGATTTGGAACGGGACAACCTCGGGCTGACTCCTGCTGACCGTGAAGTGCTAAGGCACGCCAGTGTCATATTCCATCTAGGCGCCCACTTCGCATGGGGGCTGTCAGTGGAGCATTCTCGTGCGGTAAATGTGGAAGGGGCAAAGCGCGTGGCGCTTCTGGCGGCAGAGCAAAAAAGCCGTTTAGTCATGATCGGCGGCTACATGCTGAAAAATCAGGAACATCTGCAACGCATCGGAATTGATCCTCGTCGTCCGGAGTTGACGAATTGGTCTGCCGTCTATCGACGTGTGGGTGGTTACGAGGGAAGCAAGCTGGAGGCGCATTTTGCAACCCTGGCGCTCATGTCTGCCAAAGGTGGGGAGATTACCGTTGTCCACCCTGCAACGGTCTGTGGCCACAGCCGCACGGGGCATATTCTTGAGGGGCAGCCACTGGTGGCGCTGATACGCAACCTTGTGCAGGGAAAGCTCACTGCTGTACCCGGTACCGCCAAGCACTGGCTGCCGCTGGTCACCGTCGATTATCTGGCGGAGCTGGTAGCAGTTTGTGCGTTTGACCCTGCCATGGTGGGCCAGGAATTGCTGGCACTTGATGACCACACTCCAAACTTGCGAGAACTCCTGATGCAGGTTGCACAACCGTTGGGCTTAACGTCTCCCAAGCATCACATTCCCCTCCGATTGCTGAAGCTGCTACTGGCTATTCCCCCCGTCGCGTCGTTCTTGCACACAAAACCCGAAGCCTTGGACTTTATCCAGACCACACGTTTTGATACAACGGCGGTCGAGCAATTTGCAAAACGGCACGAAATAGCCAAACCCGATATCCGTCAGTCTTTGCAGCACACGGCAGCGTTCGTCAATTCCTATTGCATCGCCAAAGGCTAGGTACCTGACTTCCCCTCCTCAACAATTATGCCGTCGATACTGGCGGAGCTCTATCGAACGACAACTCAGCGACAGGGATCGCCAGCAATGCAATCAACTTTCGGTAAAGGCGTCATATTTGCACTTTCCGCTGCAGCACTGAACGCAACGATCGGTGTACTCAGCAAAGTACTCATGAGTAATGGCTTCACGGCCAGCAGTGTCGCTGTGATCAAGACCGTACTGGGGTGCATGCTTCTTTCGATCTTACTGTTTTTCCTCAAGCGCCCTGCGGTGTCGACCCAATGGGCTCAGGCGGCTATCTGTGCATTCCTTGGCATCTTTGTGCTGTTCCATTTCGAAACGTCCGCCTATAGACACTACGCTGCGGCAGGTGTGGTAGTGGTGCTGATGGCCAGTGCCTCAATTTCGTCGATCATCCTAGGGCGCATTTTTCTCAAGGATGCCATCACTGCGAACGCTACCCTAGGCGCCGCATTGGCTATCGCTGGGATTTCGGTGATCTTCGGTGGCGACCTGCAGCAGGGCTTTAGCCTGCAAGGTGCTGCGCTGGCCTCCATTGCCGGCTCCGGCTATGGGGCTTTTTCGGTTGCCATGAAACGTATGGGAGTATCGGGAGGGCTGCACTTCACCCGTCAATTGTTGTTCTTTGGCAGCCTGTATCTGCTGATGCCGGCTGCCGCCGATGGTTTCGCGATCGGCGAGTTGTCGCCGCTGGCGATCACGGCGCTGCTGGCGCTGGCCACGCTGCCGACAATCCTCGGCTTCTTCTGCACCACCAAGGCCATCGAGTACCTGAAGCCATCCCAGGTGCAGGCACTGGAGCTCACGGAGCCACTGTTCGCCGCGCTGCTGGCATTCGTAGCGCTTAACGAAGTGCCGCCTCAAAGCCTATACGCGGGAGCGGCACTGATCATCGTCGGCCTGTGCTTCTCCAATGAGCTGATTCGCTTGGGCGGCAAAGCATCCGCCCCTTCCACTTAGTGAACTATTTCGGGCTGCTGATTACGTTAGTAGCGCGTGTGTCTTGAACCGCATGGCAATCGCCCAAAATGAAAAAGGGCCGCGTACCGCGTGCGGCCCGGAGGCACTCAGACGCTGCGTGTAAGGCCGCCATCGACCTTGATGTTCTGGCCGGTAATGTAGGCTGCCCCTTCGCTCGCCAGGAAGGCGACAGTGGCGGCAATCTCCTCACTGGTGCCATAGCGCTTAAGCGGCACACCTTCTCGACGCTGTTCGGTAGCAGGGAGACTGTCGATCCAACCAGGCAGCACGTTATTAATGCGAATGTTGTCAGCGGCGTATTTGTCCGCATAGATTTTGCTGAACGACGCCAAACCGGCACGGAACACTGCCGAGGTAGGGAAGAGTTCGCTTGGCTCGAATGCCCATGCAGTAGAAATGTTGATGATTGCACCACCTTTCTGGCGCTGCATGTACGGGGTCACCAGCCGCGCCGGGCGAATGACGTTGAGCAGGTAGGTCTCCATACCCTGGTGCCAGTCTTCGTCGCTGATCTCAAGAATCGGTGCCCGCGGACCATGGCCGGCGCTGTTAACCAGCACATCGATACGGCCCCATTTCTGAATGACTGCGTCGACTAGGCGCTGCAGATCTTCATTTGACTGGTTACTGCCGGTGACGCCAATACCGCCTAACGCTTGCGCCAGGGCCTCGCCTTTGCCAGATGAAGAGAGAATACCGACCTTGAAGCCGTCGGCAGCCAATCTGCGAGCTGCCGCCGCTCCCATGCCGCTACCACCGGCAGTGACTATTGCTACTTTTTCTACTGACATACATCCCCCTAAGTGAGGCCTGGACGGGTTGTTGGTGAAATGAGACTAGCAACGCTCAGCACGTCTCAGAGAGACAACAACCCTTCTTCCTGCCAGTAGATAATCTATAGCCTCGCCTGTTCAAGTAGCCACGTTCGGACGGTTTCCAGGGCCGCCGGCTGGTGAGCGTTTCGCGGCCAGACCAGATAATAGGCTTTGTCCAAGCTCATTTGATGCGCCATCGCCAGCGCTAACCTTCCTGCCTCTAGGTCTGCTTTGACGAAGTGGTAGCTGGCCAATGCCAGCCCTTGTCCTGCTGCTGCAGCCTCGATCGCAAGTACTGTCTGGTTGAACCGCACATTTTTAGAGGGCTGGCGGATGGGGCTCTGGAAGGCCTGATCTATGAACTCAGGCCAGAAACTGTGAGCGTCATGCAGCAAGGTGTATGCCTGCAGTTTTTCCACGCTCTCTGGCCGACCCAGTTGTTCAAGCAATACCGGGCTAGCCACCGCAACTATACGTTCAGTCAGAAAAAGCTCGGCATTGAGCATATTCTCGAAAGGTGCACGTCCGTAGCGGACAGCGATGTCAGCTCCACCAGGCCGAAATTGCGAAATGCGGTCAGTGGCAAGTACTTGCAGATCGATCTGAGGGTGCGCAACTGAGAACGAGGACAGCCGAGGGATTAGCCACTTCGCCGCAAAAGTAGGCGTGACGCTGACCGTCAGCTCCAGCCCCACTGGCTTGAGGGCTTGCGTGGCCGTAGTGATCAAGGCGAATGCCTCACGAACTGCCAAGCTGTAGCCCTTCCCGGGTTCCGTTAAGCGCAGCCCTCTAGGCAACCGTTCAAATAACTTCAACGCAAGGCTCGTCTCAAGCCCTCGTATCTGCTGTGCCACAGCGGCCTGAGTGACACCTAGCTCGTCGGCAGCCAGCCGAAAATTCAGATGACGGGCCACCACCTCGAAAACCCTGAGCGCGTTAAGGGGAGGCAACAAGGTATGTCCGTTCATAGTGTTTTTTCTACTGGCAAGCGAGGGATTAAATGCCGCTTTGGGAGGATGAAAGGCGATAGCCATTTCTACGGTTTGCGTGTAATCGCAGTTTTAGAGGCTACGTCGAAGCATCAGGAAAAGGAACCTGTGGCAGTGTAATTCACAGCCGCACTCTCCGTTGCCGGCACATTGGTTGGCATGCTGGCTGAATCGCTGTCGCAAACGAGCCTGGCGATCCAGTCAGCGAATGCGCTCACGGCTGGCGAAAGAAAGCGCTGATGCGGGTATAGCAGGTGCACAGGCACCGAGGCGGGCTGCCAGTCAGCAAGCACTTCGACCAACTGCCCTTCTCGCAGATGCTCCGAAACCCCGCTCTCGCCCCTGTGGCCGTTTTACGGAGTCCGTCAGGCGAGTCTCGGCATGTTCGATAAGCCCCAGTATTTCCCGGCACTGCGCCAGATATTGTGGCTTGCGCCAACTGACGCCTTATTTATACGCGCGACTGCGCAGCCATGAGGTACAGAGCTGTTGTGGCCTGCCGAAGAACATTCGAGCGCCGCCAGCAGGCAAGCATGCAAACTGGCTTTGCGCTGCGCTCGATGAACGCCACCCGGTGCTAGTTCCCGGGCAAGAGGATCACGAAGTTCTTTTTCATGTTTTCCAGTACGGTCCATTTGCCCTTGGCGCCCGGTTCGATAATGAACGTGTCGCCAGCGGCCAGTGTGATGGGGGCGCAACCCTCAAGCTCGATGACGCACCGTCCACTCAGCACGTGGCAGAACTCCCAAACTTTGTAGTCGATGCGCCACGCTCCGGTGCTGGCTTCCCATTCTCCGGAAATGCGACCGTGCTGTTCATCGTGATAATACTTGGACGTCAGCGTATGCGGGCTGCCTTCCACGACCTCTTCAAAAAAAGGAAGGTCGCGCACCGGTTGGATATCCAGTTCGCGGAACACGGTCAGTTTCTTGTTCATGGTCTTTTCTCAAGCACGTTGTGGGTAGGGCGATACATCAAATAGGCTTCACCGGTTACGCTCAGCATCGGGTGCGGAACGATCTGGCAGGTTTTAACAATGTGAAAACCGTGACGTTCGTAGAAGCGGCGTGCACCGTGGTTTTCTGCATAATCGATCAGGCATAGCCCATCCAGGCCAGAGTCCTCAGCGCGTTGCTGAGCATGGCGAAGAAACTGGACACCCAGCCCTTGGCTGCGCCAGGCCTCATCCAGGGCCAGGCTGGATATGTATAAGGTGTCGGGTATTTCCATGTCGCCATAAGGCGCGAGAACCGGGTCTGTCTCGACAGGCCTGTCAGGGGTCTCGCGCAAGGCATAGCTATGCATCATGCCGATGACGCGCCCTTCGAAAATGGCCATCAGGCAGTTCTTATAGGAAAAGTCGCCCTGTTCCCTGGCATAGCGAGACGTACCGACACTCAGCAATGCTTGTCCTGGTGCGGCAAGCTTGCTCCATATGTAATCGGCCATGCCCTCCGATGTCAGTTGAAAGAAGCGTGCAATATCTTGTGCGTCTGAGGCTTGAGCGGGTCTGAAGTCGATAGGCATGTACAGCGCTCCCATGGAATCGGGTGGTTAGTTTTCAAGGATTACGCCTTTGAAAGGGAGGCAGGTTAGGCGGGTTCAACGGTTCCCATCATGCTCTGGGCGAACACTGTCAGCACGGCATGCGACGCTTCACATGCTCAAAGGCAGGTGGCCGTCTAATTGCTCAGGCCTTGGATTCGATCGTGGAATTGCCGGAGGTGGTGAGGCGAGAAGCGGGGCGACGTGTACTTCTATGAGGGATGGCCAGAATCAGAGCAGGTTGCCTCCGTATAGGGTCGTATTGCACGAATGGCAGCTACCGACCCAAAGCGGTCAACGGTTGCAAACCTTTTTGGTCAAATCACTTTTACCGCGCGGCCAATGAACTTCACCGGCCCCGTAGGCAGCCCGGTAGGCGAACCGCCAGATTTCTCCAGTGTCAGTTCGAACAATTGGTTGGCCTCTAGCGGTGGCAGGCTCTGTAGCGGAACACGATAGGGCTCCCCGGGTTTGACCAGGCCCAGTGAAACCGGTGCTTGCCACTGTTCGCCCTTGGTCCAGAACTGAAGGGCCATGCCTTCGGGGACAGCATCCTGGCCAAGCGGGATCAGCTCTATCATGCGGCTATCGCTGGTCTGCACCACCCAGCCGGCGGTTTGGCTGTTCGGCGCCACCAATACCACCACGAATTGGGTGGTCGGAGGGGGCGCAGTAAGCAATGTAAACGCCAGGACCGCGCTTGCAGCCAGCCCCGCAGCACTCAGCCCTTGCCACAGGCCGAGGCGTCGCCACCATTTAACTCGCTGTTGTGCGGCAGGTGCGGCCAGTTCATTCAGGCTGCGCTGGATGCGGCCCCACAGGCGGGCGCTTGGTGGTTGCGGCGCAGCCAGCGCGGTCAGCTCCAGCAAACGTGCTTCCCAGGCATTCACTGCGGCGCGCAAAGCCGAGTCGCTGACCAGGCGCTCGGTCACTGAGGCGTGTTGCTGTGGCGACAGGGTTCCCAGCACGAACTCGCCGGCGAGGCTGTCCAGTTCCTCGGCAGTATCCGGCTTCATTCCAGGCACTCCCGCAATGCCTTGAGGCTGCGCTTGATCCAGGCTTTGACGGTGCCCAATGGCGCCCCCAGCAGCCCGGCGATTTCGGCGTGGCTGCAGCCGTCCACATAGGCGTGCAGGATGCAACGCTGTGGTGCAGGCTGCAGTTTTTCAAGGCAACGGTAGATCTTCGCCGACCCTGACCAGAGGTCAACGTCATCGAATCCCCCCTGCAATGTGGGCGTCGTATCCATATCGGCTTCGTCCAGCACGGTTTCACGGCGTGAATCGCGGATCGAATTCAGTGCCAGGTGTCGGGTGATGCTGTAGATCCAGCCGCGCGCAGAGCCGCGTGCGGGGTCGAAGCTGGCGGAGCGGGTCCAGATACGGATAAAGGCATCGTGGACAATGTCTTCTGCGCTGGCGTCGTCACGCGCAATGCGCCGGGCAACGCCCAGCAGGCGCGCGCCTTCGTGGTCGTAAAGCGCCTGCAGGGCACGCCGGTCACCCTGTGCGCAGGCCTCCAGGCAGCGGTGGAAGTCGAAGGGGGCGACAGGCGAGTTCAACGTGTGCAGCTTCCTTGTGTCATGCAAGGTACCCCGGCCATCCAGCCGGGGGCTTGCCAACGAGCATAGATGAACGATTGCAAGGCGTCTGCTCAAGTGCGTCTTACTTGGCTGTCCAGAACACATAGTCGGCCTGGTACTTGACGACCTGCCTAGCACCTTTGTTCTGCGCCGTACAGTCGCTTGCCGGCGCCACGCCGCCGCGGGTGGCCAGGCGCTGGATGTAGCTGACGCTCTGCATGGCGCCTTTGCCTTCGGCCAGGTTGGCCTTGACCAGTTGATAAGGTATAGCGCCCTTATCTGCAGGTGCCACCGCCACCTGGGTGCCGGTGACTTTTGATCCGTCCTTGGCCTGCCATGTGGCGGGTGGGCCGAAGTAGTCGCCCACCTGTCTGCCGGCACGGTCATTGAGCGCGGCCTTGGGGCCTACGAATGTCCATTCGGTCTGGCCGGGGGTGTTGGCCTTATCGCGGCACTCGTAGGTGATCTCGCCGACGCCGACGGTCTCGAGCAAGACGCGATGACCATCGGGGACCTTGACCGCATCTGGCAGCGCGGTTTGGGCGTGAGCGGGTTGCAGCGCCAGGGCGAGGCAGCAGGCGAGCAGGCAGACGGAGGGTTTGAGGCTCATGGGTAGTGCTCCTGACAGGTCATTTGGCTGGGCAGTCACAGGCCGCCCATAAGCAATACCCGCCAACGGCCGGACTGGATGCACTGAATGGGTAAAAAACTGGTTTCGCCCATCGGGACCGACAGCTAACGACCCAAAGCTGCCGTTGGCCCAGGTTGACTATCGGCCCAAAGCAGTCTGCAGCACGCAACTGGATTTTTTTATTGAGACTCAGGGTCTCGTAGTCTGTCTTTCGATGTGGTTACCCGAAAAGAACAATAACAGCGCCACGAAGCAAACCGACGTCTGAATAACGCCTAAGCTCGACACAGGCGGGTACTGCAGAATCGATACCAGCCAAGTTGTGATCGCTGCAGCACCCATGGTCATAAAGCCAAACAATGCCGACGCAAGCCCCGCCTGCTTGCCGAATGGCTCCATGGTGATGGCCGTACCCAGAGGGTTGGCCAGGCCCATACCCCAGAGAAAACTCGCCATCGACAGCGAGTACCAACCAAGGCCTGGATCGCTCGGCCCGACCAGCAGAAGGCAGCCGGCTAGCATTGCGGTGGTCAGACCCAAGGTAGCGACCGTGCGGCTGCCAAAACGGCGTGCCAGGGGCGGCGCGGCCATACCGGCAGCGAATACCACGAAGACTGTGACAGCGAAGTACAACCCTGCCTGCAAGGATGACAAACCCATACCGCTCATCAGGATCGCGGGTGCGGCTGCGAAGGATGCGAACAGCCCACTCATAAGCAAGCTCACTGCAGTACCCGGAAGGATAAAGCGTTCGTCAGCGATCAGCCGCCAGTAGGCGACCACTACCTGCGTTACCGATTGTGGGGTACGACGCTCAGGCGGCAGCGTTTCGCCAAGTCCACGTGCATAGAAAAACGCGATGACAACAGCAGCAACGCCAACCATCACGAAAATCGCTCGCCACCCCAGCGTTGTTGTCAGCAGGCTGCCGAGCAGCGGTGAGAAACCGGGGGCTGTCGCGGTGGCGATCATGGTCAGCGACAATGCTCGCGCCAGGGTTTGGCCTTCGAACAGGTCGCGTGCAATGGCGCGGGCCAGCACGGCGGCAGCGCAAGCGCCCAGCGCCTGGATGACTCGCCCGGCGATCAGCATATCCAGTGAGCCGGCAAAGCCTGCGACCAATGTGCCTGCTACGAAAAGCCAGAGACCGCCGAGCACGAGCCGCATGCGGCCGAAATGATCCGCCAGCGGCCCAACCACCAATTGCGCGAGCGCAAAGGTGATGAAGAAGCTGGAAAGCGTCAGGCCCAGCTCGCGGGACGATACGCCTAGCTGCTGGCCAATGTCCGGAAACGCAGGAAGGATGATGTTGGTGGACAAAATGCTGATCGCCGAAAGCGCAGCCAGTAAAGCCACGATTTTGCCGGTCAGCGGCGTGCTGGTCTCTGTAGGCATCACGCTGTCGCTCGCGGCCTGGTGCTGCCTGCTCACGGCGTTGCCTCCCAGCGGCGGAACAACACACTGGCATTCACGCCGCCAAAACCGAAACCATTGGAGAGCGCATGGGTGATCGACATTTTACGCGCGCTGAACGCAACCAGATCGAGACCCGCCGCTGCCTCGTCGGGGTTGTTCAGGTTCAGTGTCGGCGGCACGATCTGATCGCGCAGCGCCAGCACCGTGAAGATCGCTTCAATGCCGCCGGCAGCGCCAAGCAAGTGACCGGTGGCGGATTTGGTCGAGCTGATCGCCACGCCTGCGTCGGCGCCAAACAGCGCCTGAATAGCTGTCAGCTCGCCCTTGTCGCCAACCTGGGTAGAGGTAGCGTGGGCGTTGATGTGCTGCACATCACATGGGCTCAGGCCCGCCTGTCGCAGCGCTTGTTGCATGGCGCGCAGGGCACCGCTGCCGTCCTCGGGCCCGGCGGTGAGGTGATAGGCATCGGCACTGGTGCCATAGCCCACCAGTTCGGCCAGCGGTGTGGCGCCACGCGCTAGGGCGTGTTCCAGTGATTCGATCACCAGCAGCCCGGCACCTTCGGCCATCACGAAACCGTCACGGTCACGATCAAACGGGCGCGAGGCCTGCTGCGGGTTCTGGGCGAAACCGGTAGACAACGCGCGCGCCGCCGCAAAGCAGCCCAGGGTCACGCGGTCGATAGCCGCTTCCGTACCGCCGCAGATGGCGATATCGGCCTCACCGCTTCTGATAAGGCGCGCGGCATCGCCAATCGCCTGAACACCCGCGGCGCAGGCGGTAACGGGCGCGCCAAGCGGACCTTTGAAGCCATTGCGAATGGACACATGCCCTGCTGCCATGTTGGCCAGGAATGAGGGGGCGGTGAACGGCGACAGCCTGCGCGGCCCGCGTGAGTCGGTCGTGCGCACGGCCTCTGCCATGGCACCGAACCCGCCCACGCCGGACGCGATGATGGTTGCGGTTCGTGCCTGCTCGGCTTCGCTGCCCGGGTGCCAGCCGGCCTGCTCCAGCGCTTCATGAGCGGCAATCAGCGCAAACTCGATAAAGCGGTCCATTTTTTTGCGTTCTTTCGGCGCGATGATCTGTTCGGGTTGATAGCCCGCCAGCGCGTCTTCCTCGAGCGTGAGCACTTGTCCTCCCACCGTCACGCCTGTGCCTTCGGTGATGTGCGCAGGCAATGTGCGAATGCCCGAGCGCCCGGCCAGCAGGCGGCGCCACACTTCATTCACACCACAGCCCAGCGGCCCGACGATGCCAGTACCGGTTACCACAATGCGTCTCTGCTGCTGAACGTTACTCATTGGAACCTCTCTTTGTCGGTCGGCGTTCTCCCTGGCCGCAGGAGAACGCGTGGCCGGGAGCTGCGTCAGGCTTTCGCCGTGACGCTCGAATCATCGCCGAGGCGGCTGGGGCGGATCTTGAACCAGATGGAGTACATCGCCGGCAGAAACACCAGGGTCATGATGGTGCCGACAAAGGTGCCGCCGATGAGGGTATAAGCCAGGGTTCCCCAGAACACCGAGTGCGTCAGTGGAATGAAGGCGAGAATCGCTGCCAGTGCCGTCAGCAACACGGGGCGGGCGCGCTGTACGGTGGCTTCGACCACCGCATTGAATGGGGCCAGGCCCTCTTTCTCGTTGTGATGGATCTGCCCGATCAGGATCAGCGTGTTGCGCATCAGGATCCCTGACAGTGCAATCAGCCCGACCAGTGCGTTGATGCCAAACGGTTGATGGAACAGGAGAAGCACCGGCACCACGCCAATCAAACCCAGCGGCGAGGTGAAAAACACCATGAACATCGCCGAGATCGAGCGTACTTGCAGGATGATGATCAGCAGCGTCAGGGCGATCATGATCGGCAGCAGTGGCAGAATCGCCTGGCTGGCCTTACCCGATTCCTCGATAGAGCCGGCCATTTCGATGCGAAAGCCAGTTGGCAAGGTTTCGATGATCGGCTGCAGGTCTTTCCATACGGCTGCCGAGACGTCTGGCGGCTGCAGCTCTTCGGCAATATCACCCCGTACGGTGATGGTCGGTGTGCGGTCACGACGGCGCAGAATCGGATCTTCCATACGCACATCGACCTCGCCGATCTGCGACAGCGGAATGCGCTGACCGGCTGAGCCAACCAGTGTGAAACCCTCGATCTTCGACGGATCGAGACGGATATCCCCCGCTGCCCGGCCGACCACCTGCACCGAGCGAATGTCTTCGCGCACCGTGGTGATCGGTACGCCGTTGAGCAGGAACTGCAGCTGCTGGGCGACTGCGTTAGAGGTCAGGCCTACGGCCTGCAGGCGATCCTGATCCAGCGAGAAATGCAGCGTTGGCACCTGAGGGCCCCAGTCGCTGTTCACGGTTCTCATCATCGGGCTGGCTTGCAAAACGCCCTGCACACGAGTGGCGATTTCGCGCAGTTGCATCGGGTCTGGCCCCATCACCCGATAGGCCACAGGATAAGGCGAGTACGGGCCGAAGACCAGTTGCGTGACGCGCACCTTGGCCTCGGGCGCCAGCCCTTCGGAGGCGGCCTCTCGTATACGCAGCTTGAGGGCCTCACGGGCCTCCTGGCTATCCGTCAGCACCACGATCTTGGCAAACGACGGATCGGGCAGCTCCGGCGCCATGGCCAGGAAGAAGCGGGGTGGGCCTTGCCCTACATAGGAGGTCACGATCTTCGCTTCTTCCTGCTCGCGCAGCCATGACTCAACCTTCACCGCCGTGGCGTTGGTCTGCTCGATGGAGGTGCCGTACGGCATTTGCACTTCGACCAGCACTTCGGGGCGGTCGGACGTCGGGAAGAACTGCTTCTTTACCAACCCCATACCCAGTACCGAAACCACGAACAAGGTGATGACCGTCCCAGCCACCAGCCATTTAAGGGCGATGACCCGCGCCAGCAACGCGCGAAAACGGTTGTAGTGGCGGGTGTTGTAGATGGCCGCATGGCCGCCCTCGACCTGCTTGATATCGGGCAACAACTTCACGCCCAGGTAGGGGGTAAACGCCACTGCCACCACCCATGAGGCGATCAGGGCAATGCCGACAATCCAGAACATGTTGCTGGTGTACTCCCCCGCCGTGGACTGGGCAAAGCCGTTGGGCATGAAGCCGATGGCGGTGACCAGCGTACCGGAGAGCATTGGCGCGGCGGTGTGGCTCCAGGCATAGGCCGATGCCTTGAAGCGGTCGTAGCCCTCCTCCATCTTCACCACCATCATTTCGATGGCGATGATGGCGTCGTCTACCAACAGGCCCAATGCGAGGATAAGCGAGCCCAGGGTAATACGGTCGAAGTTCTTGCCCGTGGCGGCCATCACCACAAAGACGATGGCCAGCGTCAGCGGCACGGCAGCGGCAACCACGACGCCGACGCGCCAGCCCATGCTGACAAAGCAGACCAGCATGACCACCAGCAACGCGACAAAGAACTTGATCATGAACTCATCAACGGACGAGGCGATATTGACGGCCTGATCGGTGACTTTGCTGAGCGTCATGCCTAGCGGCATGGCGTCGTTGATACTCGCGGTTTCTGCCTCTAGCGCCTCGCCGAGGTCAAGCCCGTTCCAGCCCTCGCGCATGATCACACCGAGCAGCAAAGCGGGCTCGCCATCGTTGCGTACCAGGAAGGTGGCCGGGTCCTCGTAGCCGCGCTCCACAGCTGCCACGTCAGCAAGCTTCAGCGTACGACCCTGTACGGCAATCGGTGTCTCGCGGATTTTTGCCAGTTTGTCGAAGGCACCATCCAGGCGCATGACGACCTGCGGCCCGGTGGTTTCCACCGAACCGGCAGGCGTCAGGGCGTTCTGGCTATTGAGTGCAGCAAAAATGTCCTGCGGCATCACACCCAGGGTTGCCAGCCGGTCATGGGAGAAGGATACGAAGATGCGCTCGGCCTGTTCGCCGATGATATTGACCTTCTTGACCCCTGGCACGTGCAACAGCCGTTGACGCAGCGATTCGGCGTCACGCACCAGCTGGCGCTGTGGTTCACCCTTGGCCTTCAGGGCATACACCGCGAAGGTCACATCGGAGAACTCGTCATTGATCATCGGCCCGATAACGCCGGCAGGCAACGTTTTGGCTTCATCACCCAGCTTCTTGCGGGCCTGGTAGAACTCTTCCTGGACCTGCGACGGCGGGGTGCTGTCGCGCAACGACACCACAGTGAATGCCAAGCCCGCGCGAGTGTAGGTTTCGCTGCGGTCGTACCACTTCAGCTCCTGCATGCGCTTCTCTAACGGCTCGGCGACCTGATCCTGCATTTCCAGGGCGGTAGCGCCTGGCCAGGCAGTGATAATGGTCATCTGCTTGACGGTAAACGGCGGATCCTCGGCACGACCCAACTGAAAGAACGCCAGCGTTCCGGCCACCGCGATCAGCATAATCAAGAACAGTGTGATAGAGCGCTCGCGAACCGCGAGGGCGGACAGGTTGAAACGCCCCTTGCTCATGGCTGACTCACGGCTACGGGCGTGACAGCCACTTGGGCAAGCCGTACTTCCTGGCCATCACGCAGCAGGTGGGCACCTAGGGCAACCACGTGCTCGCCAGCCTTGAGCTTGCCAGCGACACGCGCCGTATCATCACTGATACCTATTACCTGAACGGGCCGCCAGGAGACCTTCGCCGGCTCGCCGGCAATTACCCACACCCCTGTGCCATTGCCTGGATCGTATAGCGCGGCGATAGGTACCTGCAGCAGCTGAGTGGCGCTCTTGTCCTCTGCGATGTTCAGGGTAATGGTGGAGCCGAGCGGCGCGCTCGCCAACGCGCCGTCAAGCACATACCGGGCTTCGAAGGTTCGGGTGGTGGCATCGGCAGCCTCAGAGAGCAAGCGCAGCTTGGCTGCCACGGCAGCGCCGCTATTGCCATACAAGGTAGCTTGAGCTGTGGAGCCAGGCGTCGGGCGCAGGGTTTCAGGAAGGTGCACGACAGCTTCGCGCTGCCCCGCCCGCGCTAATCGGACCACCGGTTGGCCGGCACTGACCACTTGGCCGGGCTCTGCCAGAGTGTCCATCACCACCCCATTGGCGTCAGCCAACAACACCGCGTAGCCCGTGGCATTGCGCGCCACATCAGCCTGAGCCTGGGCAGCGCTGAGCTGAGCCTTGGCGGAGTTGGCGGCGGCCTTGATCTGATCATAGCGCGACGCCGATACCGCGCCGGCGGCTACAAGCACGCGATAACGCGCCTCGTCATCAGCCGTCTGCTTGGCCAGCGCCCTAGCGGAAGCGACCGTCTCCTGCTGCGCACGCGCCTGTAGTTGCAGGTCGACGGGATCGAGGCGCATCAACGGCTGGCCGCGCGTGACCGTTTCCCCAGTGTCAACCAAACGCTCGAGGATCTTGCCCGATACCCGGAAGCCCAGATCACTCTGGGTACGTGCGACCACTACGCCAGTGAATGAACGGCCCGTCTCGGACGACTGCTGGACCGTGGCCGCCCTGATCAACGGCGGCTTGTTGCGGGGGTCTTGGTCGACTGACGACTCTCCACACGCCACCAGGACGGTAGGCAGTAAAAAGGCAAAGGTGGCGAGCTTGAGGCGCATGGGTTCCGTTACTCAAGAGCTAGATAGGAACCACATTCTTATTCTGGTGACCAATTCTGTCAATGGTCACAACCCAATAACTAAGGTGCCAGGCTGCGCAATATTAGTGCCGGCAGAAGTACGACGGCCTCAGGCGCTGAATCGAGGTTGTACTGCAATTGAGCCGCGTTGACGTAGGGGCGCAGGATCAAAAAGATTGCATTGACGGCCTCATCCAGGGGTGTTTTGCGCTCGAACTCCCCAGACTGTCGGCCTTCGAGGACAATCTGTTGGATAAGCTCGCGGATACGCAGCTCATGAGTCTTGACCGACGGCCACAGGTCGCGCGAAGCGACGGCGGCGATGTCGTAAAGCTTGCGATCGTGGAAGAACAGATCGCTGCCAGCCTCGGAAATCGAGCGAAATAGGCGCCTTACTTTCTCGGATGCGGTCGGCGCCTCGGCAATGGCGGCTTCGACGATTTGCATGATCAGGGCCAGGCGATTGCTGCATATCACCCCGCCGATGGCCTGCTTGGAATCGAAGAATTTATAGATGTAGGCCTTGGAGAAACCGATCGCCTTGGCGAGGTCCGAGACGGTGGTCTTTTCGTAACCATAATGGCCGAAATGCTGCGTCGCCGCGTTGATGATCTGGTCGCGAATCTCATGATCCAGCGGGCCACGTAGGGTCGAGGTGTTCATATCTTCATTCATGACCAAAGCTTAACTCCGTGGCGAACTGATTGACAGATTGTGACTAATATACATCATGGTCACTACCTGTATTAGCTCTAGAGATACGTCATGCCTGCGTCCCGTATTCTTGCTCTCGTGGTAAGCACAAGCCTGGTAGCGGGGTGGGCTTGATGTATCCGGCCTTTGCGATTTGAAGCCTTACCCGAATGGCCCAGATGTCTTTCAGTCGGAGCGGAGCTGTTTGCCCGACCAATTTTCCTTTGTTCCAAGGCTGATGGCTGCAGGTCGAGTTGTATTCATGGCTTGTCCTCCTTGTGAGGGAGGGCAAGGATGGTCAGTTCGACGCAGAGGCGCTAACCGGACCATAGCTACCATTGCGAAACTACTGCTATTGCTCATTTTCCGAGGCCGGCGCGAACCCTGTGTGCGGGTTTACCCCCAAAGCAGGCAACGCGAAGGATGGCACGGGCTTCGCACGTGTTCGCGGGTAAACCCGCTCCCACAAAGATCACCTCAGGCACGACTGGCAGCTTGGGGTCGATAACGGCCATTCACGATCGTCTGCTTTCGACTCCTAGCTGACAGCCGTAGCCGCTGCAGTCAAAAGCAGGGCTCAGTTCACCATCACTTCGTCCAGCGCCCGTTCAAGGGTGCTGACCGTGCGCTCGATATTGCGCAGTTTTTCGAGCCCGAACAGACCGATACGGAAGGTCTGGAAGTCGGCCGGTTCATCACATTGCAACGGCACTCCGGCGGCTATCTGTAGGCCGTGTTCTGCAAATTTCTTACCGTTCTTGATGTCGGGATCATCGGTGTAGCTCACCACTACACCCGGGGCCTGAAAGCCGGCTGCGGCCACGCTTTTGATGCCTCTGCCGGTCAACATGGCGCGGACTTGATCGCCCAGCGCCTGTTGTTCACCGCGCACCTTGTCGAAACCGTAGGCTTGCATCTCGTTCATCACGTCGTTGAATCGCGCGAGAGAATCGCTGGGCATGGTCGCGTGGTAAGCATGTCCGCCCTGTTCGTATGCCTGCATGATCTGAAGCCACTTTTTCAGGTCGCAGGCAAAGCTGCTGCTTTGCGTCTGCTCGATGCGTTCGAGGGCCAAAGCACTGAGCATCACCAGCGCGCAGCACGGGGAGGCGCTCCAACCTTTCTGCGGTGCGCTGATCAGCAGGTCGACTGCGCACTTGTCCATATCCACCCAAAGCGTGCCTGAGGCGATGCAGTCCAGTACGAACAGCCCCCCCACTGCATGCACAGCGTCGCCAATGGCCCGCAAGTAATCGTCGGGCAGGATAATCCCGGATGACGTTTCAACGTGTGGTACAAAGACAAGCTGCGGCTTGTGCGCCTCAATGGTCGCCAACACTTCGTCCAGAGGCGGGGGCGCGTAGGCTGGCTGGCGACCCGAGTCGATCGGTCGGGCTTTGAGCACCGTGGTAGCCGCCGGAATGTTGCCCATCTCAAGGATCTGGCTCCAGCGATAACTGAACCAACCGTTGCGGATCACCAGGCACTGCTGGCCGGTGGCAAACTGTCGCGCGACCGATTCCATGCCGAATGTACCGCTACCCGGCACTACTGCAACAGCCTGGGCGTTATAGACCTGTTTCAGGGTGCTGGAAATGTTCTTCATCACGCCTTGAAATGCCTGCGACATATGATTGAGCGAGCGGTCGGTGTAGACCACCGAATACTCAACCAGCCCCTCAGGATCAATACTTGGATAGAGCTTTGACATGCGGTGACTCCTTTGGCAGAGATGTCATTGGTATGGACCCAGTCCTAAGCCTTGGCAAATGAGAAGATTGATCGGGGTAGCTCGGGGCAAACCTGGCTAAGTAACGCTTAGCCGTCGGCCAAACGGTCATGGCGAATCGCCTTGAGGGGGCTATCGTTGCATGTCTGGTCAACGACTACCGACCGAGGGCGGGGCCATGAACACCAGTGATCTTCTCGAACAGTTACTTCGGGCCGGGCAAGGCTCGCAAGCGCAACAAGGCAGCGGCGGCCTGTCATCACAAGATGGCCTGGGCGGTTTAGGCGGCTTGCTGGGTGGTCTGCTTAACGGCGGCAGCGCCGCGGGTGGCGGTGGTGGCCTTGGCGGTCTACTGGGCGGCCTGTTGCGGGGTGGCGGCAGCGCTGGCGGCGTTAGCCAGGGGCGCGCCACGGGTGGCACCAATTACGCGGCCCTGGCGTCGCTGGGCATGATGGCGTTCCAGGCCTATCAAAGCTGGCAGCGCAGCCAGGCAGCAGCCCCGCAACAGGCCGTGCGTACTGTCGATCAATTGTCCGGCCTCGAGGCCGAGGGCCACAGCCATGCAATCTTGCGCGCGCTGATTGCGGCAGCCAAGGCTGATGGGCGCATCGACGAGCAAGAAGAACAGTTGATCTACGCAGAAATCAAACGCCACACCGGCGACCCGCAACTGCAGCAATGGCTGGATGACGAAGTCAGCAAACCCCTCGACGCTGCCGAAGTGGCACAGTCGGCACAGGACCCGGCCATGGCCGCGGAGATGTACCTGGCCAGTGTGATGCTGGTGGATCACCAGCAGGCCGCAGAGCGGGCCTACCTTGATGAACTGGCCAGCGCTCTGCAAATCGACCCGACCTTGCAGGTGCACCTGGAACAACAGGCCAAGGGAGCCGCCTGACCGGGCTGAGATGCCTGCGCGATTTCATTAACCTGAAGCCCGCGCAGGTATGGTCCCGAGCGTAAACAGCCTGTGAGGTTGTGCTGTTTAGCTGTCACCTTCCTGCACACTGACCCTCACGCCCGTGCTAGCGATTTCGTACTCGGATTCCGATATCTGCCGCACCGCCCCACCGGATTGCATTTCAAAATGCACCGGACCTTCATGCCGAATCATTCCATTGGGCGAGCGCTCAACGGTCTCATCCTGATAAATGTTGATCACGTAGACCACATTATCCGTACCCACCCCGACTTTTTTCCCAACGTATTTATCCGCCATATCCGTTCGCCTTGAGTGAAACCTCACAGCGGCTGCACCTGGGATGCAGACCGTTAAAGCCTGTACGCAATGGCGCAAGCGGTCTGTGCGCTACCGTACAGACGCTTCGAATCAGATAGCCACCGCAGGCGAATTAGACAGGCTGGATGGTATCCTTCAGCGGTTTCAACCCGTTGGCGCTAGCGGACGGCGAACGACAAAAGGAAAATGTCATGCGTACACGCACCCTCCTCGCGGCATTCGGCGCCGCGTTCACGTTGCTGTCAGCCCCGGCATCGGCCACCCAGCCGGCACCTGTGACGCCCGCACAGGTGAACAAAGACCGCATTTCGGTAACGGTCGAAGGCAGCGGCCCAGATGTGATCTTGATCCCAGGTTTGGCGTCTTCCCGCGAGGTCTGGCGTGATCTGGCCACCCGCTTGCAGCGCAGCCACCGCCTTCATCTAGTACAGGTCGCAGGTTTCGCCGGCGCACCTGCGGTGTCCGACTCGCGTGGAGAAGTCGTGGCGCCGACGGCCGAGGCCATCGCTGACTACATCCGCACCCAGCACCTCAAGGCCCCGGTCATCATTGGTCACTCGTTGGGTGGTGAGGTGGCGCTGATGCTCGGCGCGCGTCACCCCGATCAGGTCGCGCGGCTGATGGTCGTCGACGCCCTGCCCTTCTACACACTGCTCATGAACCCTTTCGCAACCCGCGAGACAGCCGAACCGCAGGCGGCTGCATTCCGCGATTCGCTGCTGGCGTCAACGCCTGAGCAGGCTGAAGCCCTGCAGCGTGTATCCGTTGCCCGCCTGGTAAAAAGCGAAGCAGCCCGGCCTGCGCTGCTTGCGGCGGCGACAAGCTCGGATCGGCAGACCACGGCGCAAGCCACTTACGAACTGATGACCACCGACCTGCGCCCAGAGCTTGATCGCATCCAGGTGCCGGTCGAGGTCGTCTATGCCTATGACCCGGTGTACGGCATCCCCGCGGCCAATGTCGAGGCGACCTTTCGCAACGCCTATGCCAACACTCCGCACATCAACTTCACGCGCATTGACGATAGCTTCCACTTCGTCATGCTCGACCAGCCAGAAGCGTTCGCCAACGTGGTCACTGATTTCCTGCAGCCCTAGCGGGCGCTTGCCACCGCCGTTCAGCGCTTGAGCAGGGCAATGAAAAACAGCCCGCCAAGCGCCGCGGTCGCAATGCCGATCGGCAGGTCTTGCGGGGCGATCAGGGTGCGTGCAGCCACGTCTACCCAGACCAGGAAAATCCCCCCCAGCAGTGCGCTCATCGGCATCAGCCGGCGGTTTTCCGCACCCACCAGCGCCCGCGCCATGTGCGGCACCATCAAGCCGACGAAGCCGATGGCACCGGAGAGCGACACCAGTACACCGGTCAGCAACGAGGTGCAGGTGAACACCTGCAGGCGCAGGCGTCGGCCGCTGAAACCCAGGCTCACTGCGGTCTGCTCACCGCTCATCAGCGCATTCAGCCCGCGCCCCATGACCTGCAAGGCAACCAGCCCCAGCACCACGCAAAGCGCCGGCAACCAGAGGACATGCCAACGCGCCGCCCCCAAGCCTCCCAGCATCCAGAACACCACCGAGGCGGCGGCGTGCTGATCGCCCGTGTACAGCAGCAGGTTGACCACGGCCATCAACACGAACGACACGGCGACGCCCGCCAGCAGCAGGCGGTCGCTTTCCATGCGGCCATGGCGCCGCGCCACCGCGATCACCAGCAGCATGCTCGCCGCCGCGCCCATGAACGCCGCCAACGGCAGGCTGAAGGCGCCGATGAATTCGCCGAGGTAGAGCATCACCAACACCGCCCCCAACGCCGCGCCGGAGCTGACGCCCAGCAGGTGCGGGTCTGCCAGGGGGTTGCGGGTTACGGCCTGCAACGCCGTGCCGACCAGCGCCAAGCCTGCCCCCACCAAGGCCCCCAGTAAAACCCGGGGGGCGCGAATCAGCCAGACGATCTGCGCCTGGCTCTGGGACCACTCGCCTGACCCGGCGATGCCCAGTTGCTGGCCGACGATCCCGGCCACGTGGCCCAGCGGTACCGATGCGGGGCCGAATGCCAGGGCGATCAGGCACGACACCAGCAACAATGCTGTCAGCATCACGATCAACCACCGGTAGGCCACAGGGCTGTGCCCGACCCTCATTGAACGGCACCTTGGAACAGCTGCGGATGCAGGGCAGCAGCCAGCTTCTCGATGGCCCGGGCGTTCTCGACAGCGGGCGTTACCTCCAGGTAAGTCAGCACAATGAAGCGCTGCTCACGAATCGCCTGCACGTCTTTCAACGCCGGCTGGCGCAGCAAGAAATCGCGCTTCTGCTGCCAGGTGCTAGGGCCATAGTCGACGATCAGGATGACTTGCGGGTCGCGCTCCACCACACTCTCCCAGTTAACCTGGGTCCAACTGGCAGACACGTCTTCCATCACATTACGACCGCCTGCCGCCTCGATCAAAGCCTGGGGTACGCCCAGCCTTCCCGAGGTGGTCGGGCGGTCTTCGCCACTGTCGTACAGAAACACACGGGGTGCAGGCTGCGCGTGTTCGACCCGGCGCTGCACGTCACCGATGCGCGTGCGCATGTTCGCGATCAAGGCGTCGGCCTGGGGCTCGACGGAAAAAATCCGGCCTAGATTGCCCAGGTCGCGATAAACGTCATCCAGGCTGGCCCGTTGCTGGGCCATGACCCACGAACACGACTCGCTCAGCTCGTACACCGGGATACCGAACGGCGCGAGGGTGCTGGGCGTGACTGGCCCACCGACCTGCATGCCGTAGTTCCAGCCGGCAAAGAACAGGTCGGTTTCAGCCGCCAGCAAGGTTTCGATGGCGGGGTAACGGCTGGCCAGCGGTGGTACGCCCTGCAGCGCTGCATCCACCCACGGGTCGCGGTGCTTGCTGGCAGTGAAGCCGGTGTAGCCGATGATGTGCTCGCCCAGTCCCAGGTGCAGCAGCATGGCGGTCATGTTCACGTCGTGCACCACGACCCGCTGCGGTGGCTGGGTGAACGTTATGTTGCGGTCACAGCTGCGCACGCTCAGGGGGAAATCGCTGGCCATCGCCGGCAGCGCGGTCAGCAGTGCCAGCAGGCCAATCAGGTAGCGGACGGTCATGGTCGAGTGATCCAGGTAATGCGTGGGTAGGGATGCAGGGGATGCGGGTCGACCAGCGCCTCGACGCCGAATACCTGCAGCAGCAGCGCGGGGGTCAGCACCTGCTGTGGCGTACCACAGGCGACGATGCGCCCGCCGTCGATGACGTACAGCCGATCGCAAAACGCAGCCGCCAGGTTGAGGTCGTGGAGGCTGGCCAGAATGCTCAGGCCCAGGCCACGCAGGTGCTGAAGCAGCTCCAGCTGGTAGCGTGGGTCGAGGTGGTTGGTTGGCTCGTCGAGTAGCAGCAGCTGTGGCGTCTGCACCAGCGCCCGGGCCAGCAGCACGCGCTGTTTCTCGCCGCCAGACAGGCTGGCAAAGGCCCGTTCGCCCTCGCCGGCAAGGCCAACTTGCGCCAGTGCCTGGGCCACTTGCCGGGCGTCCTCGGCCGTGTCGCCGTCGAACAAGCCCTTGTGCGGTGCGCGCCCCATCGCAACGATGTCGCCAACGCTCAAGCCAAACGCGTCGGGAAACTCCTGCAGCACCACCGCGATGCGTTGTGCGCTCCAGCGTGCGCTGCGTTGCCAAAGGTCATCACCGCCAAGGCGCACACGGCCCTCGGCAGGTTCGTTGGCGCGGTAGGCGCACCGCAGCAGGCTGGTCTTGCCGCTGCCATTGGGGCCGATCAAGCCGACGAACTCGCCCTGTTCCACCCGCAGTTCCACTCCCTGCAGCAGCGGGCGCGGCGGCTGTCCCCGTTCAAGCAGGGCCCAGTCCAGGGCCTCGATGTGCAGTTGCGTCATGGGCATCACCTCCAGGAAGCACCGGCCAGGGGCCGGTGCGACAGGCTCAGAAGCTGTAGTCAGCCGTGACGAAGAACGAACGCGGTTCGCCCAGGTACCACTGCCGGCCGTTGTTACCCGTGGTGGTGACGTACTGGCGGTCGAACAGGTTGTTCAACTGCAGGCCCAGGGTCAGGTCCGGTTGCACGTGCCAGTCGATGTTGGCGTCAACCACGGTGTAGCTGGGCACCTCGACGGTGTTGGCGTTGTCGGCGTAGCGGCTGTCGACATAGCGCGCCCCGGCGCCGGCACTGAAGCGTTGGCCGAAGTCTTTGCTCAACCACAGGTTGGCGGAGCGGCGCGGCACGTTGATCGGCTGGTTGCCGGAGTAGTCGTTGGCGCCACTGGCAAACTCGTCATACTCCGCGCGCACCCAGGCGGCGTTGGCCGACAGCTGCACGTCGTATGGCAGGCGCAGTTCGAGGGTGGCCTCGATACCGTCCGACGACTGTTGGCCGACCTGCTGTTGCAGCGTGGGGTTGAGCGGGTCGGTGCTCAGCAGCTTTTTCTTGACGATGTGATACGCCGCCAGCGTCCACTCGCCTCGCCCGTCAGGCAGCCTGTGCTTGATGCCGGCTTCGGTCTGTTTGGCGGTGCTCAGGTCCCATTGCTGCTGCGCGGCGTTGAGGGTGAGCAGGTTGCTCACACCTTCGGTACTGGTGGCGTACTGGCCATAAACCGACAGGTCCTCGGTCAGCGCGAACACCAGGCCGGCGCGCCAGTTGTCGCCAGACAAGCTGCGATCGGTGCGGGTATCGGCATCCAGGTCGTCGCGGTTCAGGTGCACCTGGTCGCGGCGTGCACCGGTGATCAACGACAGGCGCTCGGTGAGTTGCGTGCGGTTTTCGGCGAACAGCGAGAATTGCTTGGCCTGGTTGGCCTCGCGCGAGCGGTAAGGGTCGTCGCTGATGTACTCGCCCCCACCGGAACCGGACAACGGCACGGTATCGGTCAGGGTGTTGCCGAAGTCGTGCTTGCGCACGAAACGGATCGTGTTGTAGTCGGCGCCCACCACGGTCTGGCTGTCCAGGCCGAACAGTGGGTGTTGCAGGGTGAACGACTGGCGATCGCCGAGCTGTTCCTGGGTCTGCTTGATGCTGATGAAGCTGCTGCGCCGCACCTGGTCGCCTGGCAGCCAGGTGTAGGTCTCGGCGTTGCGCCAGCGGCGCTGGGCCTTGAGGAAGTACAGCTGGTTGCTGGCGGTGAGGTTGTCGTTGATCACCCAGTCGGTGACCAGCCGCGTCGACTGGTCGTTGTAATGCACTTCGGCGTTGTCGACGTTGTAGTTGTGATCGCGCAGCGACTCGCGGTAATGCCCGTCCACCAACGGCGTCCCCATGTACTGCTGCGGGTCTTGGTCTCCGTAGTCGTGGCTGAGGGTGAAGCTCAGTTCATCGCTGGGCTGCCAGCGCAGCGCGCCGCTGATGGCGAGGCTCTGCGAATCGCCCCGATCGACCCAGCCGTTGCTGGCCAGCTTGTTGAGGTTCAGGCGGTAGCTCAAGGTGTCGGTCAGCGAGCCGCCGCTGTCCAGGGCCATCTGCCGACGGTCATCCGAGCCGTAGCCCAGGCGCAGGTGATTGCGGATTTCGCCTTCAAAGGGCTTCTTCGGCAAGACGTTGACCACCGCACCGGTAGCGCCCTCCCCGTACAGCACCGAGGCCGGGCCGCGCAGCACATCGATGCGCTCGACCGACCAGGTATCGACCGGGAAGGTCACGGTGCCGGCGCCCACGTAAAGCCGGGTACCGTCGTACAACTGCATGGTCGAGCTGTGCCCGGTGAAGCCGCGGGCCGACAAGGCCGTGCCGCCGTTGCCAGGGGTGCCGATGAAGGTGATGCCGGGTGAACGGGTGACTGCGTCCTGCACCGTGGCATTGTTGCGCGTGAGGATTTGCTCGGCACTGATACTGGTCACGCTGGCCGGGGTTTCCAGCGGCGTCAGGCCAAGCCGCGAACCACTGGTGCCTGGGGTATGCAGGCCGGGCTGAGGGTTGTGCTCGGCCGTGCCGGTAATGTCCGTGGCCGGTAGCGCCAAGGCGTTGTCCGCCTCGGCGGCGTGGGCGGCAACAGAGAGAAACACACAGGGCACCAGGCTGGCGTGCAGCAGCGTACCTGGCAGAGAACTGAACAGCGAATAACGGGACATGTCGTTCCACTTGAAGCAGGAATGAAAGAATCCCGGAGGGAACAACGCAAAGAGGAATCGCGGACGAGCACGCCCACGGAAACCGGCCTGCGCCCGCCCACCGCGGGTTTGCCAAACGATGCTTCAGGCCGGTCTCCGGGCTCGCGAGGGTCATGAAGCCTTCACCTTCCCATGCCAGGGCACAGTGGTGTCTTGAATGCTTCGCTCGCATACCGTTGCGGGGGCAGCGCCGGACTGATCATCGAACGATGACGAACCGGCTTCCCGTTTCACCCCATGCACGGCGGCAGGGGGCACCTGAAACAGGCGCGCAGATGACCATCAAAAGGCCGCTGCGTCAACCGGCTTGTGGCAAACAGGTCGCCTGAGCTCGCCACTTCAGGCCCTGGGCGAACGCGTCACGGTTCAATCATCGCCAGGGCTTTCTACTGCCTTTTCTGGCGCGGCATTTTGTAACGTTCAGTAAGAAGTTTTTGCATGGACATCATTCCCACCACTCTTTAGCCTTACGCCTCCGTCGAAGTGGGGACCCCGTGTGAAGCAGCAGTCAGCTAAACGAAAGCCCGCCCTCTGGGGCATTCTCATGGTCGCCGCGAGCCTCTGCGCACACGCAGACAGCACACCCCAACAAAGCCCGACGCTGGTGTATTCCTGGCCCGTTAACGCAGGCCCACTCGACCCACGCGGCTACTCGCCCAATCAGATGTACGCCCAGGCCATGGTGTATGAACCGCTGGTGCGTTACAACTCGGCGGGCACTGTAGAGCCGTGGTTGGCACAGGCTTGGCAAGTCTCCGACGATGGCAAGACCTACACCTTCACCTTGCGAGATGACGTGCGCTTCAGTGACGGCACGCCATTCGACGCTGCAGCTGCCAAGGCCAACCTGGATGCCGTCCTTGCCAATAGCCAACGCCATCGCTGGATGGAGCTGGTCACCACCCTCGACCACATCGAGGCCCCTGACCGGCTGACCTTGCGCCTGGTGCTCAAGCACCCGTACTACCCAACGCTGATGGAACTGGCCCAAGTGCGCCCGCTGCGCTTCGGGTCCCCACAGGCCAAACCTGGCGAACCCGCCGGCACCGGCCCATGGATGCGCGTCGAATCGCGCTTGGGCGAGTATGACCGCTTTGCCCGCAACCCCTTTTACTGGGGCACAAAGCCGGCCTATGGCGAGGTACTGGTAAACGTCATCCCTGATCCCAACAGCCGCGCGATGGCCCTGCAGGCCGGCGAGCTCGAGCTGATTCAAGGGGCCGCCGGCGAGATTACCGCCGGCACGTTCGTGCGCCTGCGCGACCAAGGCTTCGCCACCGCCCTCTCGGCACCGCTGGCTACCCGCACCCTGGCGATGAACACCGGGCATGGCGCCACCCGTGACCTGGCCGTGCGTCAAGCGATCAACCAAGCGGTGAACAAGCAGGCCATCATCGACAAGATTCTGTATGGCCTCGAGCCCCGTGCCGATACCCTGTTCGCCAGCAACATGCCCTATGCCGACATCGGCCTGAAACCCTACGCCTACGACCCTGCCCAAGCCGCCCGCGAACTTGACGCTGCCGGCTGGACCCTGACGGCAGGCGCAACGGTACGTAGCAAGGCCGGTGAACCGCTGTCGATCGAACTGGTGTTCCTCGGCACCAGCGCACTGCAGAAGAGCCTGGCCGAAGTGCTGCAAGGCGAGCTGGCTAACGTCGGCATGCGCATCGAATTGCGCGCGGTCGAAGAAGGTGGGCTGGTCCGGCGCCAGCGCGATGGCGACTTCGGCATGATCTTCGCCGACACCTGGGGAGCGCCCTACGACCCGCACTCTTTTGTCAGCTCCATGCGCTATGCCGGCCATGCCGACTACATGGCACAGCGCGGTTTGGCGATCAAGGACGAACTGGACCGACGCATTGGCCAGGTACTGGCAAGTACCGACGCGCAGCAACGCGCCGAACAGTACCGGTACATCCTCACCTCCTTGCATGAGCAAGCCGTGTACCTGCCGATTTCCTACCTTACCGCCATCAGTGTTCGCCGCGACTCCGTTGCCCATGTGCAATTCGGCAGCACGCTGTTCGACGTGCCGTTCGAAGCCATGACACCGAAGCAGGGAGACTGACATGCTGCGCTATATCCTGCTGCGGCTGGCACTGCTGGTACCGGTAATGCTCGGGGTTTCACTGCTGGTCTTCGTGCTGCTGCACCTGGGCAGCACCGACCCGGCCCTGGACTACCTTCGCCTGTCGCACATCCCGCCGACTGACGCGGCCATTGCCGAAGTCCGCCATACCTTGGGCCTCGACCGGCCGTTGTTTGAGCAGTACCTGACCTGGCTCGGGAAGGCCGTGCAGCTGGACTTCGGTATTTCATACCTCACGGGGCGGCCGGTGCTCGACGATCTCCTTTACTACCTGCCCGCCACCTTGCAACTGGGCGGCCTGGCCCTGGCCTGCACCCTGCTGCTGTCGATTCCGCTTGGCCTGGTGGCTGCGCGCTGGCAAGGGCGCTGGCCCGATCACGCCGTCCGCGCGGTGACGTTCCTGGGTGTCTCGATGCCCAACTTCTGGTTGGCGTTTCTGCTGATTGCGCTGTTTTCCCTTTGGCTGGGCTGGCTACCGCCACTGGGCCGCGGCAGTGCCGGGCATCTGGTGATGCCGGTACTGGCGATTGCCCTGATGTCGATGTCGATCAACGCCCGCCTGCTGCGGGCAAGCCTGCTGGAGGCCAGGGGCCAGCGTTATGTTACCTACGCCCGTGCCCGCGGGCTGCCCGAGCGCCGGGTATGGCGTGACCACGTGCTGCGCAACGCCTGGCTACCCTTCGTCACGGCCACCGGTATGCACATTGGGGAATTGATCGGCGGGGCACTGGTAATCGAGACCATCTTCGCCTGGCCCGGCGTCGGCCGCTTCGCGGTGTCGGCGGTGCTCAACCGCGACTTTCCGGTCATGCAGTGCTTCACCCTGCTGCTGACAGGCCTGCTGATGGTCTGCAACCTGGTGGTGGATGTCTGTTATGCCTGGCTCGACCCTCGCAGCCGTCTTGAAGGGGTGGACGCATGAGTGTACTGGCCATCTTCCGTCGCGCTACGCTGGCCGGCCAGGCCAACCTGATTGCAGGGCTGGTACTGGTCAGCGTGCTCTGCATGTTGGCCGTGTTTGGCCAATGGCTTGCCCCGCACGACCCGGACCTGGTCGACCTCGGCCGACGCCTGATGCCACCGGACAGCAGCCACTGGCTGGGCACCGACCACCTTGGCCGCGACGTGCTGTCCCGGTTGATCGTCGGCACACGGCTGTCGCTGGGCAGCGTAGTGCTGACACTGGCGCTGGTGCTGTTTCTGGGCTTGCTGGTGGGCGGGGTGTCCGGGTTTGTCGGTGGCAAGGTCGACCTGCTGCTGATGCGCCTGTGCGACATGTTCATGACCTTCCCCACGCTGGTGCTGGCGTTTTTCTTCGTCACCCTGCTGGGTACTGGCCTGAGCAACGTGATCATTGCCATCGCCCTGTCGCACTGGGCATGGTATGCGCGCATGGTGCGCGGCATGGTCATCGCCCAACGCGGCCGCGAATACGTGATGGCATCACGTCTGGCCGGTGCCTCACGTTGGGCGCGGCTGCGCCAGCATGTGCTGCCGAACATTGCCGGCCCGTTGCTGGTGCTGGCCACGATGGACATCGGGCACATGATGCTGCATGTCTCGGGGCTGTCCTTCCTCGGCCTTGGCGTCACCCCGCCCAGTGCCGAATGGGGGGTGATGATCAACGATGCCAAGGAGTTCATCTGGACCCAGCCGCAACTGCTGCTGTTGCCCGGGCTGATGATCTTCTTCTCGGTAATGGCGTTCAACCTGCTGGGCGATGCGTTGCGTGATCGCTTGGACCCAACCCAGGAGGCTCATTGAATGCCCGTGTCGACGTTACAGCTCAAAGGCCTGTGTATCGAAGGGCGTGCTGGCGTGTTGGTGGACGACGTAGACCTGCAACTGCGCCGCGGTGAAGTCTGTGCCCTGGTCGGTCACAGCGGATCGGGCAAATCGCTCAGTTGCCTGGGCTTGCTTGACGTACTGCCGCCAGGCCTGCGCCGTACACGCGGCCAGTTGCTGCACGATGGCAAGCCATTGGCGGCCGATCAGGTGCGTGGGCAACTTGCCAGCCTGATCCTGCAGAACCCACGCAGTGCATTCAACCCTGTGCGCAACATGGCTAGCCATGCCCAGGAAACCCTGAAACTGCGAGGGGTCGTCGGCAGCGCTGCACGTACGCGCATGGATGAATGCCTGGAGGCCGTGGGGTTGGATGACCGCAGTCGGGTCCTGCAGTCGTTCGCGTTCCAGCTCAGCGGTGGCATGTTGCAGCGCATGATGATCGCCCTTGCGCTCATGGCCGAAAGCCCCTTTCTGCTGGCGGACGAGCCCACCAGCGACCTTGACGCCGTGAGCCAGGCGCGCTTTCTCGACCTGCTCATGAAACTGGTGCAACAGCACAAGCTTGGCGTGCTGCTGGTGACCCATGACATGGGGGTGGTTGCCCGCTGCGCCGACCATGTCACGGTGATGGAAGCGGGGCGCGTCGTCGAGCGGCAAACAGTGCATGGCCTGTTCGATCAACCAGCCAGCGCCACCGCCCGCACCCTGCTTGAAGCCCATCAGCTACTAAACGGGAGCCAGCCATGAGCCTGCTGCACGTTAACCAACTCGGGCATGGCTACCGTTCCGGAGGGCTACTGAGCAGACGCGGCTGGCTGCAGGTGCTCGACGGCATTGAGCTTGAGCTGCAGCCCGGTGAGTCGCTCGGCCTGCTCGGCAGCAGCGGCAGCGGCAAGAGCACGCTTGCCCGGTTACTGCTGGGCCTGGAGAAACCCGCGTGTGGCCAGGTGACATTTGCCGGCCAAGAGGTCAGCCGACTGCGCGGCGGTGGGGCCCGTGCTTTCTTGCGCGCCGTTCAGTTGGTACTCCAGGACGCGCCCAGCGCGTTCAACCCGCAACGCAGCATCGGCTGGAGCATTGCCGAGCCGTTGCGTCACCTGAGCGAGCTGGACGAAGCTGCACGCAACGCCCGTACCGTGGAGCTACTAGAGCACATGGGCCTGCGCAGCGAGCATGCCGAGCGCCTGCCGCACCAATTCAGTGGCGGCCAGCTGCAGCGCGCCAATATCGCCCGCGCGCTGGCCATCTCACCCAAACTGGTGATACTGGACGAGGCCTTGTCAAACCTGGACCGGGTGTTGCAACTGCAACTGCTGCAGCGCCTGGATGCACTTCGACGCGAGCACGGCACCGCGTTCTTGCTGATCACCCATGACCTGAGCCTGGTGCGCTACTTCTGCCAGCGGGTGGTCGTGTTGGACGCCGGGCGTATCATCGAGGAGCGTCAGATAGACGGTAGGCTTTCGTTCGATCACGCCGTTGGCAAGCAGCTACAGGCCGCAGTACTGCCGGTGCGGCCAACAATGCGCGAGCCTGAGGCAGGGTCGCCGGCCGCCTTGTCACCTGCGTCAGTTCGGGCGACGACTAGACTGAGTGTCTGACCCAGTCGGTGGCTAGCAAAGCTGCCTGCCTGCGCCAGCCCCAGAGCCCGACGCCGTGGAGGCACTGCGCACATGAGCTTCATCGTCTGGGTGGCCATGCTCGGCGCAGTCTTGTTGCTGCTGGCGTTGACCTCCTCTTACCTGCGCTGGATCCCGGTCACGACCTCGGTCGTGTGCCTGGCCTTGGGCGTCGCGCTGGGCCCCGGTGGCCTCGGCTTGCTGCAACTCGAGCTGCCCGATGCGCACGGCTGGATGGAGCACCTGACCGAGGTCGCCGTGCTGTTTTCGCTGTTCGTCAGCGGCCTCAAGCTGCGCCTGCCGCTGAGCAGCCGCAGCTGGCGGGTGGCGGTTTTCCTGGCTGGGCCGGTCATGCTGGCTTGCATCGCCGGGGTCAGCTTGGTGCTGCATTACGGCCTGAACCTGGGCTGGGGGGTGTCGGTGTTGATTGGCGCCATCCTTGCCCCGACCGATCCGGTGCTGGCCACCTTGGTCCAGGTCAATGACGCGCAGGACTACGACCGCGTGCGCTTCAGCCTGTCGGGTGAGGCAGGGCTCAACGATGGAGTCGCCTTTCCGTTCGTCATCCTGGGCTTGCTGCTTGTGCAGGGCGCAGCAGGCAGCCAATGGCTGACTGACTGGCTGTGGCAAGACGTGCTGTGGGCGGTGCCCGCCGGCTTGCTCAGTGGCTACTGGATGGGGCGCGGCCTAGGGCACCTGACCCTGTACCTGCGCACCCGGCACGAGGACAGCACCCTCTCGCCCAACGACTACCTGGCGCTGGCGCTGATCGCGATGGCTTATGTGGTCGCCGACCTGATCCATGGCTATGGGTTTCTCGCCGTGTTCGCTGCCGGGCTGGGCCTGCGACAGGCCGAAGTACACGCCAGCCCCACCCCACAAGCGCCTGCAGAACACCTTGTGCAGCCTGTGGTCGGCCACCAGCATGTCGCCCCGGAGCACGCGGTCAAAGGCGATATAGCCGCGCTGGAAGACACCCAGGTCGCAGCTGGCATCATGCTGGGCGACATGCTCTCGTTTGGTGGGCTTGTGGAGCGGGCGATGGAGGTGTTTCTGGTGACCTTGCTCGGTGTCGTGTTGATCGAGCACTGGGACTGGCGCGCACTGACCGTAGGCGCGGCGCTGTTCGTGTTCATTCGGCCATTGAGTACGCTGATCATCCCAGGGCGTGGCCTGCTGGACCTTCGCCAGCGCGGCATGCTGGGCTGGTTCGGCATACGTGGTATCGGCAGCCTTTACTACCTGTTCTACTCGGTAAACCACGGCCTGAGCGCCAGCGATGCCGCGGCCATCACCAACCTCACACTGTCGGTAGTGGCGCTGAGCATTGTCGTACATGGGTTAAGCGTGCAGCCTCTTCTGTCGCGTTATGAAGCAGGCCGAAAACGCCGTGACGGCTAGCGTGACTCGGGTCAAGCACACAGCGCCGGCAGTTCGCTACGCAACAGTGCCGCAGCGGCGGGCTTTAGGAGGGAGGCATTCAGTGCATCGCGCTCAATCCACTTGCAAGCGACGATCTCATTCTTCGGGACCGGTTTATCCTGATCGTCCAGCTGAAGGGTAAAAATGTAATGGAGGGTGTTACCGACTTGCAGCGTGCACAGCGCCACCAGGCGCTCACGGCAAATCCCTGTTTCCTCTTTCAGCTCTCGGCTGGCGGCGTGCAACGGTGCCTCATTCGTGCCCACACCGCCCCCCGGAAAGCCCCATTTCCCGGCCTTTCTACGCACCAGGAGTATTTTGCCACTGCGAAAGCACAGCACCGTCGCTCTGCTCCTGAGGCTGCTCCTGTCAGACATGTCTACCTCCTGCTTCCCGACACAACGCCCTGCGCTCGCAAGCGGCTAGCGTTATTCACTTGGATGCGAATATCGCGCCACTTTGAAAGCAGGCAACAAGCCTTGAGAAAGCGTGGCCTGGGCGGTAGTTCCGTTCGGCAGTAGAAGATTGTCCAGCGCTGTGGGCCAGCGCTGCACTTAGCGCTGGGTTGTGAGCACGCCGTTACGCGTCAGGGAGCGCTGCGATAATCGAAATTTCGACCAGCACGGCGGGGTCATACAATTTGGCTTGCACCGTTGCGCGCGCTGGCGCACACCCCTGCGGCAACCATTGATCCCACACCTGATTCATGCCCGCGAAGTCGGCATCGATGTCTTTGAGGTAAAGGGTTGCGGACAAAATCCGTGTCTTGTCTGTGCCGGCCTGGTCGAGCAGTCGCTCGATGTTCTGCAAAGTTTCACGGGTTTGCTGCTGCACATCGCCCGCAAAATCGTTGGCAACCTCACCGGACAGGTACACGGTGCCTTGGTGCTTGACCACAAGGCTCATGCGAGCGTCAGTGTGCAGGCGTTCGATCGTCATCTGAAATATCCTTATCTTGTTGTTATATATAAAAAAACGCTGTGAAGCATAGCGTAGGCGATTGCTGCATATGACGGGGACGATAAGTCTCGTCAGCTAGGCCCATTATCCACAATTGACGTTCAAGCTGTAGCCCGCTGGCTGACAGCGCAACAATCAGCCCACCACCGGCTTCAACAACGCCTGCGCCTCGTAGAGCGGTGGCAGGTAGCGCAGCCGTATCTCGTCGACGCTCAACCGCGAGGCGTGGGTGGTGATCGTCAGGGTCGCCTTCAGCAGGCCGCTACGGTCCAGCAGCGGTACCCCCAGCACCCGCATGCCGATTTCGTATTCCTGGTCGACGATGCAGTAGCCCTGCTGGCGCACGCGCTGCAGCTCAGCTTCCAACAGTACCCGGTCAGTCTGGGTATAGGGCGTGAGCGGACGGAGCGGGTTGCGTGAGAAGTAGTCATTGAGCGCGCCCCCCTCCAGCGCCGCCAGCCAGATTCGCCCGCCGGCGGTGCAGTACATCGGCACCCGCGAGCCGGGCCTGATCGACAACGAGGCGATGTGGCTGTAGCGGCTGCGCACCAGGTGGATGATTTCATCGCCGTCACGGGTGCCGACCGAGACATGCTCCTGGGTCTGCCGCGCCACCTGCTCGACGATGGGCCGCAGCATGCGCGGCAACTGCGCCGAGTCCACGTAGGCCTGGCCGATACGCAACGTCTTGGGCGTGAGCCAGTACTGGCGGCTGTCGGTGTCGGCAAAGCCTTCGTGTACCAACGTCAACAGGAAGCGGCGCGCGGCACTGGGGGTAAGGCCCGATTGCCTGGCTGCCTGCGGCACGGTCAGGCGTGGCTGATCGACGCTGAACAGCTGCATCAATGCCAGGCCTTTCTGCAAGCCCGCGATCAGGTCGCGGGGGTGGATATCGGGTTTGTCCATGGGGGTTCTCCAGTGATGCGCGAGCCCGGGTAGGAGCAGCCTTGTGCTGCGAAGAGGCCGGTGGCAACACCCTCGATCTTCGCTGTTTTTACTGGCCTCTTCGCAGCACAAGGCTGCTCCTACAGTGAGGGAGCGTGTTTCTGACGGACATTTTTTGGTATTACCCGCCAATAATCGCTACCTGACTGCGATTATCGCACTACCCGCCCGGCAAGCGCATTTCCCCGCGCCCACTACCCCGTCACCCTTGCTGCACAACAACAGCAAGCACGGAGGTCAGCATGATTCGGGGTTCGACAGAACTGGTCGCCATCGTCGGTTCACCCATCGCCCAGGTGAAATCGCCTGAAAACTTCAACACCTGGTTCGCCAGCAACGGCTGCGACCTGGCAATGCTCCCCATCGACCTGCAAGAAACTGCGCTGGAAGCCTTTGTCGGCAGCCTGCGCGGCTGGCAGAACCTACGCGGATGCGTGGTCACCGTGCCTTACAAACAGGCACTGGCCGCACGCCTGGACGGCCTCAGCGCACGCGCCGCCGCACTGGGTTCGGTCAACGTGGTGCGCCGCCACAGTGACGGCCGCCTGCTCGGCGACAATGTCGACGGCGCAGGCTTTCTTGGCGCCGCACGCAAACAGGGCTTTCAACCGGCAGGCAAACGCGCGCTGGTGATTGGTTGTGGTGGGGTGGGCAGTGCAATTGCCTATGCACTGGGCGAAGCGGGCGTGCGCCAGATCATCCTCAGCGACCCCAGCGCTACCCGCGTTGGGGCGCTTTGCGAAGTACTCGGCACGGCCTTCCCCAGTCTCGAAATCGCCACCCACTACCGCTCGCTGGAAGCGTTCGACCTGGTGGTCAACGCGTCGCCGGTCGGCATGGGCAGCACCAATGAGTTGCCGCTGCCGGCGCCGATGCTGACAACCCTGCAACCCTCCACGTTGGTTGCCGACGTGGTCACCTCGCCAGAAATCACCCCGCTGTTGCAGCAGGCACGCGACCGGGGCTGTGCGATCCAGACTGGCCCGCAGATGGCCTTTGCCCAACTCGGCCACCTCGGCGCCTTCATGGGCGTCACCCCGCTGGAGATCTGAGCCATGGCCACTACCGAACACGCGCAACCGGTGTACGACTTGGTGGTCCTCGGCAGTGGTGCCGGGGGCTTTGCCGCCGCCGCCACAGCTGCCAGCCTTGGCCTGAAAGTACTGGTCGTGGAGAAAGCCGACACTTTCGGCGGCACGTCGGCGATCTCCGGCGGTGCGGCGTGGGTGTATGGCACCGATCAAGCCCGTGCAGCCGGCGCCAAAGACTCCCCCGAAGCCATGCGCACCTACCTGAAAACCGTGATTGGTGGCGGCTACAACGCACCGCTGATAGACGCCTTCATTGCACGCGGGCATGAAGCGCTGCGCTGGCTGGAGCGCCACACCGAACTGCGCTATGCCCTGCGCCCGCACTCGCCGGATTATTACCCGGATGAGCCCGGCGCCACCCAGTTCGGCCGAGCACTGGAAATGGTCGAGTACGACGGCCGCCGCCTCGGCCCGCGCTTCAAAGACCTGAAAATGCCACCGCCGGGCATGCTGTTGTTCGGCGGGATGATGGTCAACCGCGTGGATATCCAGCATTTTCTTGGCCTGCGCAAATCACCACGCTCCCTGTGGCATTGCCTGAAGCTGATGGCACGCTATGCGTTGGACCGCCTTCGCCACCACCGTGGCACCCGCCTGACCACCGGCAATGCGCTGATTGCACGCCTGGCCACCACGGCATTTGCCCACGGCACGCAACTGTGGCTGCGCAGCGAGGCTAAGGCGCTGATCGTCGAGCACGGCGCGGTGACCGGCGTGGTGGTGCAGCATGAAGGCCGGCGCGTGCAGGTGCGTGCGCGGGGTGGCGTGGTCTGCGCCATGGGCGGCTTCGCAGCCGGTGAACTGGCTGCCGCCTACCGCCCAGGCGTTAATGCACCGCACCTGACCATGTCGCCGCCAACCAATGACGGCGCCGCGCTGCACCTGGGTGAAGCGGTGGATGCTGCCCACGGCGAGGGGCTGGCCGCCAACTTCTTCTGGGCCCCCGTTTCCGAGTTGCGCCATGCCAATGGTGAGCGCGAACGCTTCCCGCACCTGGTCACCGACCGTGCCAAACCGGGGGTGATCGCGATCAACCCGGCCGGGCAGCGCTTCGTCAACGAGTCGAACTCCTACCATCACTTCGTGCAGACCATGTTCGCCAGCAACCTCACCACCTGCTGGCTGATCTGCGACGCCGAGGCCATGAACCGCTACGGCCTGGGCCTGGCACGCCCGAAACCTGTGAACAACGCGGCACTGATCGACGCCGGCTACCTGTACCGCGCCGACACACCCCGCGCCCTGGCCGAGGCCATCGGCGTCGACCCTCAGGCATTGCAGGCGACGCTGGAGCGCTTCAACGCCGACGCCCGCAACGGCATCGACCGCGCATTCGACAAAGGCGGCAACAGCTACAACCGCTACATGGGCGACCCGCATCACACGCCCAACCCCTGCCTCGCGCCCCTGGTCAAGGCGCCGTTCTACGCCATCCAGCTCCACACCGGCGACCTCGGCTCGGCACGCGGCCTGGTGACCGACGCTCATGCCAACGTGCTCAACCGCGCCGGCACGCCGGTTGCCGGCCTTTATGCAACGGGCAACGACATGAACTCATTGATGAACGGCACCTACCCCGGGCCAGGCATCACCCTTGGCCCTGCCCTCACCTTCGGCTGGATCGCCGCCAGTCATATTGCCAACCGCCTGCAGGCGCAGGCCCACCCTATGGAGACAAACGCATGTACTACGAACTGAGAACCTACACCCTCGACCCACTGAAGATGGCCGACTGGCTGGCCCTGTACCAAAGCCACGCGCTGGCGGTGCAGAGCGAGCACCTGGGCAAGCTGGTCGGTTTCTTTACCAGTGAATTCGGCGAGGTCAACCAAGTGGTGCACCTGTGGGCCTACACCAGCCTCGACGACCGCATGCAGCGCCGCGCGGCGATGGCGGCGGACCCGCGCTGGGCGGAGTTCTCGCAGCGCAATCGCGAGCTGGGCGCAGTGTTACGGTTGCAGTCGCGGTTGATGCGGCCAACCGGCTTTTCGCCGCTGCAGTAACTGACTGCCCCTCCAACCTGACCGGAGCCCCTCCATGCAACCCCTGGAATGTGACGTACTTGTCCTCGGCTCCGGCGCCTCTGGCCTGGCTGCCGCAGTAACCGCCGCCCATCACGGCCTTAAGGTGATCGTCGCGGAAAAGGCCAGCCAGTTCGGCGGTACCAGCGCCTGGTCGGGGGGCTGGTTATGGATACCCCGCAACCCGTTGGCGATCGCCGAAGGCACCGTCGAAGCCGACGCTGCGCCAGAACGCTACCTGCGCGCACAGACCCACGTCGCCGAACTGGACCCACGCCAGCAGGCGTTTTTGCGCCATGGACCGGAGATGGTGGCGTTCTTCCAGCGACATACCGCCGTGCAGTTCCAGTCCGGGACGAAAATGCCCGACATGCATGAGGGGGATGGCAGTGCGCGTGGCGGGCGATCCCTGTGTGCGCAGCCGTTCGACGGGCGCCTGCTCGGGCACTGGATCCACCGGCTACGGCCACCTCTGGATATCGTCAGCCTGGCCGGCATGGGCATCGCCGGTGGCGCAGACATGGCCGCCTTCTTCAACGCCAGCCGCTCACCCAAGGCGGCCTGGCACGTGGGCAAACGCCTGCTGCGCCATGGGCGCGACTTGCTGCTGCACCGTCGCGGCCTGCAACTGGTCAACGGCAACGCGTTGGTGGCGCGCCTGCTGCGCAGTGCCCTCGACCTGGGCGTGACGCTGTTGCATGACCGGCAGGCCACAGGCTTGCTGAGGGATGGGCGTATCACAGGCGTGCAGTTCAGCGATGGCCAGGTGATCCGTACGCGACGCGGTGTCGTGCTGGCCTGCGGGGGGTTCCCCCATGACCGCCAGCGCATCGCCCAGCTGATACCCCATGCCCCTGAGGGCGATCGCCATTACTCCGCAGCGCCGCCACAGAACAGTGGCGACGGCCTGCGGTTAGGCGAAGAGGTCGGCGCCCAGGTCGCCACCACGGCGGCCCACGCCGGGGCCTGGGCGCCGGTCTCACTGGTGCCGCGAAGCGACGGCAGCCTCGGCCACTTCCCGCACCTGATCGACCGCGCCAAGCCGGGTTTCATTGCCGTGCGCCGAGACGGTCGACGGTTCGTCAACGAGGCCGACAGCTACCACGCCTTCATGAATGCGCTGTTCAGCTCCACGCCACCCGGTGAGGAGCCCGAGGCCTGGTTGATCTGCGACCACGTCGCGCAACGTCGCTATGGCATCGGCTGGGCCAAGCCGTTCCCCTTCCCTGCCGGCTTCTATGAGCGCCGTGGCTACCTGTTCAGCGGCCCTACCCTGGCGCAACTGGCCGCACGCTGCGGGATCGACGCAACGCACCTGCAGCGCACCGTGGCGCGTTTCAACCACCATGCGGCGCATGGCACGGATCCGGACTTCCAGCGTGGCGCCTCACTCTACAACCGCGCGCAGGGCGACCCGTTGCACGTGCCCAATCCGTCGTTGCGGCCGCTGCTGCACGGCCCCTTTCATGCGGTAAAACTGCTGCCGGGCAGCCTCGGCACCTTCGCCGGCCTGCACACGGATGCTTCGGCACAGGTAATGGACAGCCTGCAGCGCCCAATACCTGGCCTGTTCGCGGTCGGCAACGACATGCACAGCATCATGGGCGGGCACTACCCCAGCGGCGGTATCACCCTTGGCCCTGGGATGACCTTCGGTTACCTAGCAGGCATGGCACTGTGCAATCAGCCAGAAGACGCCGCGTCACTTTTGTTCGATCATCGAACAGTAGCCCCATCTTTGAATTGACGCTCCCCCCTTCACTGCTCACCATAAATGACCTTGCACGCCCAGCCTTGCCCTGGGCAAAACCGCGTTCCAGACGCATTGCCGTTCAAAACAATTTCAAGAAACGACTTCACATGACCCCTTCCAAGTTCGACACTGCCAGCCCCCGCCTCGCCCATGGATCCATCGGCGACAAGGTGCGCGGCGCCTTCGCCGTCGGCAAGACCCGCTGGGGCATGCTTGCCCTGGTGTTCTTCGCCACCACCCTGAACTACATCGACCGTGCCGCCCTCGGCATCATGCAGCCCGTTCTCGCCAAGGACATGGGCTGGACGGCGATGGACTACGCCAACATCAACTTTTGGTTCCAGGTCGGCTATGCCATCGGCTTTGTGCTGCAGGGCCGGCTGATCGACAAAGTCGGGGTAAAACACGCCTTCTTCGGCGCCGTACTGCTGTGGAGCCTGGCCACCGGCGCCCATGGCCTGGCGACCTCGGCAGCGGGCTTTATGGTCTGCCGCTTCATTCTGGGCCTGACCGAGGCGGCTAACTACCCGGCGTGTGTAAAGACCACACGCCTGTGGTTCCCCGCCGGCGAGCGCGCCATTGCCACCGGCCTGTTCAACGCCGGCACCAACGTCGGCGCCATGGTCACCCCGGCGCTGCTGCCGCTGATTCTCGCCGCCTGGGGCTGGCAGGCCGCGTTCATCGCCATGGGTAGCCTTGGCCTGGTCTGGGTGGTGTTGTGGGGTTTGAAGTATTTCAACCCTGAGGCGCACCCGCACGTTCGCCAGAGCGAGCTGGACTATATCCAGCAAGACGTGGAGCCCGAAGCCAAACCCGTGCCGTTCAGCCGCATCCTGCGCCAGCGCGGCACCTGGGCCTTTGCCGTGGCCTACTCGATCACGGCGCCGGTGTTCTGGTTTTACCTGTACTGGCTGCCGCCGTTTCTCAACCAGCAGTACGACCTGGGCATCAGCGTCACCCAGATGGGGATCCCGTTGATCCTGATCTGGCTCACTGCAGACTTCGGCAGCATCGGCGGCGGCATTCTGTCGTCCTGGCTGATCGGCCGCGGCATGCGCGCCACCCGTGCCCGGTTGATCTCAATGCTGATCTTTGCCTGCACCATCGTCAGCGTGGTCTTCGCTGCCCACGCCAGTGGCCTGTGGGTCGCGGTGCTTGCCATCGCCGTGGCGGTCGGCGCGCACCAGGCCTGGACCGCGAACATCTGGAGCCTGGTCATGGACTACACGCCCAAGCATCTGGTGAGCACGGTGTTCGGCTTTGGCAGCATGTGCGCGGCCATCGGCGGCATGTTCATGACACAGATCGTCGGCAGCGTGCTGACGGTCACCCACAACAATTATGCGGTGCTGTTCACCATGATTCCGGTGATGTACTTCATTGCCCTGGTGTGGATGTACTTCATGGCGCCGCGTGGGATCGAGGCCGCGTAAAGGCCTTTCAGGTTTCCTCTATGGGGCTCTTCGGAGCCTCTTTTTTTGCCTGCAGACAGGCCATTGGACCTTTGCCCTAACTTGGACCGGCCTTGAGGTTTACTGTCATGCGCTGCTTTGCAGCCCTTGCCTGGCAAGCCAGCTTTCACAGAACAACACATACCGAATAGATTTAGCAGGGACCTGTGGGAGCGGGTTTACCCGCGAACACCGGCGAAGCCGGTGCCATACACCGCGGCGCCTGCATCGCCGGCAAGCCGGCTCCCACAGGAGTGGGGACTCGCTTTCGATCTTTGTTCTCTGCGCCGCACAGCGGCCCTTGAAGCTCAAACCCGCGCCAATACCGCCTTGGCTTTCTCCAGCGCCATCCGCGCACGCTGCTCGCCACTCACGCCCTGCTCCAGCAACTGCCGAGTCGGAATCTCCAGGCTCAACGGTACGGTGGCCGGCAAGCCACGCAACAGGCCGATCAAATCAGCATCGCCATCACCTGGGAAGCGCCGTTCGTTGCGGGCCTGGCGCAGGATCTCGTCCATGTCGTCCGGCACCGGGCCGGCCACGTCGCACAGCTGCGCATAGCGCATGCGCTGCGGTGCCAGGTGGGCCAGGTCGTCGAGTGAGGAAGCGGAGCGGTTGAAATGGAATGCGTCCACCAGAACGCAGCCGTTTGTCCGGTCAGCGTTGGCAACCACACGCATGGCCTGGCGCAGGTCGCGAGCGTCAGTCCAGGGCATGAACTCCAGGTGCGGATGGATACCATAGCCCGCCGCCAGGTCGCACAGTTCGGCAAAGCGCTCCGTGAGGCGTGCCTCGTCCGGGTCGTTACCGGCCACCAGCAGTTCGGTCCCGCCCAGCTCGGCACCCACCGCCAGAATGGCTTCGAAATCGGCAACACAGGTTTCAGGCTTGAGGCGGAGGATTTCCAGGTCGAGTACCTTGATGCCGGTCTCGCGCAGGCGCGCTTGGGTCTGTCGGCGCAGGTCAGCGTCGGCCGCCAGCGGGAAGTGCTGCTCCTCTGCGGTAGCCGGCACCAAACGCAGGCCCACGTGGCTGTAGCCGGCACGGGCAGCGGCCTCCACCATGGCCGGCGGCGAAAGCTCGAGCACCGTCAGCGCGGCAAGGGAAAAGATACGGTCAGTCATGTTCGTTACCTGAAGGCAATTAAAGGTGTGAATGGGGCTCGCGTCAGGCGATCGTCTCGGGGGCGCAGGCCCGGCCGCTTTCGGCTGCCTGGCGGATCGCCTCGACCAGGGCCAGCGTGCGACCGCCGTCTGCAGCGTCGGTCAAGGGGGCCTCTTCACCGCGGGCGACGCGAATGAAGTGCTGCAATTGCAAGGTCAACGCTTCACCTGCTGGCTTTTCGGCGCCACTTTGCAGCAAGGGTGTGTGCCAGCCGGAGCCTGCTTCGCCGTACTGCCAGTGCTTGAGCTGCGGAATGCTCAGTGCGCCGTGGCTGCCGGCCAGCAGGTAGCAGGGCTGGCCATCCTGACGCGGGTAGATCGGGCTCTCGCCGGACGTCAGCTCCCAGCTCCAGGGGGCAGCTACCGCGTCCGAACCTGTCAGGCTGCCCAGCGCCCCGTTGGCGAACTGCAGCAGCACGGCGGCGCTGTCTTCGTTGGCATACCCACGCACATCGTTACGGGTGAACGCCTGCACCTGCACGACCTCGCCGCACAGGTAGCGCAGCAGGTCGAGGTCGTGGATCAGGTTGGTCAGCAAAAAACCGGCGCCCGGCTCGCGGCGCCAGGGGGTGTCGAAGTAGCTGTCGGGCTTCTGCAACTGCCACAGCGCAGTGACATTGATCAGCCTGCCCAGCGCACCCTCGGCGATCAGGCCGCGCGCGCTGGCGATCAGCGGGTTGTGCCGACGATGGTGGCCGACCAGCACTGGCACACCACAGCGCTTGGACGCTTCGACCAACGCACGGACTTCGTCCAGGTGCACGCCCACAGGCTTTTCCACTAACACTGGCACGCCGGCTTCGATGCAATCGAGCGCGGTGGCCACGTGCAGGTTGTTGGGGTTGGCGACGATCACGGCCTCAGGTTTGACACTGGCCAGCATCTGCCGGTGATCGGCGTAATAGGCCACCCCGCATTCGGCGGCGAAAGCCTCAGCCTGCGGGCCGGGGTCTGCCACCGCGCACAATTGCGCTTGCGGCAACTGGCGCAGGTGCTGGTAGTGCTGGCGGCCCATGATACCGGCGCCAATCAGGGCGATACGAAGCGGTGCATTCAACGGACTGTCCTCTTGTCATTGTTGTCGGGCATAAATTACGGAACAGTGTTCCAGAATTCATACTCGACAATTTAGAACTCGGGTCCGCTTTACAGAAGCGCCGCCTGCACAGACTGTGCGGTTATCGACCACTAATGAACAGGCAGCGCTTCAGGCAAACAGTTCACTGGCCTGGCTGGCCGACGAGAGTTCGCCCACTGCGGCCAACAAGAGCGCCGCCAGTTCAGGTAGGCGCGCTTGGGAAAGCCGGGCACTGGGGCCGGCGATGCTCAGCACCCCGATCACTTCGTCAGTGCGCGGACGCCGCACCACGGCGGCCAACGCCGACGTGCCCACCGCCGAGGTCTGCTCGACCCAGGCATAGCCACGCTCGCGTGCGCGCTGTAGGTAGCTCAACAGTTCATCCGTGGAGCGCGGCGCATTCGGGCCGAACTGTGCCGGGTCGGCGATGCCTTGGCGCAAGACCATCTGCAGCGCCTCGTCGTCGCTCAGGCTGGCCAGCCAGGCATGACCGGAGGCGGTGTAGAACAGCGGGGCATCGCGGCCCATGTCGGGGTCGTAGCGCAAGCCGGAGCGCGCGCCCTGGGACTTGGCGATCCAGGTCTGGCGGCTGCCTTCGATCACGCCCAGGCGCACCAGCTCGCCGCTGTCCTGGGCTAGGCGGTCAAGAATCGGCTGAATGATGTCGGCGCCACTGCTGGACAGGTAGCGAAAGCCCATCGCCACCAGCTTGGCAGACAGCTGATAGCGGCTGTTGTCGCGGTTCTGCCGCACGTAGCCCAGGCGGATCAGCTCGGCCAGCATGCGGTGGGTGGCGCTCTTGGGGATATCCAGGCGCTCGGCCAACGTCTGCAGGGCAAGGCCCTCAGGCTCGCCGGTCAGGCTTTCTACAAGACTGAAGGCACGTTCGATCTGACTACCAGCCATGGCTAAGGTCCCTGAAAAATGGATGAATTCTGGAAGATGATTCCACAGCCACTGCCATCGGCGCAGCAGGCGGGCGTTGAAGTGTCCGGTTATCGACCAGTTATGCACGTCCTCACTTGCATCTGGCACCGTCTCACATGAAGAATATGGAATCACGTTCCAATAATAATACTGGAGACCCTGCGATGCCTACCGACACCTTGCAAGCCGAATACGACGTTCTGGTCATTGGCTCAGGCGCAGCCGGCCTGGCCGCAGCGGTAACGGCAGCCTGGCATGGGCAGCGCGTGATGCTGGTAGAGAAGGCGCCGGTGTTCGGCGGTGCCACAGCCTGGTCCGGCGGCTGGGCCTGGGTTCCACGCAACCCGCTGGCCCGCCGCGCCGGCATCGTTGAAGACATCGAACAGCCCCGCACCTACCTGCGTAACGAATTGGGCACGCATTACGATGCTGAACGGGTTGATGCCTTCCTCGAGGCCTGCCCACACATGGTCGCCTTTTTCGAGAAACACACTGCGCTGCAGTTTGTCGACGGCAACGCCATCCCCGACATGCATGGCGACACACCCGGCGCCGCCACCGGTGGGCACCAAGTGATCGCCGCGCCCTATGATGCCCGCGAGGTCGGCGCGCTGTTGCCTCGCCTGCGCAAGACCCTGCGCGAGACCTCGTTCATGGGCATGCCGATCATGGCCGGCCCTGACCTGGCCGCCTTCCTCAACATGACCCGCTCGCCACGTGCCTTTTTGCATGTGTGCAAGCGCTTTGGCCGCCACCTGTACCACCTCGCCCGCCATGGCCGGGCCATGCATCTGGTGAACGGCGTGGCCCTGGTCGCACGCCTGGCCAAGTCGGCCGAAGACCTTGGTGTACGGCTGCTGGAGTCCGCCCCGGCCAAGCGCCTGCTGATTGAGCACGGCCAGGTGCGCGGCGCCGTGATAGGTACACCGCAGGGTGACCTTACCGTCCGGGCGAAAGCCGTGGTGCTCGCCGCCGGGGGCTTCCCCAACGACAGTGCGCGGCGCCGGCAGCTGTTTGCGCGTGATGCCAGTGGCCATGACAACCTCGCCCTGCCCCCGCAGTCCTGCTCGGGCGATGGCCTGCGCCTTGGCGAGTCGGCAGGCGGTGTGGTGGCTACCGACCTGAAATCTGCAGTGGCCTGGGCACCGGTCTCCAAAGTGCCGCACCGCGACGGCAGCGTCGGCCACTTCCCGCACATCATCGAACGCGGCAAGCCCGGCGTTATTGGCGTGTTGGCCAGCGGTAGGCGCTTCGTCAACGAAGCGCACGGCTACTACGACTATGTGTCAGCCATGCTCGAGGCCGTGCCGCCGGGCGAGGAAGCCTGCTCGTGGCTGATCTGCGACCACCGCTTCCTGCGGCGTTACGGCCTCGGTCACGCCCGACCTGCGCCGTTGCCGGTATGGCCGCACCTGCGCAGTGGCTACCTCAAGCGCGGTGCCAGCATCGAACAGTTGGCCCGCGCCTGCGGCATCGACCCTGTCGGCTTGAGTGCCACCGTCGCGGAGTACAACAGCCACGCGCGCCATGGCCAAGACCCGGCTTTCGGCCGCGGCTCCACGCCGTTCAACCGCAAGCAGGGTGACCCGGCGTACAGCGGGCCGAACCCATGCGTGGCGCCGATCGAACAAGGGCCGTTCTATGCTGTGAAGGTTCAACCCGGTTGCTTTGGCACCTTCGCCGGCTTGCGCACCGATGGCCATGCGCGGGTACTGGATGAGCAAGGCCAGCCGATTGGCGGGCTTTATGCCGCCGGTACAGACATGGCCAGTGTGTTTGGCGGCTGGTACCCCTCAGGCGGCATCAACCTGGGCCCGGCGCTGACGTTCGGTTACGTGGCCGGGCGGCATATTGCCGGGGCGCAGGCACCGGAATAAGGCCACCGTTTGGCGGTCACCGGGTAAAAATCATCCTGTATAGCTTTGCGGCGAAAGCTAAACTATACCTGTACAAGAAAACTTTTTTGTACAGGAAAGTGCATGCACAGCTACCTGCAAACCTTCGCCGAACGCTTTGCCAGCCTCGATGCGCACACCCTCGACATGCTCGGTGACCTGTACAGCGAGGACGTGACCTTCCGCGACCCCCTGCACCAGCTCAACGGCTTGCCTGCGCTGAGGGGGTACTTCGCGCAGCTGTACGCGAACGTGCAGGAGGTTCGCTACACCTTCGAGGGTTACGACGAAGTGCAGCCGGGCCACGGGTACCTGCGCTGGACCTTGCATTTTCGCCACCCTCGCTTGGGCAATGGCGCGCTGATCAGCCTGCAAGGCTGCAGCCACCTGCGTTGGCACGAGCGGGTTCACTTTCATCAGGATTACTTTGACGCCGGTGCGCTGCTTTACGAGCACGTCCCGATCATGGGCAGCGCGGTCCGCTGGCTCAAAGGGAGGCTGGCATGAGCCGCTGCTGGGTGACCGGTGCCAGCAGTGGCATCGGCGCGGCGCTGGCCCTGCGCTTGCTGGAGCAGGGGCACCAGGTGGCCTTGGGTGGCCGTCAGGCCGAGCGCCTGGCACCTTTAGCGTCGCGGTTTGCGCAGCAGGCCATGCTGGCCATCGGCGATAACGACGAACCGGGCCAGGTCGCCAAGGTCGCCGAGCAGATCGAGCATGCCTGGGGTGCACTCGACCTGGTGATCCTCAACGCGGGCACCTGCGAATACCTGGAGCCGGGGCACTTCGACCCGGCGCTGGTCGAACGGGTGATGCGCACCAACCTGATCGGCACCAGCCACTGCCTTGCCGCTGCCCTGCCCTTGCTGCGCCGTGGCCAGCGCCCGCACCTGGTGGTGGTGGGCAGCTCGGTGAGCTGGCTGGCCCTACCCCGTGCCGGCGCCTATGGCGCGTCCAAGGCGGCCCTGCGTTACCTGGTGGAGTCGCTGCGCATCGACCTGGTCCGCGAGGGCATTGATGTCACCCTCGTCAGCCCTGGCTTCGTCGACACGCCCTTGACCCAGCGCAACGACTTCCCCATGCCACAGCGCTGGAGCGCCGAGCGCGCCGCCGGGCACATCGTCGCGCGCTTGGCCAAACGCCCGCTGGAAATCAACTTCCCCGGCGCTTTCACCTGGGTGTTGCGCCTGCTCGGCGCATTGCCGGTGCGCTGGCGTCTGCAGCTAGGCCAACGCCTGGCACGAAACCCACGGGAATAGCACGCCATGCGCATCGCAATCATCGGCAGCGGTATCGCTGGCCTCACCTGTGCCCACTTGCTCTCACGCCAGCATGCGCTGACGGTGTTCGAGGCGGCTGACTGGGTGGGTGGCCACACCCACACCGTCGACGTGAACTGGGGCGGCCAGCAGTATGCGCTGGACACCGGGTTCATCGTCTTCAACGACTGGACTTACCCGCATTTCATTCGCCTGCTCGAACACCTGGGGGTGGCATCGCGGCCGACCCAGATGAGCTTTGCGGTACATGACCCCGCCAGTGGCCTGGAGTACAACGGCCATGACCTCGACACCTTGTTCGCCCAACGGCGCAACCTGTTGTCACCTGGGTTCTGGGGCATGCTGCGCGACATCCTGCGCTTCAATCGCCAAGCCCTGGCCGACCTGGACAACCGGCGCATCGAAGAGGACACCACGCTGGGCAGCTACCTGCGCACACACGGCTATGGGCGGCGCTTCATCAACCACTACATCGTGCCCATGGGCTCGGCGATCTGGTCGATGTCACGCGCCGACATGCTGGGCTTTCCGTTGCAGTTTTTCGTGCGCTTTTGCCGCAACCACGGTTTGCTGTCGGTCAACCAGCGCCCGCAATGGCGGGTGATCGAAGGTGGCTCGCGCAGCTACGTGGCACCGTTGTGCCAGCCTTTTGCCGAGCGTATCCGGCGCAACTGCCCCGTGGCCCGGGTGACCCGTGACCCCGACGGCGTGACTGTGATCAGCGCTGCCGGTACCGAGCGCTTCGACAAGGTGGTGTTCGCCTGCCACAGCGACCAGGCCCTGGCCCTGCTGGCAACGCCCAGTGCAGACGAGCGCGCGGTGCTGGGTACCCTCACCTACGCCAGTAACGATGTGGTGTTGCACACCGACACTCGCCTGCTACCGCATCGGCGCAAAGCCTGGGCCAGCTGGAACTATCGGCTGGGCGGCGCCGAGCAGGCACCTGCGGCACTCACCTACAACATGAACATCCTGCAGGGCATCGACGCCCCGGTCACCTTCTGCGTGAGCCTCAACCAGACGGCGCAAATCGACCCAGCCCAGGTGCTCGCCCGCTTCAGCTACAGCCACCCGCAGTACAGCCTTGCGGCCTTGGCTGCGCAGGCCCGCCAAGGCGAATTGCAGGGCCGCCAGCACAGCTACTACTGCGGTGCCTACTGGGGCAACGGCTTCCATGAAGACGGCGTGCTCAGCGCGTTGAAAGTGGCAGAATACTTCGGAGAGCGCTTGTGAACAGCAGCCTGTGTCATGGCTGGGTCAGCCATCGGCGGCTGACCCCGCGGCACCATGCATTCCGCTACCGGGTCGGCATGTTCTACCTGGACCTGGACGAGCAAACACACTGGCGCGGCCTGTCGCGCTGGCTCGCGCGCTCGCGGCTGGCGCCCTTGTGCTGGCGGGAAACCGACTACCTGCCCGCACTGACCGCGCGCGGCATACCGTTGGCCCAAGCCGCCCGCCAGCTGGTCGGCCAAGCAACCGGGCACGCACCCCAAGGCGCGGTGCACCTGCTCACGCAACTGCGCTGCTGGGGGCTGTCGTTCAACCCGGTGAGCGTCTACTTCTGCCATGACCGCGACGGCCACCTGGTGGCGATACTGCTGGAGGTCCGCAATACCCCCTGGCGGCAACGCCACCACTACGTGCTGCCGGTGCAAGACGGCCAACCCGACGCATTTAGCCTGGCCAAGGCGTTTCATGTATCGCCGTTCATGCCGCTGGACATGGACTACCGCCTGCGCTTCGTGCTCGACGGCCAGCGCGTGCACGTGCACATGGCGAACTGGCGCGAGGGGCACAAGGTATTCGAGGCCCACCTGGCCCTGCGCCGCGAACCGCTGGACCGGCCCGCCTTGCACCGCTACATCCTGAGCTTCCCGTGGATGAGCCTGCGCACAGTGTCTGCCATCTACTGGCAGGCCCTGCGCCTACTGCTCAAGCGCACCCCCGTCTATAACCACACCGCCAGCCAGGGCGACCTGAGCCTTGGCCACGCCTCTAAGGAACCTGATCATGTCCGACCCCACACTGAGCGTTAGCAAGTCGGCCGGCCTGACGCCGGTGCTTGGCAGCCTGGCCCGGATGGCCGTGCTGGCGCAATTGCGGCGCTTGAGCCAAGGCTGCCTGCGTTTGATCTGCAATGACCAGCACTGGAACTTCGGTGACGCCGGCAGCGCGCTGTATGCCGAAGTCGAGATCGTCGATGACGCCGCCTGGAGCCTGATCGCCGGCAACGGTTCGATCGGTGCTGGGGAGGCTTATATCCATGGCTACTGGCGCACCCCCGACCTGGCGGCGGTAACCCGCCTGTTCGTGGCCAACCTGGACGTGCTGGACGCCCTCGAAGGCGGCTTGGCGCGCTTCGGCCGCCCGGCCCTGCGCCTGCTGCATCGCCTTAACCGCAACAGCCGGCGCGGTGCGCGGCGCAACATCCTGGCCCACTACGACCTGGGCAATGCGCTGTTCGAGCGGCTGCTCGACCCTACCCTGATGTATTCTGCGGCACAGTTCGACAGCCCCGAGCAGACCTTGGAGCAGGCCCAATTGAACAAGCTGGAGCGCATCTGCCAGAAGCTTGAGCTCAAGCCCCACGAGCACCTGCTGGAAATTGGCAGCGGCTGGGGCAGCCTGGCCATCCATGCCGCTACCCGCTTCGGCTGCCGGGTGACCACCACGACGCTTTCCGAGGCGCAGTACGCGTACACGCTGCAACGTGTGCAAGCGGCAGGCCTGGAGCAACGCATCACGGTGCTGCGTGAAGACTACCGCGACTTGCAAGGGCGCTTCGACAAACTGGTGTCGATCGAAATGATCGAAGCCGTCGGCCATCGTTACCTGCCCCTGTACTTTCGCCAATGCGCCACGCTGCTCAAGGACGACGGCCTGATGCTGTTGCAGGCCATCACCATTCGTGACCAGCGCTACGAAAAGGCCCGGCGTTCGGTGGACTTCATCCAGCGCTACATCTTCCCCGGCGGCGCCCTGCCCTCGCTAAGCGTGTTGCTCGACGTCGCCAGCCGCCAAACGGCGCTGAACCTGGTACACCTGGAGGACTTCGGCACCGACTATGCACGCACCCTGCGCCATTGGCGCGACAACCTGCGCCATGCGCGCAACGCGTTGATGGAGTTGGGCTACGACGAAACCTTCCAGCGCCTGTGGGAGTTCTACTTGTGTTATTGCCAGGGCGGTTTCGAAGAGCGCGCCATTGGCGTGGCACAGCTGCTATGGGCCGCCCCCCAGGCCCGCCGCGCGCCCCTGCCAGGCGCCTGACCAGGCAGGCAAAGGCTGGGCACGTCCCGGTAGGAGCAGCCTTGCGCTGCGAAGAGGCCAGTGAACATTGCGAAGATCAACGGTGCTGTCGCCGGCCTCTTCGCAGCACAAGGCTGCTCCTACAAAGGGCGGGTCATGTGATCACTGCGGTACCGGCATCGCCAGGGTGATGCAGAAGGTAGTACCCGCCTGCTCTGTCGATGTGACCGAAACTTCACCTGCATGCGCCTGGGCTATCTGCCTGACAATAAACAGCCCCAGCCCGATGCTGCCGGCCTTTGCAGCCCGTTGCTGGCCGCGTACCAGCGGCTCGAACAGGCGCCCAAGCAGCTCGGAAGGAATGGGTACGCCCCAATTGTGTACGCTGACCGTGGCTGCACGCCCGTAGCTGCGAGATGTCACCTGAATGGGCGCACCGCGCTCGCCATAAGCGACGGCATTGGCGACCAGGTTGCCGACGGCTTGATGAAGGCGGTCTTTGTCGAACAGGGCGCTGCGCTCGCCTAGGTGCAGGTGAATCAAGGGGTAATCGGGGCAGGTCAAGCGCAGTTCTTCCACGCACCGCGCAACGGCCTCTGACAGGTCGCACAACACAGGATGCAGGGCGATGCCTCGCCCTTCCTCCAACAACGTGTAGTCCAGTAGGTCCGCCACCAAGCGCTGAGCCCGCGCCACAGAATCGCTGATGGTGCCCAGCAGCCTGAGCGTATCGTCGCAATGCTGACGACGCGACAACAACTCTGCAGCCATGCTCACTGCCTGCAGCGGCGTCCGCAGGTCATGGCAGACCATGCCCAGCATCTGCTGGGGCGACACGGTCGGCTTGTACAGGGGCGCCGGTACCGGTGGCATCAAGGCGAGGGAAAGCACGGGGGCACACTCCTATGGCGGAACAGTTCATCGGGACGCAGGACCAGCATGTGCCCTCAACCAGAGCGGGTCTGTTCGCTACCGAACAGACCCGCGATGCCCGCGCCGCACACACTACTTACTAGACCGGCCAGCTCACGGCACCCGACACCTATGGACAACCCTTGGCTTAGCGCACTCAGCTACGTGCAACGCCTGGCCAACCGCGCCCGGCGCTGGCGCGCGCCACGGCACGCGTTCACCTACGAAAGCCTGCTGCGCTCGGAGCTGTACAGCGCCAAGCAACTGGCCGAGCACGGCACCTGGCTCGCCAGCCAGCACCGCTTGAGCCAATTGCCTGCCGACGATTCGCTGCTCGACCGCCTGGCCGATAACGAACGCATGCTCTACGCAAGCTGTACTGCCCTCGCCGCCGCCCTGCCCGACTCACGCCCAACGCTGCCAGCCGCGCAGTGGCTGCTCGACAACTTCTACCTGGTCGAAAGCCATATCCGCATCGCCAAACGCCACCTGCCCAGCGATTACAGCCTGCAACTGCCCCGACTGGACAATGGCCCCTCGAACGGCTTGCCGCGGGTCTATGACATTGCACTGGAAACCATCTGCCACGGCGACGGCCGGGTGGACGTCGAGAGCCTGAGCCAATTCGTCGAGGCCTATCAGCAAACCGCCACGCTGACCCTGGGCGAGCTCTGGGCGATCCCGATCATGCTGAGGCTGGCGCTGATCGAGAACCTGCGCCGCGTGGCCGCCCGGGTCATGGCCAACGGGGCGGACCGCGACCTGGCCAATGGCTGGGCCGACACCCTCAGCGAAACCGCCGAACGCGATGCCAAAAGCGTGGTGCTGGTGGTGGCCGACATGGCCCGCTCGGAGCCACCGATGACCGCCGCCTTCGTCGCCGAGCTGGCCAGGCGGCTGCAGGGCCACAGCAGCGCGTTGACCCAGCCACTGGCTTGGATCGAGCAACTGCTGGGCGAGTCGGCAATGAGCATTGAGCGCCAGGTGCAGCTCGATGCGCAACAGCAGGCCATCGACCAGGTCTCTATCAGCAACAGCATCGGCAGCCTGCGGCTGCTGTCGACCGTGGACTGGCGGCTGTTCGTCGAACACCTGAGCCATGTCGAGCAAGTACTCGGCCAAGACCCCGCCACCGTGTACGCAGCCATGGACTTCGCCAGCCGTGATCACTATCGGCACATCGTCGAACGGCTGGCGCGGCACAGCGCCTTCAGTGAAGAACAGGTGGCCCGCACCGCCATCGAACTGGCGCGTGCCGCGAGCGCGACGTCGCACCCACAGGCAGCCCATGTCGGCTATTACCTGGCAGGCGCTGGCCTGGCGTTGCTGGAACAGCACCTGGGGGCGCGGGTGGCGCTTGCCGAGCGCTGGCAGCGCCTGTTGCACCGGGCACCGCTGGCGTTCTACCTGGTGCCGTCGGCACTGCTCTCGTGCCTGCTGGCCTGGGGCTTCGTCGCGGGCATGGCAGCCGAGGGCTGGCCTGCCTGGGCAGTGGCGGCCATGGCCCTTCCCGTGCTGCTGACCACCAGCCGGCTTGCCATCGGCCTGGTCAACTGGCTGGTGACCCTGACCGTGAAGCCTGCGTTTCTGCCACGGCTGGACTACGCCGCGGGGATTCCCGCCGAGGCCCGCACCCTGGTCGTGGTGCCGAGCTTGCTGGGCAACGCGGCCGACGTCGAAGAGCTGGTCGAAGGCCTCGAGGTGCGCTACCTGGCCAACCGTGATGAGCACCTGCATTTCGCGCTGTTGAGCGATTTCATGGACGCCCCCACACAAGCCTGCGCCGAAGACACGGCCCTGCTCGACCTCGCCAGTGACGGTATTGGTGCACTGAACACAAAATACGGTGAGCGCTTCTTCCTGTTGCACCGGCCGCGGCTGTGGAACCCCACCGAGCGATGCTGGATGGGCCACGAGCGCAAGCGCGGCAAGCTCGCAGCGCTCAATGCCCTGCTGCGTGGACACGGGGCCGAGCGCTTCATACGCATCGTCGGCAACCTACGCACGCTCGATCAGGTGCGCTACGTCATCACCCTGGACACCGACACCCAGTTGCCACGCGATGTGGCACAGAAGTTTGTCGGTGCCATGCAGCACCCCTTGAACCGCGCCTGCTTCGATGCCGACAGCGGCCGAATCCAGTCAGGCTACGCGATCCTGCAACCTCGGGTCGGCATCAGCCTGCCCAGCGTGTCGCGCTCCACCTACGCCCGCCTGTTCGGCAGCGATGCCGGGGTCGACCCTTACACCCTGGCGGTGTCGGACGTGTACCAGGACCTGTTCCTCAGTGGCTCCTTCATTGGCAAGGGCATCTACGCCGTGGATGCCTTCGAGCGGGCCCTGGACGGGCGCTTTGCCGACAACCGTGTACTCAGCCACGACCTGATCGAAGGCTGCTACGCCCATGCCGGCCTGCTCAGTGACGTGCAGTTGTTCGAGGCTTATCCGGCGCGTTACAGCGCCGATGTAAAGCGCCGCCACCGCTGGATACGCGGTGACTGGCAACTGCTGCCGTGGCTGGTGCCGTGGCTGCGCACCGGCGTCGAAGGCCAGGCGCAGCGCCCGCTGAGCGCGCTGTCGCGGTGGAAGATCTTCGACAACCTGCGCCGCAGCCTGGAGCCGGCCGCGCTGCTGACGGCATTGCTGTGGGGCTGGCTGGCCAGCGCCACGCCGCTGCTGTGGACCGTCGCGCTGCTGGGCCTGCTGCTGACCCGCCCACTGCTGGACACGCTGCTCGAACTGGTGCGCAAGACCACCGATGTGCCGCTGGCCGAGCACCTGCTTGCCGCCCTGCACACCTCGGGCATCTACTTCGTGCGGGCCGGGTTGTCGCTGGCCTGGTTGCCGTTCGAGACCCGCTACAGCCTGGATGCCATCGCACGCACGCTGTGGCGGCTGACCGTAAGCAAACGCCGGCTGCTGCAGTGGAACCCTTCGCGGGAGGATGAACGCAACAGTGCCGATACCCTGCAGGCGGTGTATCGCGAGCAATGGGTACAGCCCGCCCTGGTGCTTGGACTGACGGGCGCATTGGCGATGCAACCCAGTGTCTTGGTGCTGGCCTCGCCCATTCTCGCCCTATGGCTGCTCGGCCCGGCCCTGGCTTGGTGGCTGAGCCGCACTCGGGGGCGCAGCGTGTTCGTACCGCAACCCCAGGACGTGCGTTTTCTGCACCGGCTGGCCAGGCGTAATTGGGCCTTTTTCGACCGCCATGTAGGGCCCGCCGACAACTGGCTGCCCCCCGACAACCTGCAGGAGCCACCCTTCCCCAGCATCGCTCACCGCACGTCGCCGACCAACATCGGCATGGCCCTGCTCTCGCACCTGGCGGCCCATGATTTTGGCTACCTGACGGCCGGCCGCCTGTTCCAGCGCCTGATCCAGATGCTCGACAGCCTGGACCACCTGGAGCGCTACAAGGGGCACTTCTACAACTGGTACGACACCCAGACCCGCGCACCCTTGCACCCGCTGTATATTTCTGCGGTGGACAGCGGCAACCTGGCGGCCCTGCTACTGACGCTGAAGCCCGGGCTGCTGGCGATGGCCGATACCCCCGTGCTCGACCGCCGCCTGAGCCAGGGCCTGCTGGACACGCTCGATATCCTGCACGAAACGTTCGCCACCGCAGGCCGTGCTGGCGAACCGCTGGAAGCGCTGGGCAAACAGCTGCGCCAAGCCCATGAGCAACCGGCCCCGTTGCCTGCCTCGTTGATGCAACAGCTCGCCGAGCAAGTACAAGGGTTGATCCAGCAATGCGCCCCGCCCACTACTGAGGCCGACGATTGCCTGTTCTGGCTGGAGGCCCTGCATCAGCAATGCCTGGACCTGGCTGGCGAACTTCACGCCTTGCAACTGCCACCCGGCAATGCGCCGGCGCTGCAGGCAGCGTTGAGCTGGCGCCAGCTTGCGCAGCTAGAGCCGGACGACTGGCCCGCCGACGAACGCCTGGCCGTGGCCACTGTCCGCACGCAGGCCTGCCAGCGCATCGAGCAAGCGCACAGCCTGGCGCAGCGGATCGCCGCCATGGCCAGCATGGACTTCAGCTTCCTTTATGACAGCCAGCGTGACCTGTTCGCCATCGGCTACAACGCCGATGAGCATCGCCTGGACACCGCGTTCTACGACTTGCTGGCCTCGGAAATGCGCCTGACCAACTTCGTGGTCATCGCCCAGGGCCAAGTCCCCCAGGCCAGTTGGTTCGCCTTGGGCCGGCTACTCACCAGCAATGCCGGCGTGCCGGTGCTGTTGTCGTGGTCGGGGTCGATGTTCGAATACCTGATGCCGCTGCTGGTGATGCCGAGCTACGAAGGCACCTTGCTCGACCAGACCTGCCGCGCCGCGGTCGAACGGCAGATCGACCACGGCAACCTGCTGGGCATCCCCTGGGGCGTTTCTGAGTCGGCCTACAACGCCCTGGACGCTCACCTGAACTACCAATATCGGGCGTTTGGCGTACCCGGCCTGGGCCTCAAACGCGGCCTGGGCGAAGAACGCGTGGTCGCCCCTTACGCCAGTGCGCTGGCCCTGTTGGTAGCGCCGGGCGCCGCCTGCCGTAACTTGCAGCGCCTTAGCACACTGGGGCTGGCTGGCCGCTTCGGGCTGTACGAAGCCATTGACTACAGCGAGGCACGGCTCCCCCCGGGGCAGAGAGCCGTGGTGATCCGCTCGTTCATGGCTCACCACCAGGGCATGAGCCTGCTGGCCCTGACTTCCTTGTTGCTGGGCAAACCCATGCAACGGCGCTTCACCTCCGACCCGCAATGCCAGGCCAGCCTGCTGCTGTTACAGGAACGCGTGCCGAAAACCGCCGCGCCCTACCTGCATACCCTGCAGGCACCGGCCGTGGACGCGGCAGGCCACGCAGGCGAAACCCGGCTACGGGTGTTCAGCGAACCGAATCGCCGCCACCCCGCCGTGCAACTGCTTTCCAATGGCCGCTATCACGTCATGGTCAACCATGTCGGCAGTGGCTATAGCCAGCGCCATGGCTTGGCCGTGACCCGTTGGCGCGAAGACGCCACCCGCGATGACCTGGGCAGTTTCTGTTACCTGCGGGACGTCGCCAGCGGTGCATTCTGGTCAACCACTTACCAGCCCACGCGGCACCGCGGCAGTAATCAGGAGGCTATTTTCAGCGATGGCCGCGCCGAGTTCCGCATCCGTGAAAACGACTTCGACTGCCATACCGAAATAGCCGTGTCCCCCGAAGACGACATCGAACTGCGGCGCCTGCACCTGACCAACCACAGTGACCAGCCGCGCACCCTGGAGCTGACCAGCTACGCCGAAGTGGTGTTGGCACCGGCGCTCAGCGATGCCCTGCACCCGGCATTCAGCAAGCTGTTCGTGCAGACCGAACTGGTCCGCCCACTGCAGGCCATCATCTGCACCCGGCGGCCGCGCTCGCAGCAGGACGCGGTGCCGTGGATGTGCCATGTGCTGGCCGTGCATGGTGCCGACATCGATGCGGTGTCTTACGAAACCGACCGTGCGCGTTTCATCGGCCGTGGCCGCACACTGGTGGCCCCGGCGGCACTGGACCGCCACACCGAGGCCTTGTCCGACAGTGCCGGGGCAGTGCTCGACCCCATCGTGGCAATTCGCTGCCGCATCAGCCTGGCGCCTGGCCAGAAGGCCACGGTCGACCTAGTCACCGGCGTGACCGACAGCCGCGACGCCTGCCTGCAGCAGATTGCCAGGTACCGCGACCGGCACTTGGCCGACCGGGTGTTCGACCTGGCCTGGCCCCATAGCCAGGTGCAGTTGCGACAGCTGAATGGGTCGCTCAACGATGCCCGGCTGTTCGAGCAGATGGCCGCGTCGGTGCTCTACCCCAACGCGGCGCTGCGGGCCAGCGGCGCCCTGCTGGCCCGCAACCGGCGCAGCCAGTCGGGCCTGTGGGGCCAGGGGCTGTCGGGGGACCTGCCGATCGTGCTGGTGCAGATTGCTGACCCGGCCAACCTGCACCTGGTCAAGCAAATGGTGCTCGCCCATGCCTATTGGCGGCAGAAGGGCCTGGCATTGGACCTGGTGATCTGGAACGAAGACCAGGCCGGTTATCGCCAGCAATTGCAGGAGCAGATCATGGGCATCGTCACCTCCGGCAGCGAGGCTGCGCTGCTCGATCGCCACGGGGGGATCTTCGTGCGCCCGGCGCAGCAACTGTCGGCAGAGGACCGCACCCTTACCCTGTCGGTGGCGCGGCTGGTGCTCAGCGACAGCCACGGCACGCTGGCCGAGCAGTTGCATCACCGCCGCACACCGCCCACCCCCGCCGCCTTCGAGGCGACCCTGACCTACCCCCCGAGCAAACTCGATAGTCGCTCGCTGGCAGACGCACCGGCGCGGATGTTGGGCAACCGCTACGGCGGTTACAGCGCCGATGGCCGTGAGTACCTCATCGCCCACGCTGATGGCCTGCCACCCCCGGCGCCGTGGGTCAATGTCCTGGCCAACCCACAATTTGGCAGCGTGTTGTCAGAGGCCGGCAGTGCCTATACCTGGTACGAGAACGCCCACGAATACCGCCTGACGCCTTGGCACAATGACCCGGTTTGCGACCCCAGCGGCGAAGCCCTTTACCTGCGTGACGAAGACAGCGGGCAGTGTTGGTCGCCCACCCCAATGCCTTGCCCAGGCCCTGGCCGTTATCGCACCCGGCATGGCTTTGGCTACAGCGTTTTCGAATATGCCGACGACGGCCTGGACAGTGAGCTGTGGGTGTATGTCGCACTGGATGCGCCGATCAAGTTCAGTCGGCTCAAGCTGCATAACCGCTCGACGCAGGCGCGGCGGTTGACGGTGACCTGCTTTGTCGAGTGGGTGCTGGGCGACCTGCGCAGCAAGTCGGCCATGCACGTAGTGACTGAAATCGACCCGGCCAGCGGCGCCGTGTTTGCCCGTAACCGCTATGCCGAAGCATTTGCCCGGCATGTGGGCTTTGTCGATTGCGACCTGCCCTTGTATGGCATTACCTGTGACCGCAGCGAGTTCCTCGGGCGCAATGGCGACTACCAGGCCCCGGCAGGCCTGCGCCAGGCGCGGCTGTCCGGGCGCACCGGCGCCGGGCTGGACCCGTGCACGGCCGTGCAGGTCAGCGTCCTGCTGCAAGCGGGCGAAAGCCGCGAGGTGGTGTTGCGCCTGGGTGCCGGGCCAAACGCCGAGGCCGCCAGCCACTGCGTGCAGCAATACCGAGGGCTGCGCGCGGCCCTGGACGCTCTGGCAAAGGTCCAGGCCTACTGGCGCGACACCTTGGGCAGCGTGCAAATCGAAACCCCCGAGCCGTCCCTGGATGTGCTGGCCAACGGTTGGCTGCTGTACCAGGTGATTGCCTGCCGCTTCTGGGCGCGCAGCGGCTTTTACCAGTCCGGCGGCGCCATCGGCTTTCGCGACCAGCTGCAAGACAGCATGGCCATGCTCCACGCCACCCCAGCCCTGGCCCGCCAGCACCTGCTGACGTGCGCCGCGCACCAGTATGCCGAAGGCGATGTGCAGCACTGGTGGCACCCACCGCTGCAGCGCGGGGTGCGTACCCGCTGCTCCGACGACTTGCTGTGGCTGCCGCTGGCAACCAGCCGCTATGTGGCACTGACAGGCGACCACGCAGTGCTGGACGAGCCGGTCGGGTACCTGCAGGGGCGTGCGCTGAATGCCGGCGAAGAGTCCTATTACGACCTGCCCACCCAGGCGAACCTGGTCGAGAGCCTGTACCAGCATTGCCAGCGTGCCCTCGGGCATGCTCTGCAATACGGGGTTCACGGCCTGCCGTTGATGGGCAGCGGGGACTGGAACGACGGCATGAACCGCGTCGGTGAACAAGGCCTGGGCGAAAGCGTGTGGCTGGGGTTCTTCGGCCACGAGGTGTTGCGGGCGTTCGCCAGCATCGCCCTGGGCCACGGCGACAGCGCCTTCGCCCTGCAGTGCAGCCGCCAGGCCGCCACCCTTGCCGAGCACCTGGAGCAGCATGCCTGGGACGGTGGCTGGTACCGCCGCGCCTGGTTCGACGACGGCCAGGTGCTCGGTTCGGCCAGCAACCAGGAGTGCCGCATCGACTCGCTGGCGCAGAGCTGGGCAGTGCTGTCCGGGGTTGCCCCACCTGAACGGGCGCGGGCCGCCATGGCCGCGCTGGACAAACACCTGGTGCGCCGCGACATCGGCATCGTCAAGCTGCTCGAGCCACCCTTCGACCACGGCGACCTCGACCCCGGCTACATCAAGGGCTACCTGCCCGGCGTACGCGAAAATGGCGGGCAGTACACCCACGCGGCCATTTGGGCGAGCATGGCCTATGCCAGCCTGGGCGATGCTGCCAAGGCCTGGGAACTGCTGCGCTTGATCAACCCGGTGCGCCAAGGCAGCAACGGATTGATCGACACCTACAAGGTCGAGCCCTATGTGATGGCCGCCGATGTCTACGCCGTGCCCCCCCACGCAGGCCGCGGGGGCTGGAGCTGGTACACCGGCTCCGCTGGCTGGATGTACCGGCTGATCGTAGAGAGCCTGCTGGGCCTGCAACGCTGCGGGGACACCCTGCGGATTCAGCCGCTGCTGCCAGCGGACTGGCCCGGCTACACCCTGCACTACCGATTCGGCAGTACCCCGTACCGCATTGAAGTACGCAACGGCGCTAATGCCGAACTGACCTTGACCCTCGACGGCCAGCGGCTGACCCAGGCGGTGCTGCCGCTGAAGGATGATGGCGTACTGCATCAGGTGATCGCCGAGTACCAGCCGTCACCCTTGCCCATCAACTGAGGCAGCACGTGCTCGCAGGGGCTAACCTTATGCTGATAGACGCTGCCCTCGACGGTCCCGAGCATGCAATCTACGTTCAATCCCCGCCAAAATCACCTGTTGGCCGCTCTGTCTGCGCAGACGTTCGGCCGGCTGGAGCCGCAACTGGAACGGGCCAACCTGCCGCTTGGCAAGGCGCTCTACGAGTCCGGCGACACCCTGCGCCACGTCTACTTCCCCACCGATGCCATCGTTTCGCTGTTGTACGTGATGGAGAACGGCGCCTCGGCAGAAATCTCGGTGGTGGGCAATGAAGGGCTGGTTGGCATCGCCGTGTTCATGGGCGGCGAAAGCACCCCAAGCCGGGCGATCGTGCAAAGCGCCGGGCACGCCTATCGCCTGCCAGTTCAGCGTCTGAAGGACGAGTTCAACCGCCATGGCGAGCTGATGATGCTGATGCTGCGCTACACCCAGGCCTTGATCACCCAGATGGCGCAAACGGCGGTGTGCAACCGGCACCACTCCATCGACCAGCAACTGTGCCGCTGGCTGCTGCTGTCGCTGGACCGCCTGCCGGGCGACCGGCTGTGCATGACCCAGGAACTGATCGCCAACATGCTGGGCGTGCGCCGCGAAGGGGTGACCGATGCCGCTGGCAAACTGCAGCGGCTGGGCGTGATCGAATACAACCGGGGGCATATCAGGGTGCTCGACAGGGCACACCTGGAGCAGCTCAGTTGCGAGTGTTACGCGGTGGTCAGGAAAGAGACCGAACGCCTACTTCCCTACCTGCCGCCTGTACGTCCTGCCATTTAGCCAAGCGTTACGGCCTGATTTTCTGCTTCGGCTGATAGCTGTACCGCTCTGCCGCAGAGGCTCTGGACGGGTCGGGATGGCCGGAACCTCTTTGGCTTTCCGTCGGCGTCTGTACCTCGGTATCGTCTTCATCTTTCCCGGTTGGCCAGTCTTCGCCGTGCCCTGGTTCGACAGCGGGGGCATCAGCCTCTGTGAAGCGCTTGCCAGTGGTCATACACACCTCTCAATGCTCAGAAGATCTGAGCTACAGCCAGTGTGCGCCTTCCCGGTGGGCAGCAGTTTTATATCGGACCAAAGACCGCCAAGGCATTTGCCGCGCGCCTGTTGCAGGGGTGCCCAAGCCGTATATATGATAAGCATTATCGTTTGCAACAATAACCCCTGCTGCGGCCGCACTCCATGCTCCCTTCCCCTGATCCCCTTCTGTGCGATGTGGCCCTGCTCTATCGCCAGCAACACAGCTGGCTGACGCGCTGGCTAAGGCTGCGGCTGAACTGCTCGCAAAGCGCAGCGGACCTGGCGCAAGACACCTTCCTGCGCCTGTTGAACAAACAACACGTGCCACAGTTGCATGCACCCCGCACCTTCCTGGCCAAGGTGGCGCAGAGCGTCTTGTGCAACCATTTTCGCCGGCAAAAACTCGAACGCGCCTACCTCGAGGCGCTGGCGACACTGCCCGAACAGGTTGCGCCCAGCCTGGAAACTCAGGCCATCCTGCTGGAAACCCTGATCGCCCTCGACGCCGCCCTCGACGGCCTGGAGCGCCCAGTGCGCGAAGCGTTCCTGCTGTCGCAGGTGGATGGCTTGGGGCACGCGGACATTGCCGAGCGGCTGGCCGTGTCGATTACCACGGTGAAGCGCTACATCGTCAAGGCAGGCGCCCTGTGCATCATGCTCGATCACAGCCTGGACCTGCCATGAACGGCCAGGGCTCAGCGTCGATCCCGGGTGAGGTGGCCGAGCAGGCCATGCACTGGCACCTTGAACTGCAGGAGCCGACCGTCAGCGCTGCCACGCTGGCCGCCTGGATGAGCTGGCGCCAGGCGCACCCGCTGCACGAGCACGCCTGGCAACGGACCCAGGTGTTCGCCCAACGCATGCAGGACATGCGCAGCCCAGGCCAACGCCCCTTGGCCCACGCGGCGCTGCGCCAGCAGCCGTCGCGGCGCACGGCGCTCAAGCAACTGTCGCTGCTGATGGCCGCAGGTGCCGGCGCCTGGTACCTGAAAGACGCCGCGCTGGTACAAGACTGGCGCGCGGACTACCACAGCCGCATCGGCGAGCAACGGCGCTTGACGCTGGCCGATGGCACCCAGGTACAGCTGAACACCGACAGCGCCCTTGATGTGGCATTCGATCACCAGGCCCGCCGCTTGCGGTTGCTGCGTGGCGAGATGCTGATCAGCCGCTCGCCACGCGCCGATAGCCGGCCGCTGTGGGTGGACACCGTGCATGGCCGCCTCGCATCGACACTGGCGCAGTTCAATGTGAGGCTGCACGCCGAGCTCACCCAGGTCAGCGTGTATCAGGGCAGCTTGTCGGTGCAACCTGCCTTGCAGCCCCATCCCCCCCTTCTGCTGAGTGCCGGGGAGCAGGCCAGCTTCAGCCGCCAGGGCGTGCTCGACCGTCAGCCCGTGCCCCCCGTTGCCCCTGCCTGGAGCCAAGGCATGCTGGTTGCCCAAGGCCAACGCTTGGCGGCCTTTCTCGACGACGTCAGCCGCTATCGCCGTGGGCACCTGGCCTGCGACCCCGCCTTGGCGGACCTTCGTGTGTCAGGCACGTTCCCGCTGGATAACACCGAAAAGATCATCGCCGCAGTCGCGGACACCTTGCAGCTCGACGTGCAGCACTTCACCCGCTACTGGGTGACGTTGAAGCCGCGAATGGCCTGACGCAAAAAAAAAGTTGCGCAGAGGTGGTCCGATTTCGCGTCTCACGAGACTTAACCCTCAGCACTTCAAATCAATGGGGGAACACTCGTGAATCGCACCGCACGCAAACGCCAGGGCTGGCAGTTATCGGTTACGCAAAAACTCGCCGGCGCAGTGGTCCAGGGTATCGCTTGCATGAGTGCAAGCGTCCCGCTGCTGCTGACGCCCGGCTGGGCCACCGCTGCCGAGCAGGCGCAGGCCGATTTCGATATCGCTGCCGGCCCACTGGCGCCCGCATTGGCCCGCTTTGGCCAGACCGCGCACATTCTGCTGTCTTACCCCACGGCATTGACCGAGGGCCGCAGCACCAGCGGGCTGCAGGGCCGTTTCGATGTCGACCAGGGCCTGGCGATGCTGCTCGCTGGCACCGGGCTTGAAGCCAGCCGCGGCGTCAACGGCAACTATTCGCTGCAAGCCACTGCCACGGGGGCCTTGGAGCTGAGCGCGGTGTCCATCTCTGGCAAGGCGCCGGGTTCGACCACCGAAGGCAGCGGGCTCTACACCACCTATTCGTCGAGCAGTTCCACGCGCCTCAACCTTACCCCTCGCGAGACCCCGCAATCGCTGACCGTGATGACCCGCCAGCGCCTGGATGACCAGCGCCTGACCAACCTCACCGACGCGCTGGAAGCCGCGCCAGGCATCACCGTGGTTCGCGATGGCCTGGGCTCGGAGAGCGATTCGTACTGGTCGCGCGGGTTTGCCATCCAGAACTACGAGGTCGACGGTGTGCCGACCAGTACCCGCCTGGACAACTACTCGCAGAGCATGGCGATGTACGACCGCATCGAAATCGTGCGCGGCGCCACCGGCCTGATCAGCGGCATGGGCAACCCCTCGGCGACGATCAACCTGATCCGCAAACGCCCCACCGCCGACGCCCAGGCCAGCATCACCGGCGAAGCGGGTAACTGGGACCGCTATGGCACCGGTTTCGATGTGTCCGGGCCGTTGACCGAAACCGGCAACGTGCGGGGGCGCTTCGTCGCCGACTACAAAACCGAAAAAGCCTGGATTGACCGCTACAACCAGCAATCGCAGCTGATGTATGGCATCACCGAATTCGACCTTAGCGAAGATACCCTGCTGACCGTGGGCTTCAGCTACCTGCGCAGCGACATCGACTCGCCGCTGCGCTCCGGCCTGCCTACGCGCTTCACGACCGGTGAACGCACCAACCTCAAGCGCTCGCTCAATGCCGCGCCAGGCTGGTCGTACAACGATCACGAGCAAACCAGCTTCTTCACCTCCATCGAGCAGCAACTGGGCAACGGCTGGAGCGGCAAGGTCGAGCTCACCCATGCCGAGAACAAATTCGACGAGCTGTTCAACTTTGCCATGGGTGAGCTGAGCCCGGAGGGCAGCGGCCTGACCCAGTTGCCCGTGCGCTTTTCCGGCACCCCGCGCCAAGACAACCTCGACCTGTACGTCACCGGCCCGTTCAACCTGTTCGGGCGTGACCATGAGTTGATTACCGGCATGACCCTGTCCCAATACCGGGAAAGCACCCCAAGCTGGGGCGGCTGGCGCTATGACTACGCCGGCTCGCCAGCGGGTGTGATCGACAACCTGTTCACCTGGGACGGCAAGTCTGCCAAGCCGGACTTCGTCGAAAGCGGCAAGTCATCGATGGACGAAGACCAGTACGCGGCGTACCTGACCTCGCGCTTCAGCGTGACCGACGACCTCAGCCTGATTCTTGGCAGCCGCCTGATCAACTGGAAGCGCGACACCTCGGACAGGCCGTATGGCGGCGACGAAACCGAAGTGAACCGTGAGGAAAACGGCGTATTCATCCCTTATGCCGGCGTGGTCTACGACCTCGACGACACCTGGTCGCTGTACGCCAGCTACACCAAAATCTTCAATCCGCAGGGCTCGTGGGTCACCGACGAGAGCAACAAGCCGCTCGACCCGATGGAAGGTGTCGGCTACGAGATCGGCATCAAGGGCACCCACCTCGATGGCAAGCTCAACTCGAGCCTCGCGGTGTTCAAGCTGGAGCAGGACAACCTGGCCATCTGGCAACACGACAACGTCTACAGCGCTGAACAGGACACCACCTCCAAGGGCATCGAACTGGAGCTGAACGGCGAGCTGGCCGAAGGCTGGCAAGCATCGGCCGGCTATGCCTATTCGGTGACCACTGACGCCGACGACCAGCGCATCAACACCAACCTGCCGCGCAACAGCTTCAAGACCTTCACCAGCTACCGGCTGCACGGGCCACTGGACAAGATCACGGTCGGCGGTGGGGTGAACTGGCAGAGCAAGGTCGGCGCCGACCTGCACACTTTCAGTCAGGGCAGCTACGCGGTCACCAACCTGATGGCGCGCTACGACATCAACCAGCACGTGAGTGCATCGGTGAACCTGAACAACGTGTTCGACCGTGAGTACTACAGCCAATCCGGCCTGTACGGCGTTTATGGCACGCCACGCAATGTAATGACGAGCTTCAAGTACAGCTTCTGATTCGGGCCACAGACACGTCAAATCCCCGCTCAACCCCAAGCCCGGTAGGAGCAGCCTTGTGCTGCGAAGAGGCCCGCGACAACACAATCAATCTCTGTTGTTGTCACGGGCCTCTTCGCAGCACAAGGCTGCTCCTACAGGGGGGCGTCCCCGGCAAGTGCGCCTATGTGTGCAAGGAGAATTGGGCGTTGGGTAACGGCATCGCTAAAAATCAGGGCAGCTGCTTCTCCATCGGCTGATAGACCAGCCCGGCAAACTCGCCCACGTCGCCTGCCAGAACGAACCCATAGCGTTCGTAGGCGGCCACCGAAGACAACGACGCCCTGACCGTCACCACCGCCTCCCTCGCTTGCGCCAGTGCCGCGTTCATCAGGCGCGTACCAATGCCCCGCCGTTGCCAGCCCGGTGCGACGAACAGCATGGCCACGTGGCGGCCTTCCTTGAATTCGATCAACCCGGTGAGGGCGCCGTCCGCGACGCACACCAGCGTCAGGTTATCGCCCTCCATACGCTCGGCAAACGCCTGTGCCGCCGCCACCTTGGCGAAGGTGTCCACACCCTGCGCCGACAGCGAAGGCGCAACGGCCTGCATGAATGCGTCCAGGCACAGAGTGCTGGCGGAGGGCAGGTCGTCGTAGGTCAGTTGGCGTATGTGCATGGTCGTCATCCGTGGCGAGTCAAAGCAGGATAATGCCCCGCCGCAAGCAACCCGAGCAATCAAGGGCCTGGCCGCGATCCGTTCGGCTCATGCGAGTGGCTTCGATAGTAGGACAACGAAACCCCCGTCTGGCGTTTGAAATACCGGCACAAATACGACGCGTCGGCGAAGTTGAGCGTGTCCGCGATTTGCCCAATCGCCAGGGTACTGTATGAAAGCAGTGCCTTGATTTCCAAGGTCACCTGGCGGTCAATCAGGCCTTTCGGGGTGTCATTGAAAAAAGCCTTGCTCAGCTGCGACAGATAAAACGGCGTTATCGCCAACGCATCGGCATAAAACTTCACCTCTCGGTGACGCATGGAGTGTTTGCCTATCAACTCCCAGAACCGCCAACTGAGTGTTTCCTGGCGGCTGAATTGCCGGCCCGCCTGGTACTGCGCCGGAAGTTGCTCGGCGATCTTCAGAAACAGGTTTTGCAGGTGGTTTCTGAGCATGATGTGCTGGTACGTGGGGCAGCGCTGCGCAATGTCCCGCATGTGCGCCAACCAGCCCGCCAGCAGCGGCCTGTCGGCGTTGGCCGGCACGCAGTGTGGGTGGTCATGCAAAAAAACGAACAAGGGGTTCGGCAGTTGGTAAGCCACCTCCGCGGCAAAGCCTTTGGGCATCAGGCAAAAAAATACCCTGAAACTGCGTGAGCGACGTTTGAGCAACGCGATCGTGTCCTCGGCCAACACCATCACATCACCACGCCTGACCGCCTGGTCCTTGAAGTTGAATGCGAAGGCGGCACTGCCGGACAAGCACACCAGCAGCGTTATGTAGGCATGGCCGAAAGACAGCGGCACGCCTACCCCTTCGGCGAGCGTGGTCTCCCCCAACCGGGGCGGATCGCCAGGTGTAACCAGTTTCGGAATGTGCTGCATGGTGGCTCAACGCTGCCCGCTTAAACTGCGCAAAGCTTATCACCGCTCGCTGATGGAGTTTCGAAAAGTACCGAAACTGCCGAGGTACTGACGTGTACCCATCAAGCGCCGCGCACTACCCTGTGACGCCCGAGCAACCCAGGATGAGTACAGGACATGCGACTTGAAACACAACGGCTGCGGCTGCGACCTTGGCAAGAAACAGATGCCGCTGACTTATACGAATACGCCAAGAACGACCGCGTTGGCCCTGTCGCGGGGTGGCCACCGCACACCAGCGTTGAGTACAGTGCCGAGGTCATCCGCACCGTGTTCAATCACCCCGAGGTGTATGCCGTCGAACTGAAGGAGAACGGCCGAGCAGTGGGATGTGTAGGCATTCTGATAGGCGGCAACAGCCACTTCGAGATCAGCGAGCAGGAAGGCGAAATCGCCTACTGGATCGGCGTGCCGTACTGGGGCAAAGGCCTGATTCCCGAAGCCGTGCGTGAAGTGATGCGGCACGGGTTTGAAACCCTGAAACTCAAGGCGCTCTGGTGTGGCTATTTCGCTGACAACACCCAGTCTTTTGTTGCCCAATCGAAGTGCGGGTTCCGCCATCACCACACCGAAGAAAACAAATACAACGCGTTCCTCCAGGATTATCGGACCGAACACATCAGCTGCATCACTTACGCGCAGTGGCTCACGCCGGCTGACCACCCGTGACGGGCGCACTGACAGCCAGGTGTGATGTGCGGTGATCGCTTAGCCAACCACTTCCAACCACGCCCAGCGCTCCCGGTAGCTGGCCGCTTTTTGCTCGAACAACGCAGGTTGCAGGTTCAATGGGTTGGGCCTTAGCAGGTCGTGCTGCAGTTGAGTTGATTGCCCTGCCCTTGGGTCATGCGCGCCCCGTGTAGGAGCAGCCTTGCGCTGCGAAGAGGCCGGTGATAGCACAGCAAATCTTCAGTGCCATCACCGGCCTCTTCGCAGCGCAAGGCTGCTCCTACACCGGGCGCGCGTGGCTGGGGTACGCAGTCCGCTTTTCAAGCACGCAGCTGATACCAGGTGGTCTTGAGCTGTGAGTACTTGTCGAACGAATGCAGCGACAGGTCGCGACCAAACCCCGACTGTTTGCCCCCCCCAAACGGCACCGTGACATCCAGCGCATCCACCGTGTTGACCGAAACGGTGCCAGCCTTCAGCGCCCGCGCAACGCGATGCACCTGGTTGAAGTCGTCGCTCCACACCGACGCCGCCAGGCCGTAGACACTGTCGTTGGCCAGGCGCACGGCCTGCTCCTCGCTGTCGAACGCAGTGACCGCCAGCACTGGGCCGAACACTTCCTCCCGGGCCAGGCTCATGCTGCCATCGACGCCGGCAAAGATGCTCGGTTCGATGTAGTTGTCCGAGCCGTCAATGGTGAGGCGCCGGCCACCGCACACTAGCTGGGCGCCCTGCGCGTGCGCACGGTCGATGGCGGCCTTGATGCGACCGGTCTGCTCGGCATCGACGATGGCACCCGCGCGGCTTGCCGGGTCGAGCGGGTTGCCGGGCATCCACTGGCGGGCTTTGGCTTGCAGGCGCTCGATGAACGCATCGTGGATCGAGCGCTGCACATACAGGCGCGAGTTCGCCGAACACACTTCACCCTGGTTGAAGAAAATGCCGAACGCTGCTTTTTCCGCCGCCAAGTCCAGGTCCTGGCAGGTGTCGAACACCAGGTTCGGGCTCTTGCCGCCACACTCCAGCCAGACCTGCTTGAGGTTTGACTGCGCCGAGTACTGCATGAAGTACTTACCCACCTGAGTGGAGCCGGTGAACACCAGGCAGTCGACGTCCGGGTGCAGCCCCAGCGCCCGGCCCGCGTCTTCGCCCAGGCCTGGCACGACGTTCAGCACGCCCTCCGGCAAACCGGCCTCCAGCGCCAGTTGCCCCAGGCGCAGCGCCGAGAACGGCGATTGCTCGGCGGGTTTTAGCACCACGCTGTTGCCGGCAGCCAGCGCCGGCGCAAGCTTCCAGGCCGCCATGTCGAGCGGGAAGTTCCACGGCACCACGGCGGCGACCACGCCCAGCGCTTCGCGGGTGATGGTGGCGAGCGCGTTGGGCGCGGTGGGCGCTACCTGGTCGTACAGTTTGTCCAATGCCTCGCCGTACCAGGCAAAGACATGCGCCGAGCCGGGGACGTCGATGGTGTAGGCATCCATGACCGGCTTGCCCATGTTCAGCGAGTCCAGCAGCGCGAGCTCTTCACGGTTGGCCATGATCAGCTCGGCCAGGCGCAGCAGCACCTTCTTGCGCTCGACCGGGGCCATGCGCGACCACGGGCCTTGCTCGAAGGCACGGCGTGCGGTGGCCACCGCCAGGTCGACTTCAGCCTGACCACAGGCGGCGACCTGCGCCAGTACCTGCTGGGTGGCCGGGTTGATGGCGGCGAACGTGGCGCCGCTGTTAGCGCTCACCTGCTGGCTGCCGATCAGGGCCTTGTCGGGCAAACGCAGGCTTGCAGCGCGCGTTTGCCAGTATTCGAGACGCTCCATTTTCACTCCCTATGACTGTCTTGGATTCTGGGGCTGCGCTGCAGCCCATTCGCGGCGCAAGGCCGCTCCTACAGACGATCGCCTGCACGTGTAGGAGCGGCCTTGCGTCGCGAATGGGGCGCAAAGCGCCCCCACTGGCTCAGAGCTTGCCCACTAACCGGGCAGTGCGGTCTACAGCGATACGTGTCTTGTCGACCAGTTCGTCCAGCTCGCCACGGTTGGCCACCAGTGCCGGCGCCATGATCATCCGGCCCAAGGTCGAGCGAATGATCACACCTTCTTCGAAGCCGAAGGTGCGGCACTGCCAAGCCAGGTCGTTCTCGTTGGCAAAGCGCTTGCGGGTCGGCTTGTGTTCAGCGAACTGCAGCGCCGCCACCAGGCCCGCACCCTGCACCTGGCCAATCAAGGGGTGATCGGCAAACACTTCACGCAGGATGCGCTGCAGGTACGGCCCAGTGTCATCCTTCACCTGGCGCACGATGCCTTCATCGCGCAGCGCCTTGAGGTTGGCGATGGCCACGGCCGCCGCCACCGGGTGGCCCGAATAGGTCAGGCCGTGGGCAAACACCCCGCCGCGTTCCACCAGGGCTTCGGCGATGCGCTTGCTCAGCACCAGGCCGCCCATGGGCACATAGCCGCTGGTCAGGCCCTTGGCGATCGACAGGGTGTCCGGCTCGAAGCCGAAATACTCATGGGCAAACCATTCGCCGGTGCGGCCAAAACCGCCGATCACCTCGTCAGCACACAGCAGCACGTCGTATTGGCGGCAGATCCGCTGGATCTCGGGCCAGTAGCTTTCCGGTGGGAAGATCATGCCCCCGGCCCCCTGGAAAGGTTCGGCGACAAAACCGGCGACGTTTTCCGCACCCAGTTCGAGGATCTTTTCCTCCAGTTGCAGCGCGCAGCGGCGGCCGAACTCGGCCGGGGTCAGCTCGCCACCTTCGGCGTACCAGTACGGCTCGTCGATGTGCGCCACATCCGGGATCAGCCCGCCCATCTCGTGCATGAACTTCATGCCGCCCAGCGCCGTGGCCGCCAGGGTCGAGCCGTGGTAGCCATTCCAGCGGCCAATCATGATCTTCTTGGTCGGCTGGCCAACCACCTGCCAGTAACGGCGCACGGTGCGGATCAGCACCTCGTTGGCCTCGGACCCGGAGTTGGTGTAGATCGCGTGGCTGTAGTGGCCAGGCAACAGGCTGAACAGCAACTCGGACAGCTCGATCACCGCCGGGTGGGTGGTGTGGAAGAACATGTTGTAGTAGGCCAACTGGTCCATCTGCGCGGCGGCGGCGGCGGTCAGGTCCTTGCGACCGTAACCCAGCTGAGTGCACCACAGCCCCGACATGCCATCCAGGTAACGCTTGCCCTCGCTGTCCCACAGGTGCAGCCGCTCCCCCCCAACCATGACCCGCGGGCCTTCGGCATTGAGCGCCTTCTGATCGAGAAAGGCATGGATGTGGTGCGCGGCGTCGGCGGCCTGGTAGTCACGGGTCTGGCGTTTGGGAACGAAAGGCGCATTCATGGGTGGTTTTCCTTGTTGTCAGTGGGTGTCGCAGGGCTGCGGCGCTTAGCGCAGCTTGCCCATGTAGCTTTCCAGCGGGTCCTTGCCCAGCACGCCCTGGGCATTGGCCAGCGCGTCGATGAACAAGGAAAACAGTTCGGATTGCGTGCCGATGTCGAGCTTGGCATAGACGTTTTTGCGGTGGGACTTGATGGTGTCTTCCGACACCCCCAGGCGCTCGGCCAAGGACTTGGTCGAGTGGCCACGCAGGATGAGTTGGGCGATGCGGCACTCGCGCTCGGTCAGCAACGAGCTGCCAAAGTTGTTGAGCGCGGCATGGATACGCTGCTCCAGCACGTTCTCGAAACGCCCCCCGCGGCTCCCCAGCCCGGCGAAGTGCTTGTTGAGCACCGCCAGCACCCAAGGCGTGACACGGCCGAACAGCTCGCGGCTTGGCCCGTCCAGTTTGTCGGTGAAGGCCAGCGACACTGCCAGGCTCTGGCCGGGGGCAACCTGGAGGATGTAATTGAGCTCATCCTCCAGGTGCGAATGGCGGTAGAACGACTGGTAGTACTCACTCACTTCGAAGTGGTCAGGGGCCACGTCGAACAGGCCGTAGCAGCCAGACTCGACGCGCTCCACGCAGGCACCGTAGAACGGGTCGAGCAGGTAGAACCCGGAAAGGTAGCGGCTGACATTGCCTTCTGGCAGCCAGGGCGCCTTGTCATCCTGCTCGAACAGCGCGCTCGGCATGCCGTCATGGGGGTAGAGGTAGACGGTGGTGGCCTGGATCGGCCGGATGAACCCGAGCGCACCGAACAAGGTGGCGGCAAAGCCCGGTTGGCCGATCGTGTCGGTCACCTTGGCCATGTGCTCGAACCACTGCTCTGAAGCCAATTGGTCACTGTTCACTGGAATTCTGCCGGTAGCGGGAAACGGTATCGCCGTTGGGGCGGCGCGTTGTCTGCAAATACTCCCACGGCCAGGCAGAGACCGAAATCACCCTTTGGGGTGAGCGTTTTCAGGCGACGACCGGCTCACCCCAAAGGGTGATTTCGAGTGTGCCTGGGGTGTGGGAGCATCGTCCGGCCCCACCCCTGAGGGCCGCGCACCGCACGCTGGCCCAGCCTCCTTTCATGACCCCGCAACGGTATCGAGCCCACTCGCCTACCGCGGCGTCCTGCATCCGATTTCAGGAGTTAGCAATGCATACAACAACAACTACAGCCCAATCCGCCCATGCCGCGTCGCCCTCCAGCCCGTCGGGCCGCTTTAGAAAATCCATGGGGCTGAGTGCCCTGGTGCTGTTCGGCCTTGCCTACATGGTGCCACTGGCGGTATTCACCACCTATGGCCTGGTTACCCAGATGACCAAGGGACACCTGCCCACCGCCTACCTGCTGACCCTCGCCGCCATGCTACTGACTGCCTACAGCTATGGCCGCATGGTGCAAGCGCACCCCTACTCCGGCTCCGTGTACACCTACACCCGCAAAGCCTTCGGCACCCACATCGGCTTCATGACTGGCTGGACGCTGCTGCTCGACTACATCTTCTTGCCGTTGCTCAGCTACCTGCTGATCGGCATCTACATGTCGGAGTACTTCCCGGCCATCCACGCCTGGGTGTGGGTCGCAGGCTCCATCGCCCTGGTGACCTTCCTCAACCTGATCGGTATCGAATCGATTACCCGGGTGAACTGGATTCTGGTGGTCGTCCAGCTGGTGTTCATCATCGTCTTCGTCGGCTTGTCGATCAGCAACCTGGCCGGCCAGTCGGCGCCTGTGTCATTGCTTGCGCCCTTCCACCATGAGGGCTTCAGCGTGCCGCTGATCATGACCGGCGCCGCCGTGCTGTGCCTGTCGTTTCTTGGCTTCGATGCGGTCTCGACCATGGCCGAGGAAACCAGCAACCCAACGTTTCGCATCCCACTGGCGATCATGGCCGTGTCGCTGATCGGCGGGCTGCTGTTTCTGGTGGTGTCGTACTGCGCACAGATGGTCTTCCCGGAGTGGGGCAGTTTCGCCGACCCCGACTCGGCCTCGGTGGACGTGATGCGTCGGGTGGGCGGTGAACTGTTGGTGACGGCGTTTACCGCCACCTATGTCGCCGGCTGCTTCGCTTCGGCCATGGTCTCCCAGGCAAGCGTGTCGCGGGTGCTGTTCGCCATGGGGCGCGATGGGGCGTTGCCGGCCGTGTTTGGCCAGCTGGTGACGAAAAAGCGTGTACCGGCGGCGGCGATCATGCTGGTCAGCCTGCTGTCGCTGATCGCCCTGTTCATCACCCTCGACACCGTCGCCAACATGATCAGCTTCGGCGCGTTGTTCGCGTTTTCCGCCGTGAACCTGGCCGTGGTCAAGCACTACCTGATCGACCAGAAGCTGCGGGGCACGCGCAACTGCCTGCTGTACGGTGTGGTTCCTGGGCTGGGGTTTCTCAGTACGCTGTGGCTGTGGAGCAGCTTGTCGAGCCTATCGTTCACCATCGGGCTGTGCTGGATGGGCGTGGGGTTCGCCTGCCTGCTTGGGCTGACCCGGGCGTTTCGGGTGAAACTGCCCGAGCTGCAGATGGCCGAGTAAGGCTCAGAGCGTCATGAGCATTTCGTGCCAGGCCATGCCACCGTGCTCGGAGGGCGATGGCTGCACGTAGGTGTAGCCCAGCTTTTGGTATAGCGCGACATGCTGCTCTTTGCACATCAGGTGGATGGTCTGCTTGCCCTGGGCCTTCATGCGCTGGATGAACTCACTCATCAGCCGCGTTGCATAGCCTTTGCCCTGGTGTGCGGTGTCGACCACCACCGACATGATCACCACGTTCGGTGCCGCCGGGTCATGGCCGACCAGCTCCTTGAAGGCCTCGTCAGACATGACCACGTCATGCGCACAGCCACTGTTGATGAAGCCGACGGTTTCGCCCTCGGCTTCAAGTAGCAGAAAACCTTCCGGGTACTGGGCAATGCGGGTGCGGATTTTTTCCAGGGTGGCCGCTTCATCCCCTTCGTAGGCACCGATTTCGATCGCGTAGCAGCGTTCAGCGTCGGCGGGCACGGGGTTGCGGAACTGAGGGGCGCTCATGCGCTGACTCCTTGGGGTAATGACGACAGGCTGCATGATAAATCACCGCCGATTATTTTCAGCATGACAGGATCGTTTCCTGGACTGAGCGATCTGATTACCATGCCACCCTCGCCACCTCGACACGGAAACGCCCAATGACTACTACCGCCACGTGCCTCACCGAGCCCGGCCGCTGCGCACGCCTGAAAGCGTCCAGCAGCCGCGACCACGACAGTGTCGACGCACTGGTCATGGCCGCACGCCCCTTCGAGGACCGTGAGCGCTATGCCCGCTTCCTGCAGGTGCAACACCGTTTCCATGGCAGCCTGACGGCGTTGTACCGCGACGAGCAGCTGAATCGACGCCTTCCGGGGTTGGTGCATTTATCGCGGTTCGAAGCGGTGGAGGCAGATCTGCAAGCCTTGGGGTTGCCGCTGCCTGCTGCGCCGCAACGGGTCATTGCCAGCCCCGCCGAGGCGTTGGGTTGGCTGTATTGCAGCGAAGGGTCGAACCTGGGGGCGGCGTTCCTGTTCAAACAGACCCAGCGCTTGGGCCTGGATGGCAACCTGGGCGCCCGACACCTGGCGCCCCACCCCGATGGCCGCGGCCTGCACTGGCGTGAGTTTGTCGCCAAGCTTGATGGGTTGGCACTGGAGGCTGATGAGGAAGCGGAGGTGGTGGCCGGGGTGATTGCCGCGTTTGACAGTTATCGGGGGCATTTGCGGGCTGTGTTTGTGGCGGGTGGGGGTTGATAGTGCGATAGGGCTGACAAGGGTCGCGCGCCCATGTCCCAGGAATATTGGCCCGAAACAGATGTAGGAGCAGCCTTGTGCTGCGATGCGCCGCGCGGGCGGCGCTCGATCTCATAGGCGCCAAATCAATCACCCCTATCACCTCTAGAACTTTTCCCTATTTAAAGGTCTATCTGCACAGGTAAATAGAACCAGAGGTTGGCTTCGCTCATGAAAATGCATGTCGCACGGTTGATGCTTCTCAGCCTGTTCACGTTCGCGGCGGTGGGCTCGGCATCAGCATCACAGATAAAGACCTCGAACGCGGTCTCCCCGGCCGCAACCGTTCAGGCGCTACAGCAACCGGCAGAAAACCCTTGGCCGACCGTGGCCAGCCTGGCGGGTGAACACACGGCGCCGTTGCTCGCCCATGATGACCGCGACTGGCACGATGATCGTTGGCACGATCGCAGAGGCGACTGGCGCCGCGAACAATGGCGCCGCGAGCAAGCCCGCCGCGAAGCCGAGCGCCGACGCGATTGGGAACGCCGTCGTGATTGGGAGCGCCGCCATGAACGGGCCATGCATCACCGCTATCAGGACGATCACCGCTACTATCGCCGTTGATGCGCGGCCCCGGTAGGAGCAGCCTTGTGCTGCGAAGAGGCCGGTACCAGCCACGAATTACTGTGGTCTGTACCGGCCTCTTCGCAGCACAAGGCTGCTCCACAAGACGCAAGACCGTGCATGACCAGCGCGTGCGACAGTCCCCAGGCAAAGATTGAACTACTCGCACTCCCAAGCGCTCTTACTCAGTGAGTGGTTTATTTCCTTGGGCTTGACGCTACTGGAGAACACACTATGCGCCACCTATTCCTCGCCCCCGCGCTGCTGCTCCTGCTGCCTGCCGGTGCTGCCCTGGCCCGCGTCGATGCGGGCGACGTGGCCACCTCGGCCGGTGTTTCCGCTTCGCTGTATTCGACCTTCAAGGACGACAAACGGATCATCCCGGCCCGTGACGAGCTGTCTGCCTTCGTCGCCAGCGGCGGTGCTATCCGCGGCGCCTACGTGGAATCGGCGCTGGAACAGGCACGTAAGGACCATCCCGGTCTGCAGGCCAATGACGAAGAACTGGCCCGGGCCATTCTCTCCCAGGACGATCCTGTAGCAAATCATTGAAACCTTGCACTCAGCACACCCACGCCTGCTTCTCTTCGCAGATTTAGCAGGCGTGGGTGTGCTGCGGGCACACGCAGGCTGAAGGGGTGATACGCTTCCAACGACAATAACAATTGCCGCCGAGTGAGCCCAATGAACATCCTCTACGACGAGCGGGTCGATGGAGCGCTGCCTGACGTGGACCTGCCCGCCCTGCTCAAGGCCCTGCGCGATGCGCAGCCGGACCTGACGATTCTTCATCGCGCAGAAGACCTCAAACCCTACGAGTGTGACGGCCTCTGCGCCTACCGGACGGTGCCACTGCTGGTGGTGCTGCCTGAACGCCTGGAACAGGTTCAGACCTTATTGCAGCTCTGCCACCAACGCGGCGTACCGGTGGTGGCGCGCGGTGCCGGCACCGGGCTGTCCGGGGGTGCCCTGCCACTGGCCAAAGGCATCCTGCTGGTAATGGCGCGCTTCAACCGCATTCTGGAGATAAACCCCGAGGGGCGCTTCGCGCGTGTTCAGCCCGGGGTACGCAACCTGTCCATCTCCCAGGCTGCCGCGCCCTATGGCCTGTACTACGCCCCCGACCCGTCTTCGCAAATCGCCTGCTCCATCGGCGGCAACGTGGCCGAAAATGCCGGGGGCGTGCATTGCCTCAAGTACGGTTTGACCGTGCACAACCTGCTCAAGGTGGAGATTCTCACGGTCGAGGGTGAACGCCTGACTCTGGGCAGCGACGCCCTCGACAGCCCCGGTTTCGACCTGCTGGCACTGTTCACCGGCTCCGAAGGCATGCTCGGCATCGTCACCGAAGTGACCGTCAAGTTGCTGCCCAAGCCCCAGGTGGCGCGGGTGTTGCTCGCCAGCTTCGACTGCGTCGAGGACGCCGGCAGGGCAGTGGCCGAGATCATCGGCGCCGGGATCATCCCCGGCGGGCTGGAGATGATGGACAACCTGGCGATTCGCGCTGCCGAGGACTTCATCCACGCAGGCTACCCCGTGGATGCGGCGGCGATCCTGCTGTGCGAACTCGATGGTGTCGAAGCCGATGTGCATGACGACTGCGAGCGTGTCGCGGCCGTGCTGACCCAGGCCGGCGCACGCGAGGTGCGGCTGGCCTGCGACGAGGCAGAACGCGCGCGTTTCTGGGCCGGGCGCAAGAATGCCTTCCCGGCGGTGGGGCGCATTTCACCCGACTACTATTGCATGGATGGCACCATCCCACGCCGCGAACTGCCCCGCGTACTCAAGGGCATCAGCGCACTGTCCGAACAGTACGGCCTGCGCGTGGCCAATGTGTTCCATGCCGGCGACGGCAACATGCACCCGCTGATCCTGTTCGATGCCAACCTGCCCGGCGAACTGGAACGCGCCGAGGCCATTGGCGGCAAGATACTCGAACTGTGCGTGGCGGTAGGCGGCAGCATCACCGGCGAGCACGGCGTCGGGCGGGAGAAGATCAACCAGATGTGCGCGCAGTTCAACAGCGACGAAATCACCCTGTTCCACGCCGTCAAGGCCGCCTTCGACCCGCAAGGGTTACTCAACCCTGGCAAGAACATCCCCACCCTGCACCGCTGCGCCGAATTCGGCGCGATGCATGTGCACCACGGGCAGTTGCCCTTCCCCAACCTGGAGCGTTTCTGATGGGCAAGGACCGCGACATCAGTCAGGCCCTGCTGGAGCAGGTCAACCAGGCACTGATCCTGGGCACACCGCTGCGAATCCAGGGCGGCAACAGCAAGGCCATGCTCGGCTGCCCGGTCGCCGGGGAAGTCATCGATACCCGCGGCCATCGCGGTATCGTCAGCTACGACCCCACCGAACTGGTGCTAACCGCACGCGCCGGCACGCCGCTGCAGGAAGTCGAGGCAGCGCTGCACGAGGCGGGCCAGATGCTGCCTTGCGAGCCCCCGCACCTCGGCCCCGAAGCGACCCTCGGCGGTGTCGTTGCGGCGGGGTTGTCCGGGCCACGGCGGCCATGGGCCGGGGCGGTGCGCGATCATGTGCTCGGTACCCGGGTGATCACTGGCCACGGCAAGCTACTGCGCTTCGGGGGTGAAGTGATGAAGAACGTCGCCGGGTATGACGTCTCGCGGCTGATGGCAGGCAGTTTCGGTTGCCTTGGCCTGCTGACCGAGGTGTCGCTGAAAGTACTGCCGCGCCCGCGCCAATGCCTGAGCCTATGCCTGCCGATGGACCGTCACCAGGCGCTGGCGGCGCTTACCACCTGGGGCCAGCAGCCGCTGCCGATCAGCGCTGCCTGCCATGACGGCGAGGCGCTGTACCTGCGCCTGGAAGGGGGTGAAGGCTCGGTGCAGTCGGCACGCCAACGCCTGGGAGGTGACGTGCTCGACAGCTGCTTCTGGACCGACCTGCGCGAACAGCGCCTGGCTTTTTTCGACGACCCGGCGCCACTGTGGCGGCTGTCCGTGCCCAACGCCACTGGGGAGCTGAATCTACCCGGGCGCCAACTGATCGACTGGGGCGGCGCGCAGCGCTGGCTGAAGTCGAGCGCGCCAGTGGAGTCGATTCGCGCAGCGGTTGCCAACGTCGGCGGCCATGCCACGTGCTACGCACCTGGCGAACAGAGCAGCGCACCATTGCCCGCCGCCCTGCTGCGCTACCACAAAGCCCTCAAGCAGCAACTCGACCCCCAGGGCATCTTCAACCCGGGCCGCCTGTACCCAGACCTATGAGGGCACACCATGCAAACCAACCTGAGTGAAGTCGCGAAACGCCTGCCCCGCGCCGAAGAGGCCGAACGCATTCTGCGTAGCTGCGTGCACTGTGGTTTCTGCACGGCCACCTGCCCCACCTATCAGTTGCTCGGCGACGAGCTGGATGGCCCTCGCGGGCGCATCTACCTGATCAAACAAGTGCTCGAAGGCGCACCGATCACCGCCAGCACGCAACTCCACCTGGACCGCTGCCTGACCTGCCGCAACTGCGAAACCACCTGCCCTTCAGGCGTGAAATACCACGATTTGCTGGACATCGGCCGCGCCGTGGTCGAACAGCAAGTGCCACGCCCGCTCGGCCAGCGCCTGCTGCACGGGGGCCTGCGGGCGGTGGTGCCGCGCCCTGCGCTGTTCAAGGCCCTGTGCCGCACTGGGCAAGCCTTGCGCCCGGTGCTGCCGGCGGCCCTGACAAGCAAGCTGCCCGCCCGGGTGACCGCACCCGGCGTACGGCCGGCGCCACGGCATTCCCGCCGGGTGCTGATGCTCGAAGGCTGCGTGCAACCGGCGCTGTCGCCCAATACCAATGCCGCTGCCGCGCGCGTGCTGGACCGGTTGGGGATCAGCGTCGAACCGATTCGCGAAGCCGGTTGCTGTGGTGCGGTCGATTACCACCTCAATGCCCAGGCCCAAGGCCTGGACCGCGCCCGGCGCAACATCGACGCCTGGTGGCCGGCCATTGAGGCGGGGGCTGAAGCCATCGTGCAAACGGCCAGCGGCTGCGGCGCGTTCGTGCGCGACTACGGCCACTTGCTGGAGGCGGACCCGCGGTATGCCGCCAAGGCGGCGCGGGTCAGTGCCTTGTCTCGCGACCTGGTGGAAGTGCTGTGCGAAGCGCCGGTCGAGCAGCTTGGTCTGTGCGCCGAGCAGCGTGTGGCCTTTCATTGTCCGTGCACCTTGCAGCACGCGCTCAAGCTTGGCGGTGCGGTAGAAGGCCTGCTGACTCGCCTCGGTTTTACCCTGACCGCGGTGCCGGATGGCCATTTGTGCTGTGGGTCGGCGGGGACCTATTCGCTGACCCAGCCTGAGCTGTCGCGGCAGTTGCGGGACAATCGATTGAATGCCTTGGAGAGCGGCAGGCCGCAGGTCATTGTTACCGCCAACATCGGTTGCCAGGCCCACCTTGGTGGGGCCGGGCGCACGCCGGTGCGGCATTGGGTTGAGATTGTCGATGCGGGTTTGGGGGCGGGATAGGTATGACGTTAGATGTGCAGCGCCTGGGAGATCGAGCGCCGCGCGGGCGGCGCTCGATCTCATAAGCGCAGAAAATCCCAAGGCTGAAACACTTTCAGAAATCCCCCACAACTACGTCAGAAATGCCCTACTTGTCGCGCCTGACAGCTGAAAACATGATCCCCTCTGGACGACCCAGAGGAGGCCCCGCATGCACCAGTCCGCTCGCCCCACCGCCGAACTGCGCCACACCCTGCGTGAACTGCTGGCCCACAAGGTCAGCAACCCTGATGACGACCCGCACCTGTCGGGTGTGCTGTTCTTCTGTGCCACCGACGAGCGCACCCGCCAGTTGATCGAGCGCATCGAGCTGCTGGCCAGCGAAGCCTTCTTCGACGCCAGTGGCCGCGCCATCACCCACCGGATGCGAGCGGCCGCGGTTGACGGGGTGCGTATCAAGCAAAAGCACAAGGCACCGGCCGATGAAACGGTGATACGCATCGCCCTGCCCGACAAAGGCTACATCACGGTCAGCACGGCACGCTTGTAGGCGCAACACGGTGCATTGGCACTGTACGTTGAAGTGCGATCCGCTATCCTCAGCACTCCCCTGCACCGGATCGTTTCATGGAACTGCACATCCGCCTGGAAGGCCGTAAAGGCCTGGCCGACCAGCTCTACCAGCAACTGCGCGCGGGCATCGAGAGTGGCCACCTGGCGGCCGGCAGCCAATTGCCGCCCACCCGGCTGCTGGCCGAACAACTGGGCGTGTCGCGCAAGACCGTGGCCGAGGCGTACTCCAGGCTTACCTATGACAACCTGCTCAGTGGCGTGGTCGGTCGCGGTACGTTCATCACTCCGCGCCACCCCCTGCGTTCGAGCGAGGCAACGGCCGTCCCCTTGGCGGCTGCGGCATCCCTCGAACGCTGGCAGCAACGCGCGACGGTGCTGGGCAGGCCGCAACTGCAAGCACCGTCGCGCTATGACTTCGTTGGCGGCGCTTCGAGCAAGACGCAGTTCCCGTTCGACCAGTGGCGCAGCT